>NZ_JADGIT010000002.1:0-364651 GCF_015233855.1 Corynebacterium sp. ED61 | reverse complement strand
CAAGGAATAATGGAAATCAAGGCACATGCCTAGGAACAAAACCTAGGGCACTTCAGGTGCTGCCACCGAGGCAGACAGCCCACGTCCCTACACAGAAGGCCCAGAGCAGCCGGAGTAAACTGCACACCCATGACCACGTCTGAAAACACCGAGACCGCGTCCACCAACGGCCCCACCAGCGGGGTGGGCGAAAAGAAGCAGCGAGTGGTGTCCGGACTGCAACCCACCAGCGATAGTTACCACCTCGGCAACTACCTGGGAGCAGTCAAGCAGTTCATTGAGCTGCAGAAGACGTATGACACCTTCTACTTCATCCCCGATCAGCACGCCATCACCGTGCCGGGATACAACCCCAAGGAGCTGCGTCAGCGCACCCTCGCGGGCGTGGCGCAATTGCTGGCCCTGGGCATCGACCCAGAACAATCCACCCTCTTTGTGCAATCGCACGTGCCGGAGCACAACCAGCTGGCGTGGATCCTCATGTGCATCACCGGCGACGGTGAAGCGCGCCGAATGACACAGTTCAAGGACAAGTCCGCCAAGCAGGGAAGTGATAACACCACCGCTGGGCTGTACGCCTACCCCATGCTCATGGCCGCGGATATCCTGCTCTACCGCCCGCACCTCGTGCCGGTGGGCGAGGACCAGCGCCAGCACCTGGAGCTGACCCGCAACCTCGCGGAACGCTTCAACTCCCGCTACAAGAAGACCTTCGTGGTGCCGGAAGGCTTCATCCCTCAGGGCGCGTCCAAGATCTACGACCTGCAGAACCCCAGGGCGAAGATGAGTAAGTCCACGGACAACCCCAAGGGCCTGATCAACTTGTTGGATGATCCCAAGGTCTCCGCGAAGCGTATCCGCAGCGCTGTCACGGATAACGATGGCGAGATCTGCTACGACAAGGAAAACAAGCCCGGCGTATCTAACTTACTGGTCATTCAGTCTTCTCTGACAGGCGAGTCTGTAGACAATATCGTGGAGGGTTACCAAAACTCCGGCGCCGGATACGGCGACCTGAAGAAGGACACAGCCGAGGCTCTGGAGGCGTTCACCACCCCGCTGCGCGCCACCTTCGACGAGTATATGAACGACCGCGCCCAGCTGGAACAGGTGCTGGCCGAAGGCGCCGACCGCGCACGCGAGATCGCCGCCCGCACCATTTCCCAGGTTTACGAGAATGTCGGTTTCCTCGCCCCTCCGCGTTAGACCATCTCCGCGCCGCACCCGCCCGCAGCGCATCAAAAACCCCCTTGCCACCAAGCAAGGGGGTTTTGTCCATTACAGTGTGCAGCAAGACGTTTTAAGAACAGCACGCGCGCAGCGGTTATCTGCCAACACGCCGCCGTAGCGCGCCTGCGCGACAAGGATGGCGGACAATGGTCACCCAAGTGAACTCGGACAACCTCGACGAATACGGAGTGGAGCGCTCGCGAGACGACGAGCTCGGCTTCATCGATAAGTACCGCGACAAGTGGCCATGGTTTGACCACATCATGCGCATGCATGAGCGTTACACGGATCAGGATGGCAACCAGTACGCCGCAGCCATCACGTACTTCTCCGTGTTGTCCCTGTTCCCACTGCTGATGCTGACTTTCGCCATCGGGGCGATGATGCTGGCCGGCAACCAAGAGCTGTTGGACGAAGTCACGAAGAGCGTGACCGATAGTGCCGGCGGCGAGCTGGGCAACACCTTGAACACGGTCATTGAAGATGCGATCGCCCAACGTAATTCCGTGTTCTCCATTGGTCTGCTCTTGGCGCTGTGGACCGGGCTTGGCTGGGTGGCTAAGTTGCGCATGGGTGCGTCCGCCATGTGGAAGGTGGATGGTGCCCCAGCCAACTTCATCATGGGCAAGCTTAAGGACCTGTTGGCACTGATCGGCCTGTTGATCTCCTTGATCGTTGCTTTTGCCATCACCGCCATCGGTAACTCCGGCTTCACGAGCACTTTGATCGAGATGGTGGGTCTGCAGGACGTGCCGGGTATCCGCTTCCTCACGTTCGCTGTTGCGCTGGTCATCGGCGTGATTGCCAACTGGATGGTCTTTGTCTGGATGATTGGCGCGCTGCCTCGCGCCAAGACGCACCGCAAGTCCGTGGCCAAGGCTGCGGTCATCGGCGCGGTGATCTTCGAGATCTTCAAGCAGTTCGCGACGCTGTTCTTCTCCAACGCGCTGAGCAGCCCGGCCGCTGCCACCTTCGGTCCGATCATCGGCATCATGGTGACGATGTATCTCATCTGGCGCATCCTGCTGTACTGCTCCGCATGGGCTGCGACCACCCCTGAGTCCCTCGCTGAGCTGCGCCCAGAGGCTCCTCCAGCCGCCATCATCCGCGTTCGCCAGGAGGTTCGCACCGGCTCTTCCGAGGCTGGCAAGGCTGGTCTGGTGGGAACCGGCGCGGCAGTTGGCGTGCTGGTCGGTGGCTTGGTGTCTTCTCTTTTCCGACGCTAAACTCCCCGCTTTTTTTACAGGCCCCCTGCCGCTTTCTCACCTAATCATTTCCGCCAGCTCGTGCTGGCGCACAGGGTGAGAGGCGGCAGGGGGCTTTACGAGTAGAATGCGTAGCCATGATCGAATCGCACGTGCTTGCCTCTTTGCCCAAAGTAGAACTCCACGATCACCTCGATGGAGGTCTGCGCCCCGCGACCATCGTGGAGCTCGCGGAGAAGATTGGCCACCAGCTGCCCACCACGGATCCGGCGGAGCTGGAGCAGTGGTTCTATGACGCAGCGAACTCGGGTGATCTCCCTACCTATCTGACCACCTTTGATCACACCACGGCCGTCATACAGACCAAGGATGCCCTGATTCGAGTGACGCGGGAAGCAGTGGAGGACTTGGCTGCGGACAACGTGGTCTATGCGGAACTGCGCTACGCACCGGAGCAGCACCTGCAGGATGGCTTGAGCCTGCAAGAAGTGGTGGAAGCCACCGTTCAGGGCGTCAAGGAAGGCGAGCGCGCTGTCTCCGAGCAGGGCAAGCGCATTCACGTTCGCCTGCTGCTGTGCGCTATGCGCCATGCGGATCGAGCAACGGAAATCGCGCAGCTGACGGTAGACAACTTCGGCGAACGCACCCCCGGTGAGGGATATGTGGTGGGCTTCGACATCGCTGGAGCTGAGGACGGGTTCCCGGCGTCGAATCACAAGGAAGCCTTCGACCTGCTGCGCGCCAACTTGGTGCCCTTCACCATCCACGCCGGTGAGGCTGCCGGACCGGAGTCCATCAAGGACGCGCTGGCGCAGGGTTCCCGACGCATCGGCCACGGCGTGCGGATCTTTGAAGACTTCGAGGCGACGATGAGTGGCGTGGAGCTGGGGCCGATTGCTCTTGCCGTGCGCGATCAGCGGATTCCGCTGGAAGTGTGCCCCACGTCCAATACCCAGACTGGCATCGCCGATGAGATTGCGGATCACCCGTTCAACTTGCTCTACGAGATGGGCTTTGTGTGCACCATCAACACGGACAACCGCCTGGTCTCTGGCACCACGATGACTCGTGAATTTGAAGTGCTGGCCGAGGCCTTCGATCTGGAGTACTGGCAGCTGCTGGAGATGACCACCAACGCTCTGGACTACGCGTTCTGCTCTGCGCCGCTGCGGGAGGACTTGGAGCGCAACGTGATTTACCCCGCTTATGCGGCACTCGGCGAGCACTTTGGAGCGAATACCGAGGGGTTCGCGGACGAGGGGGACCTCTCCGGTGGGCTCGGCGGGCTGCACGATGGCGGGCACGATCACGCCGGTCATGCGCACGCTGGTCATAGTCATCGGGGACCCGGTGGCGATGGCTTCGGTGGGCAGGAGCAGATGGAGCTGTCCATGGAAAACCTCAAGGCAGAGCTGGAACAGCTGGGTCTGAGCTTGGATGATGACGAGGATGCTGATGGCTCCGCGGAAGACAGCGACGGCATCATCGACGCCGAGATTGTGGACGAAGACGACAAGTAGCGGCTCGTCTGCTCCGAGGGTTGCTTCCGTTCAGACGCAGGCAACCCCGGAGTATGCATCGTTGCTGTTCCATCCCTCTTTATTGATTCAGAAGAGGCCGAGCAGGTTTGACTACCGTCTCTGACCTGCGCACAATCGGCCATTGTGTTAACTAGTTCACGTCACTCCGTGCAGGCCATGAGCCCTGCTGCCATCCTGCGCACAGTCGTCGCGCTGACGATCCTGCTTGCGCTCGTTACCTTGACCGCCTGCTCTTCCACCGGAGGCCGCCCACGCGATACCGCGGGCGACGGATCCGGCGGGGGAGGCGTGGATACTCCGCGCTACACCGTCGCGATGGTCAGCCACGGAGCCCCCGGCGATACCTTCTGGGATCTCGTTCGCGCAGGCGCGGAGGACGCGGCGAAGAAGAACAACATTGAGTTGCGCTACAGCTCCTCCCCGCAGGCCTCTGAGCAGGCCAATCTGGTGCAGAACGCGATTGATTCCAACGTGGACGGAATTGCTCTGACCATGCCCACCGCCGAGGCCATCGGTCCGGTGGCCAAGCGTGCCAGCGATGCCGGCATCCCCGTGGTGGGACTGAATGCGGGCATGTCCGATTATCAGAAGTACGGACTATCTGCGTTCTTCGGCCAGGATGAATCCATCGCCGGTGAGCGCGCGGGTGAGCGCCTGGGTGAAGACGGCGCGAAGCACGTGCTCTGTGTGATCCACGAGCAAGGCAACACCTCCCAGGAATCTCGCTGCTCCGGCATCGAGAAGGGCGCGGACAGTGCCAAGGTGGAGACCATCTACGTCAACGGCATGGATCTGACCAGCGTGCAGTCCACCATCCAGGCCAAGCTGGCTCAGGACAAGTCCATCGATTACGTGATGGGACTAGTCGCTCCCGTGGCCCTGGTTGCTGCCAAGGCCAAGGACGCCGCTGGCTCCGATGCCAAGATCGCCACCTTCGATACCAACGCGGAGCTGGTCACCGCCATCCGCGATGGCGACGTGGAATTCGCCGTGGACCAGCAACCATACCTGCAGGGCTACATGGCTGTGGACGCCCTGTGGCTGGCCAAGCGCAACGGTTCCACCGTGGGCGGCGGACAAGCAGTGCTCACCGGACCGAGCTTTGTGGATTCCGACAACGTGGACACCATCGCTGAGGCCGCGCAGAAGGGACTGCGTTAACCATGGCGCCCAGCATTAAGAACATCATCCGCCGCCCGGAACTAACCAGTGCGTTGGGCGCGATCCTCATCTTCACCCTGTTCCTGGTGGTCGCGCCCGCATTCCGCAGCTTGGATGCATTCGCCACCGTGCTGTACGCCAGCTCCACGATCGGCATCATCGCGCTCGCCGTGGGCCTGCTGATGATCGGTGACGAGTTCGATCTCTCCTCCGGCGTGGCCGTCACCACCGCAGCGCTGGCCGCCACGATGCTCAACTACAACCTGTGGCTCAACAGCTGGGCGGGCGTGTTCATCTCGCTGTTCATCTCATTGGCTATCGGTGCCTTCAACGGCTTCATGGTGATGCGCACGGGCATCCCGAGCTTTCTGATTACGCTGGCCACCTTCTTGATGCTGCAGGGCATCAACCTCGCGGTCACCAAGATGGTCACCGGGCAGGTGGCCACGCCGAGCATCTCGGACATGGAAGGCTTCGGATCCGCGGAAGCAGTGTTCGCCAGTTCCGTGAACATCTTCGGCGTGGACGTTCGTGTCACCGTTTTCTGGTGGCTGTTATTCGTGGCCTTGGGTAGCTGGCTGTTGTACAAAACCCGTTTCGGCAACTGGATCTTCGCGGTGGGCGGCGACGCCGAAGCCGCGCGAGCCGTCGGCGTTCCCGTGCGCCGGGTGAAGATCATCCTGTTCATGTTCGTGGCCTTCGCCGCCTGGTTTGTTGGCATGCACAATCTCTTCGCATTCGATTCGATCCAGGCCGGGCAGGGCGTCGGAAATGAATTCCTCTACATCATCGCTGCGGTGATCGGCGGTTGTGCCTTGACCGGCGGCCGAGGTACCGCGATCGGCACCGCGATCGGCGCATTGATCTTCGGCATGACCAACCAGGGCATCGTCTACGCCGGGTGGAACCCCGATTGGTTCAAGTTCTTTCTCGGTGTCATGTTGCTGTTCGCCGTGATCAGCAACAATTCCTTCTCGCGGTTGATGGGGGCTCGCTCATGATTTTTTCTTCCGACGCAAACACTGCGCTGATCCAGCTGGAATCCATTGGCAAGAGCTATGGCGAGATCCGCGTGCTCCAGGACATTGACATGCAGGTGCAGCCTGGCACGGTGACCTGCGTGTTGGGTGACAATGGCGCGGGCAAATCCACTTTGATCAAGATCCTGGCGGGGCGTCACGAGCCCACGGAGGGCACCCTGCTGGTGGAGGGCGAGGAAGTCCGCTTCCGCACCCCGAAGGATGCGCTGAACCGGGGAATCGCCACGGTGTACCAGGACCTGGCTGTTGTGGACCAGATGAGTGTGTGGCGCAATTTCTTCCTGGGGCAGGAGCAGACCGGATTCTTGGGGCGCTTGAAGGAGCCCGAGATGAAGGCGATTACCGCGGAAGAGCTCAAGAAGATGGGCGTGGATATTCCAGATGTGGACGTGCCCATCAGCACGCTCTCCGGTGGACAGCGCCAGGTGGTGGCGATTGCTCGCGCGCTGCACTTTGGTGCAAAGGTACTTATCTTGGATGAACCTACGGCCGCATTGGGCGTGAAGCAGTCCGGGATGGTGCTGCGCTTTGTGCGGATGGCCGCGGAAAGGGGAGTGGGGGTCATCTTGATTACTCACAACCCACATCACGCGCACTTGGTGGGCGATCACTTTCTGTTGCTGAACATGGGCAAGCAGGTGTTGGATGCCTCGCGTGACGAGGTGACGCTGGAGCAGCTGACCCAGGAGATGGCTGGCGGTGGCGAGCTGGAGGCCCTGAGCCACGAGCTTCGTCAGTAGTCCCCCGATTGACTGTGCTTTGTCTGCCTAGACCTTAGACTGGCGGTTGACCTTTTGTGAGGCGACCCGTTGCCAGGCGCGCCTTACTCACCAAAGATGACGAGGAAGCGTTTCATGACTAATCAGAATCCTTATGGATCTGCTGGGCAGAACCCCGAAGGCCAAGGCTTCGAGCAAAATCTAGGCGGACAGCCGCAGGGTCAGAACTTTGACCCTAATTACAGCCAGCCAGCTGACGTGCAGAACAACGCCGGGCAGTGGCAGGCTAACGGAGCTGCAGCCGGAGCCGACAACGGCCAGGGCGGTGCAGCTGGATTCGTGAACAACGTAAAGGCACGCCCGATGAACCAGCTGGTGGCTGGCGCAGGGATCGTTGCTGCTTTGCTGTTTTTGCTCTTCTACACCTTGACGTGGCGCACGTTCGCGATGAGTTTCTTCGGCTCCACGATCGAGGGGCACATGAATGGTTGGGGTGCCAGCGAGCTGGACGGAACCGGCTTCGGCGCTGGCGCGAACTCTTCTGATCTAGATGCAGTTCAGCTGGTTATCGCGCTGATTTCCTTTGGCCTGTTGGCTGCCGCGTCTGTGATGTTCTACCTGCACAAGGAGAAGTTCATCGCGTGTGCGATGGCAATCGGTTCGAGTGTGCTCGGCCTGCTTCTGCTGGTGCTTTCTGCGGTGAACTCAAATGGTTCTTCGGATGACATTGAAGAGCTGGAATCCTTGGGCGGCTCCGTTGATTTTGGTTATGGAGCAGGCTTCTGGTTGGCACTGCTGCTGCATCTTGCGGTTACCGCGGGTGCGGTGTGGCTGTTCATGTCACAGCGCGCGCTGTTGATGGAAGGCTCTAAAGTCACCTTCGGTATGAACCGTCAGGGACAGATGAACCAGCAGGCTTTCGGTGCTCAGGCACCAGGTCAGCAGCATTACGGTCAGCAGGGATTCGGTGCGCCGGCTCAGGGGCAGCAGGGTTACGGCCAGCCACAAGGTCAGCAGAACTTCGGCCAGCCGGGCCAGAATCCACAGAACTTTGGCAATCAGTACGGTGCGCAGTCGGCATCGCAGGGCTACGGCCAGCCAGATCAGGCAGGCCAGCAAGGTCCAACGGATCAGTCGGCTCAGGCTCCGCAGCCACAGCGGCCGCAGAGCTACGGTCAGCAGCCGCAGAACCCGAATCCAGATGCGGACTCCCCGCAGAGCGACAACCCTTACCAGCAGTAGAAACCTGGTCTGTGGAAAGCCTCTAGCAAAGCTTTGCTAGAGGCTTTCTTCGCGGGCGCAGTGTAAAAAAATATGTGCCAGAATCAGCACATCTTTTTGACACGTCGCTATAGTTGCAGGTCAGAGCCTGGGTGCTTACGTGCTGATTCTTGAGGGGCGAACTGAGACACATATTTTCGACACGGTTGCTCGCCAAAGCGACTCAACACAGCTCAACACAGCAGCACAAAGCCGGGGCACTCCACATCACGTGGCGCGCCCCGGCTTTGCCTTAGCGGATCAGAACTTGGAGAAGCGCTTGATCAGGCCATCCTCCAGGACCTTCCAACCCTTGGCTTCCTCATCGAAAGGAGCTGATGGGGTGTTGTCACTAGGGGAGCCCATCTGGTAAGCCAAGTAGTTCTGCAGGCGAGGGTAGGCCAGCAGAGTCTTGTTTACGCCATCGTCTTCAGCCCAGTCCGCTGCGTCTGCCAGCAGCTCGTAGGCCTGGGACAGCTGAGCGATGTCCACAGCATCAAGACCTGCAGCGATGTCTTCGCGCAGCCCGTTGAAGGAATACTGGTTGGACTCGTGCACCTGGACTTCTAGTTCACCGGCGTTTGCAGCGGTGACGATGTCGCCCCAGGTGGCCAGCTTATCTAGGTCGTGCTTCGGCGCGGCCACGAGCCAGCGCACCAGAGAGCGAGAATTGCTGAACGTGAAAATCTCGCCCTGGTGGCCGAGGAACACTGGCTTCTTATCCACGTAGCAGCGCAGCGTGTAAACGTATTGGCCGTTGAGGCTGATGCGGATTGGGTCGATGCCCGAGGTACCCCACACGGAAGAGTCGTACGGGTCAGTATCTTCCTCAGCCGGCTTTTCTTCCTTCTTTTGCATCGCGGCAACTCGCTCGGCGCGCTGTTCCTCGGCCTCTTCGATGCGCTTTTGTGCGTCCTCGGTGGCCTTCGTGTCCACGTCAGGGCGCTTGAGGCCCTTTTCGAGGTCGTCGGTGAGCTCCGCCCATTTGTCGACGACAGTGCGTCCCACTCCGGACCATTCCTCCATGCCATTTTGGGTGGCGTAGTGGTCCGCTCCGCGACGCGTGTTGTGGAGGATGGAGTAGCTCTTGAACCACGTGTTGATGCTGGCGATGTTCAACACGGAGCCGAAAGACTGCAGGAGGTCGAACCCGCGAGTGACGGCCAGCGTGGAATCATAACCAGGGCGTTCCGCCAGCTTGTTGGGGAGTTCCACCAAGCTGATCTTGCCGCTGGAGGTGGGCACCACGCGGATCTCTTTGTCCTTCATGAATGCGCCCCACTTGGGATGCTCGGTGAGGTCGTGAGACTTGGTGGATTCGATAAAGGCAAGGACCTCGGCGGGGGATTCGAAGATGAAGACGTTCTTGTCATCACCGAGGAATGCTTGCCACTGTTCTCCGCGAACAATCCAGTTGGGAGCCCAGAGCGTGTACCACGTGCCGCTGGTCAGTTCCATTTCCAGGGCGACGATGCCGTTGCCGAAAGTGCGTGCGCCTTTTTCTGATGCCATAGGTGGAGATTCTAGCGTGTCTGCCTAGGGCTTTTCGATGTGGCTTCTGTGTGTTTGTTGAGAGTGTGGCGAAGATCAGAGGTGAGAACGGGAGGGACGGTGGGCGGTTCCTCGCCGAGGAATTGAGCGACGTTATATTCCCGTGCTTGGGGTTGGCTGACGATGCGGGCTAAACCAGAGTTCCTCATGAGTGCGTCGTTTCTGTGTATCGATAGCTGTGGAGGGGTGAGAGAAGGCTTTAAAGTAGATTGAAAGGGCGGCGGTTAAGGAAGGTTGAAGGCGTTAGCCGGTGGGTCGGTAGAAGCCCAGGAAGTTCATGCCGATGTTTTCCGTGCGTATCGGGCTTAGCTGTACTGGATCGCCCGCTTCGATCATCTGACCGTCCTCTGCGACCATGGCCACGTGGCCGTCCCACACCACCAAGTCGCCTGGAAGAAGCTGTTCCTGAGATACCGGTGTACCCACAGCCTGTTCCTGAGCGGTTCGTGGAATATCGACCCCGGCCTGTGCATAAGCCCATTGGGTCAGGCCGCTGCAATCGAAGCCGGATCCGGGAGCAGTCCCTCCCCACTGATACGGCGTACCCATCGCGCTGCGGGCGGCTTGAACAGCGGCTGCCGCTTGCGGTGAGGGAGCGCCGGCTACATCCTCGCTGTTGGTCTCAGCGCTTTCTCCGGAAAATTCCGCAACAGAGTCAGCGCTAGGAGAAGCTAGAGCTTCAGGGGCAACCGACTGTGGAGCCTCTGCGGAAGAGGGAACCCCAGTGTTCCCTGGAGCAGCTGCCGACGCGTCACTCGGAGATCGCGGAGCTTCAGGTACCTGGACAGCCGCAATATCAGCGGTGAGCAGCTGCAGCTCACGTCCAAGCTCGATCAGACGGTCATGAGCCTGGATCTTGCGCTCCTCCACGATCAACGCCACTTGCGGACCACTCAGCATGCCGAGCGGTCCGCCCAGGAGAGAAGACGAAGTAACTGCCCCGACAACGTCCTGCAGACACTCCTGTGCGATCACGGTGATATCAGCGATGGCTTCCTGCACTGCATGCTCACCTTGGCGGGCAATCTCGTCGATGCTCTGTCCAGCGGCCATGGCCTGGTGAACGCGACCAGCACCAGCCCCTAGAGACTGGCTGATCGCATCGCCCGCAATGCCTTCCACGGCGTGCGCCACACTGGGCGCCAATCCATCAACGAGCTGCAGATCCAGATCAGGCACAGACTCCGAGTGACCGGCCAGGAAAGGGGAGGGCGCCAACTGAAGCAGAGGATTGATGAGCGTTGTGAGGTTCATTGCTACCACCGATTCCAGCCCGCGGCCGTGGATTGTTCATGAGTGTCCAAGGACTGTCTGAACTGGGAGAGGGAGGTGTTGGCGTTGTGAAAAAACACCGAAAGGCCCTGCAACGATGCCGATTGCGCTCGGCGAGCTTGCGACAACGCACGGAGAAAATCGCTGGCCTCGGGAACCAGAGGCACGGGCCACTGCGCCTCCGCCGAAGACACGGGGTGGCCAAGTGTGCGCCCCACATCGGACAAAGCGCTCGCGACCAAGGCAATGTCAGAAGACCTCGCGCTCAAAAACGAGTGTGCTCCCTGAGGCTGCGCCCCTGACTGCTGCATCCAGTTATTCACCTGCGGTCCCCACTGCTCTTCCAACCAACCGACCTTCGTACACACCCCTTAGACTCCGCGCGTGCCTCAAAGGTTCATCCAAGCGGATGCGTAGAATCGGAAAACATGGAAATTCAGGTGGTACAGCACCCATTGATGGCCTCGCGGATGACAATCATGCGAGACGCACGCAGTAACAACGCAGCCTTCCGGGCAGCTCTTGCTGACCTCGGAGCGATGCTGGTCTACGAAGCCTCAGCCGACCTGCAGCTGGAGACGTTTGATGTGCAGACTCCAGTGGCGGTGGCGGACGGCTACCGGCTGCAAAAGCCGCCGATCATCGTGCCAGTGATCCGCGCCGGGCTGGGCATGATCGACCCAGCGCTGTCTATGATCCCGGACGCACAGGTGGGCTTCATTGGCCTGGCTCGTGACGAAGAGACGCACGAACCTGTCCCTTACCTGGAGGCGCTGCCGGACGATCTTGCCGGTCAGCCCGTATTTCTGGTTGACCCGATGCTGGCCACCGGCGGATCCCTCCTGCATGCCATCCGCCTGCTGGAGGCCCGTGGTGCCGATGACATCACCTGCATCTGCATGATCTCCGCCAAGCCGGGAGTCGATGCGCTGGTGCAGGCGGAAACCTCGGTGAAGAAGCTGGTCACCGCCACAATCGACCCGGAACTCAACGAGGATGCCTACATCATTCCGGGGCTCGGCGATGCCGGCGACCGTTTGTACGGCCCGCGCAACATCGACCTCAACGAGCTCTAACTGATAAGAGCTATAACGCCCGCGAGCTCTAAAACAGCTCCTTGACGGCCCGCTCCAGCTCGCCGTACACGTCCTCCACCGCATCGCGAGATCCCGCAGGCCCGGTGACCTCTAGGTAGAACTTGGCCTTTGGCTCCGTGCCGGACGGCCGGGCGATGACCCGGATTGCCATCTCCTCGCGCTGGCCAGCCAACTTCACGCCGTCGGTCGTTCGGCCCGCAGAGTCCTCGATGGGCGAGGAGCCCACAGTGATCCCCGCCAGCTCCGTGGGAGGTGCGTTCAACACTGCGGTGACCGTCCCCGCAGCCTGTTCCGGAGTCTCAAAACGCATGCTGACCTGCCCGGTGCGGAATACACCGTAGGTCTGCTCCAGCTCGGCCAGCTCGTCCAGCAGGGTGCGGCCTTGCTCCTTGAGATCCGCCACCCACTGCGCGGCGATCAGCGCTGTGGCAATGCCGTCCTTATCCGCCACCACCTGCGGCGCAGGGCAGGTGCCGATGGCCTCTTCGTAGGCGAAAGCCAACTCGCCGGGCTGATCGTCGGCCGCGCGTGCCAGGTGCTTGAACCCGGTGAGCGTCTCCACGTAATTCCACCCGTTGCGCCGGGCCATGTGGCCCAGTAGCTGGCTGGAAACCACGGTGGTTGCCACCACGGGCGCAGGTGGTTGTTTGTTTCTTTCCGACGCCACCACGCGCCGACTCACCACGTGCCCCGCTAGCAGTGGACCGGTCTCGTCTCCACGCAGCATGCGGTATCCATACGTGGGCTCGGAAGGATCTGGCACTCCGAGCATGCAGCGGTCCGCGTCCGGGTCCAACGCGATCAGCAGATCCGGCTGTAGCTCGCGCGCCTGTTCCAGCAGCAGGTCTGTGGCACCTGGCTCCTCTGGGTTGGGGAAGGCCACGGTAGGGAAGTCCGGGTCCGGCCACCGTTGGGAGGGGACAAAGTGGATGTCGCCAAAACCATTGCTGCGCAGCGCTGATTCCAGTGCCTCGCCGCCCACGCCGTGCATCGGGGTGTAGAGGATTTTCAACGTCCTGCGCTTGCACAGCTCGGATTGCTCGCCGGTGGCGACCACGCTGGAGATTGCCGTGACATAGCCATTCTGCGCTGCCAGATCCATAGATTTCGCCTCAGAGCGAGGGATCTTGTCGGCGGTCGGTTGCCGGGAGATGGCTTCCTCAATCTGGGCATCGGCGGGGCTGAGCAGCTGGCGTCCACCGTCGAGGTAGAGCTTGTAGCCGTTATCCGCACCCGGGTTGTGGCTGGCCGTGATCTGCACGCCCGCATCGAATTTCCGAGCCTTGACCAGCCAAGCCAGAATCGGCGTGGCACCAGGCTCTGCAATGAGCGTGACTTCGAAACCTGCTCCGGAGAACGTCTCCGCGGTGGCACGAGCAAAAGGGTGAGATCCGTAGCGCGCGTCATAGCCCACGGCCACGTGAAAGCGACCATCCGAACGGGTGGGCTTCACCGACTCTTTCATCCACGCCGCAACTCCGGCGGTGGTCCGAGTCACGGTGGGGACGTTGAGCAGATCGGGGCCGGGGCCTACCGGTGCGCGCAGCCCTGCGGTGCCGAAGCGCAACCCGCTCATAGGGTGCCCACCAGCTCGCGGAGCAGCTCACCCATGTCCTGGGCGGCGTTCTTGCCGGCTTCCAGAACCTCCTCGTGGTTCAGCGCCTCGCCGGTCATTCCCGCAGCCAGGTTCGTCACCAGAGAAATGCCCAGCACATCCATGTTGGCCTCGCGGGCAGCGATGGTTTCGTACACCGTGGACATGCCCACCAGGCCAGCGCCTAGGGTGCGCAGCATGTGGATCTCTGCGGGAGTTTCGTACTGCGGTCCGGGCATCATTGCGTACACCGCCTCGCGGATTCCGGGGCGCAGGTTTTCCGCTCGTCGGCGCAGCTCCGGGGAGTAAGCATCCACCAGATTGACGAAGTTCGCCCCGCTCAACGGAGTCTTCGCGGTGAAGTTGATGTGATCGCTGATCAGTACTGGCTCGCCCACCTGCATGCCCTCGATCAAGCCACCGGCGGCGTTGGTCAGTACCACCGTGGACACACCGGCAGCCGCCGCCGTGCGCACCGCGTGTGCCGTGCGCCACAGCTCGTGGCCTTCATAAGCGTGCGTGCGTCCCAACAAAACCAGCACGCGCTGACCAGCGATAACTCCGCTGCGCACCGTGCCACCGTGGCCCTGCGCCGTCGGCGGCAAAAAGCCCGGCAGGTCAGACATAGGGAACTCCAGCAAGTCCTCTGCATTCTCCGTCAGCACGTCAGCCGCGGGGCGCCACCCCGAGCCGAGAACCACTGCCACATCGAATCCATCCTGGGAAGTCTTTTCCAGAAGTGCTTCTGCGGCCTGCTGAGCCAGTTGTTGCGGGGACGTCGTCGCTTCATTCATGCACACCAAGTTACCGTTCACGCCCCTGGCATGCAGTTGCCTGCGCCACGTGGGACTAGACTGAAGTGGTTGAACAAAGTCACCCGTGCGAGGTGGCAGTGGTGGCGTCGAGAAATAAGGAACATTCACCACAGCGCACAACGAGGGCAACAGGAAGGGCGAGGACTGACCGTGGATCACGTGAGCATCTCCAGTTTTGTGAGTGCATGGGTTCAGAACAACCGCGAGACCATCCGCGGATGGCGGCGTCACCTGCACCGCAACCCCGAGTTGTCCCACATGGAAACCGCAACCACGGAATTCATCCTGACCACCCTGCGCGAGGCCGGCCTGGACCCGCGCGCGTTGCCGTCCACGGGCGCCACGGTGGACATCGGGCCGAAGGACGCCCCGCTGATTGCCTTCCGCGGCGATATCGATGCCCTCCCCTTAGAAGAGGCCACTGGCCTAGACTTTTCCTCGCAGAACCCGGGCGTGATGCACGCCTGCGGGCACGATATTCACACCGTGATCGTGTTGGCCCTGGCGTGTGGGCTGGCGGCCTTCGTGGAAGAACATGGTGCCGACGCCATGCCCGTGCAAGTTCGGTGCATCTATCAGCCTGCAGAAGAGGTCATGGACGGTGGTGCAGTAGAGGTCATCGAGGCCGGAGCCCTGCGCGACGTGCAGTCCATCTACGCGGTGCACTGCGAACCGAAGCTGCGGACCGGGGAAATCGGTGTGCGGACCGGCCCCATCACCAGCGCCTCTGACGTGGTGGAAATCATTCTGCGTGGTCACGGCGGGCACACCTCTAGGCCGCACTTGACCAGCGATCTGGTGTATGCCGCGGGCCTGATCATCACGCAATTGCCTGGTCTGCTGACTCGTCGGCTGGATCCACGTTCCGGCACGGTGGTGGTCTTTGGCGCGGTCAATGGGGGATCAACGTTTAACGCCATCCCACAGGAAGTGCGCCTGCTGGGCACTTTCCGCACTGCGCAGGTGGGCGTGTGGCGGCAGGGGCAGCAGATCCTCACCGAGCTGCTAGAGCAGATTGTGGCTCCGACCGGCGCGGACATGGAGATTCGCTACACCAAGGGCGTGCCGCCAGTGACCAACGATGACGTGGCCACGGCCATGATTGCCCAGGCAGTTAAGGACCGCGATCCATACGCGCTGCGGGAAGCTCCGCAGTCCACCGGCGGCGAGGATTTCAGCTGGTACCTGGAGCACGTGCCGGGATCCATGGCCCGCTTGGGAGCGTGGGACGGCAAGGGGGAGAAGCCGGACCTGCACCAGCCGGATATCGTTTTCGACGAGCGCGCCATCGGCGTGGGCATCCACATGTTTGCCGGAGTGATTGACCAGTTCCACGGCAAGGTGGAAGAAGGCGGGCGCGGCGGCGAGCTCTAGCGCTGGTCGCCGAGCTTCTTGTTGATGGAATTGGTGGCGAACTTCATTGCCGAGTCCGTCAGCTGCGCACGCTGGGTGCGACGCTGAGCCTTGCGCTGTTCGATCTCCAGTCGCTGCTCCACCCGGATCGCCTTGAGTCGGCGGCGCTCCATGCTGCGTTGGGACGGTGTGTGCCAGTGGTTCGGGCCGACTTTGGCCACGTAGAGCAGGATGGCGATGGCGGGAATCATCAGCAACAACGCAAAAGAGGCATCCCAAATCGGGTTCAACACGATCGCAGCGGCCGTGGCACCCACCGCTGTCATTCCCAAGATCGAGGCTTTCGGACGCGCGCCATCGCGCCGGGCACGTTCAATCTCCGCAGCCGAGTAGTGCGGCATGAGGTGAGCTCCCGGGGACAGTGGCGGGAGATCCTTAAACAGCGTGTCCAACTCGCTCTTCGTCACGGCGTTGGCGGCCTGCGTGGAGCGCTGCTCGAACTCATCTAGGCTCAACCGGCCTTCGGCGAAGTGGCTACCGAGGATGTTGATGGCATCGTGGCGCTCAGGATCGCTGACGCGCAGGTGTGGAAGATCGGGGTGGTGTGGCCTATCCATGATGTTTAGCCTACCGCTGACCCGGACTGTCTTTTTCAGCCCAGTCATAGGTCCGTTCCACAGCACGGTTCCACTGGCGGAAAGCCTCATTGCGTTCCTGATCAGAGACACCGGGCTTGTACGTCACGCGCTCGCGCCAGAGTCGGCGGATCTCCTCGATTCCGCTGAAGAATCCCACGGACAACCCGGCCGCGTACGCCGCGCCCAATGCGGTGGTCTCGGCGATCTGGGAGACAGTCACCGGCACGCCCAGCTGATCCGCCTGGAACTGCATCAGCAAGGTATTGGGAACCATGCCGCCGTCCACCTTCAGCGCCTTGAGCGGAACACCGGAATCCTTATTCATGGCCTCCACCACCTCGCGGGTCTGAAACGCGGTGGATTCCAAGGCAGCCCGGGCGATGTGCGCCTTGGTGACGTACCTGGTGAGCCCCACAATCGCGCCACGAGCTTCCGGCCGCCACCGTGGTGCCAGAAGCCCAGAGAATGCGGGCACCACGTAGCAACCTCCGTTGTCCTCCACGCTGCGCGCCAACGCCTCGATATCGTCCGCACTGTGGAAGAAACCGAGGTTGTCGCGCAGCCACTGCACCAGTGAACCAGTCACCGCGATGGATCCTTCCAGCGCGAAAACGGCGGGTTGATTGCCCAAGCGATACGCCACGGTGGTGATCAGACCGTGCTCCGAGGTCTGCGGCTCCGCGCCCGTATTGAGCAGCAGGAAGTTGCCGGTGCCGTAGGTGTTCTTCGCCTCGCCCGGTCGCAAGCACGCCTGGCCGAACGTCGCCGCCTGCTGATCGCCCATAATACCGCTGATCAGCACACCATATGCTGGGCCGGAACGTCGCACGGCGCCCACAACTTCAGAGGAGCTGACGATCTCCGGAAGCAAACTCATGGGGATCCCCAGAGCTTCACATAGCTCCGGATCCCACTTCTGCGTGCGCAGATCCATCAGCATGGTGCGTGAAGCGTTGGTGAGATCGGTGACGTGCTTGGCACCCTTGTTGATGCTTCCGTGTTGGCGTCGGGAACGACGAGTCAACTCCCACACCAACCAGGAATCAATCGTGCCCACCGCAAGTTCCCCGCGCTCGGCACGCTCGCGCACGCCGTCCACGTGATCGAGGATCCAGCGAATCTTCGGGCCGGAAAAATACGTCGACGCGGGCAAACCCGTGCGCTCCTGGAAGAGGTTCTTCGTCTCCTCGTCCAGCGAATTCACGATCTTGTCCGTGCGCGTGTCCTGCCACACGATGGCGTTGTAGACCGGCTTTCCCGTGGTCCGATCCCACATCACCGTGGTTTCGCGCTGGTTGGTGATGCCCAGGCAGGCGATTTCGTCCGACGGCAAATCCGCCACCGCAATCGCATCAGCCATCACTCTGCGGGTGTGCCGCAGGATCTCCTCAGGATCGTGTTCCACCCATCCGGGCTGAGGGAAGATCTGCTGGTGTTCCAGTTGACTGGTGCTGACCACCTGGCCGCGGGCGTCGAAAATCATGGCGCGGGTGGAGGTAGTGCCCTGATCGATCGATAGGACGAAGCCGCGGTGGGGCTTGGTGAATTTGGCCAGGTGGCCGGCCAATTGATTAGCCATTTTGTCCATGCTCAGGATCACTCCGGGTCGTCGATGTAGCGGGCGAGGCAGCGGACGTGCTGGAATCCCTGCCGGGGAGGTAACGCAGCGCCAAGGCTGCCAGGAGCGCAGCGATGCCGAACAGCAGAGTCAGCTGCGAGACCCAGCGCAGCGCCTGCAACGTGGTCTCGCTGAAGCTGGAGATATAGGTCTGACCGGTATCGCAGACAAAGCGGAGATTGTCCGCATCTTCAGAAAACTGCACGCGGGCGTATACGCCTTTGGCTTCGATGACGGGCAACGAGACGTCCTGGACCTGCATGGATTCGTCCACCAAGGGCTCTACGTTGCTCAGCAGGGAGTTAGCATCGCTGCCGTCCGCGAGTTCCAGATTGCATTCGGTCACGCCCAATGCATCCCGGTCGGCCAGCAGGTAGTAGCTCTTGTTGGCGGAAACGCTCACGCCATCTTCGGCGCCGAAATTATTTACGCCCAACAAGGCGGTGATGCCGGTAGCCAGGCCAATGATCAGCAGCATCGAGCCAGCGACAAGCCACCATGTGCGGCGCATGAATGCCCGTGGCTGCTGAGGCTGATCTGAATCTTGCATCGTCACGCTACTTTAATTGGCTGTGCTGCAGTTTTCAGCGTATTTTCGGTTAAGGTTTCGCGCCGAGTGCGTCCAACTACTCAGCGGAACTGTCTTCTGGATCCACGATCTCCAGCATCGGCTCGTTCTTGGTGACACCTTGACCAGCGTGCACGGACAATCCCTTGACCACGCCGGACTTGTGAGCCTTCACAGCGTTTTCCATCTTCATGGCCTCAAGAACCAGCAGAGCATCGCCCTCGGAAACCTCTTGGCCCTCGGACACGTCGACCTTGATCACGGTTCCCTGCATAGGGGAGGCCACCGTGTCGCCGGTGATGGCGACCTGTCCGCTGGCACCACGGCGACGCCGTGCGCGACGCTGGCTGCTGCCTGTCGCCATCAGCTCGCCGGGAACGGTGATTTCCACGCGCTGTCCATCAATTTCGACGACAACATTCTCGCGCGGAAGCTCCACCACATCTCCGGACGACTGGCTGGCATCCAGGGGTTCTTCGTATGCGGGGAGCTGGTTGTCCCAATCCTCTTCGATCCAGCGCGTGTAGACAGTGAAATTACCGTCGGCAGCAGCGAATTCTGGGTGCGTGACCATTTCCTGATGGAACGGGATCACGGTGGGAAGACCTTCCACCACATATTCTTCCAGCGCGCGGGCGGAGCGCTGCAGAGCCTGCTCGCGAGTCTCGCCGGTGACGATGAGCTTGGCGAGCATGGAATCGAACTGTCCGCCGATCGTCGCACCTTCTTCGATGCCGGAGTCCATGCGCACGCCAGGACCGGATGGCTCCGAGTATGCCGTCACGCATCCGGGGGCGGGCATGAAGTTATTGGCCGGGTCTTCACCATTGATGCGGAATTCAAAGGCGTGGCCGTTGATCTCTGGATCTTCGGTGCGGCTCAGTGGCAGACCGTTGGCGATGCGGAACTGTTCGCGCACCAAGTCCCATCCCGTGACCTGCTCTGTCACGGGGTGCTCCACCTGCAGCCGGGTGTTGACCTCGAGGAAGCTGATGAGGCCATCGCTGCTGACCAAGTACTCCACGGTGCCTGCGCCTTGGTAGCCTGCGGCACGGCAGATCGCCTTGGCAGACTCGTAGATGCGCGCGTTCTGCTCGTCGGAGAGGAAAGGTGCCGGTGCCTCTTCCACGAGCTTCTGGAAGCGGCGCTGCAAGGAGCAGTCGCGAGTGGAAGCAACAACCACGTTTCCGTGGGAATCTGCCAGAACCTGAGCCTCCACGTGGCGGGCGCGGTCAAGGTAGCGCTCCACGAAGCACTCGCCGCGTCCGAAGGCTGCGATGGCCTCGCGGGTGGCGGATTCGAAGAGCTCAGGGATCTCTTCCATGGTGTGGGCGACCTTCATGCCGCGACCGCCACCACCAAAAGCTGCCTTTACGGCAACGGGCAGACCGTGCTGTTCCGCAAACGCCTTGATCTCCTCGGCATCCTTGACTGGCTCCTTAGTGCCAGGGGTCAGTGGTGCATCAACCTCGGTGGCGATGTTGCGCGCAGTGACCTTATCGCCGAGCTGGCGAATAGCCTTGGGGGAGGGGCCGATCCAAGTCAGCCCAGCGTTGATGACGGCTTCTGCGAAGTCACCGTTTTCGGAGAGGAATCCGTAACCGGGGTGCACGGCATCTGCGCCGGACTTCGCGGCCGCTTCGAGGATCTTGTCCACGTTGAGGTAGGACTCAGCGGAGGTCTGTCCGCCCAGTGCGAAGGCTTCATCAGCCATCCGCACGAAGGGAGCATGGGCATCAGGCTCTGCGTAAACGGCGACGGAGGTCAGCCCCTCGTCACGAGCTGCGCGGATCACCCTCACGGCAATTTCGCCGCGGTTGGCGATAAGCACCTTGGTGATACCCCGAGCAGTCTCAGTCACGTCATATCCTCCACGATTGTTTTGAGAGATTCCCATTGACGCTACTACGTCGTGTGGAATTTATTCCATAATGTAGAAGCGTGTGTTCTCCCGCACATGTTACTTCAGCGGGAATTGTTTTCTTTCCGCATTTTATGTGCGCGCTTGGAAAGCGCTTCGAATTAGTGTGCGATTGGGGCGCGAACCTTATTGCCCCATTCGGTCCACGAACCGTCGTAGACACGGACGTTTTCCCACCCGAGAAGGTAGGTCAGCGTGAACCACTCGTGCGCGGCGCTGGCACCGGAGGAACAGTAGACCACGGTAGGGGCTGAAGAATCGAGCTGCTGGTGTGCGGCAGCAAGCTCCGCGTGGCTGCGGAAACGAGAGTTGGGGTAGAGGTTGTTCGCCGTCGCGAGATTGTGTGCGCCGGGAACGTGACCCGCCCTGCTGACGCTCGGGTGTTCCTCCTCGTTGGTCCTGCCAGAGAATTCCTCGGGAGAACGAAGATCGAGAATCTGCAGAGAATCCAAGTGGGCTTGCAGTTCATCAGCAAAGACGCGATGAGTGGCGTCGTCCCGATTAATGACGGGATAACTATCCGTGGTGCGGTTGGGTACCTCGTAGGAAGTTTCCTTTTCTTCCTGCATCCACGCATCACGGCCACCATCTAAAAGGCGCACGTCGGGGTGGCCAAACAATTCGAAGACCCACAGCGTGTAGACGGCCCACAGGTTGGACTGATCGCCGTAGATAACCACCGTGTCCTCGCGGGAAATGCCCCGAGAGTTCATGAGCTGAGCGAAGGCCTCACCGTCGACGAAATCCCGACACACAGAGTCATTGAGATCCGCAGACCAATTCACACGATGAGCAGTGGGAATGTGCCCAATGTCATAGAGCAGCGAGTCTTCGTCGCTCTCCAGCACTTTCAAGTCCGGGGAACCCAGCTTCGCGCCAAGCCAAGCGCTGGTCACGAGCTTTTCTGGGTGCGCGTACTGAGCTAACTGCGGGCTCGGATCGAATTCAATTCCCATGGGTCCACCTTCCTAACCCAGAAAGTCTAACTGTTTGACCCCTTTAAGGGTCACTTCTGGGTCATGCTCACCCTGCGAATGGGCTGGTAGCTGCATAAAATTAGCAGTGTATTTTCAACTGCTCAGACCGGGCACACTCAGAGAGGTAACTGCATTGAAGAAGAGCATTGTTGTATTTGAAGTTGAGGGTGGCAACGACAAGGGGGACGACGGACACCGTAGGGATACGATGCCCATCGTCAACGCGATTCGAGACAAGGGATGGAACGCCGAGGTTGTGTACTTCCACCCCGACCGCGCAGAAGAGATCTTCCAGGACGTTTCTGAAAATTACGATGCCTACATCTCCCGCGTGAATCCGGGCAACATTCCAGGTGGAGAAAAGGGCTACTTTGAGCTGCTGACCAAGCTGTCCCACGAGGCCGACTTGGTGGGTATGTCTACTCCTGAGGAAATGATGGCCTACGGTGCCAAGGATGCGCTGGTCAAGCTCAATGACACTAACCTGGTGCCGGATGACACGGCTGCTTACTACGACGTGGAGTCTTTCCACGAGACCTTCCCGAAGACCCTGTCCTACGACGAGCGCGTGCTCAAGCAGAACCGCGGATCCACTGGTTCCGGCATCTGGCGCGTGCAGCTGAAGGATCGCGAGCTGGCGCAGTCCGTGGAGCCAGGCACCGAGTTGCCACTGGACACCATGCTTAAGTGCACCGAGGCTGTGGACAACCACACCGAGGTTCGCGAGCTGGGCGATTTCATGGATTTCTGTGACCAGTACATCATCGGCGATAACGGCATGCTGGTGGACATGCGTTTCTGCCCACGCATCGTCGAAGGCGAGGTGCGCATCCTGCTGGTTGGCCCACACCCAGTGTTCGTGGTGCACAAGAAGCCAGCAGAGGGCGGAGACAACTTCTCTGCGACCCTGTTCTCTGGCGCGAAGTACACCTATGACAAGCCAGAGGCATGGCAGGACCTGATCGACATGTTTGCTGATGCTCGTCCGGTCATCGCGGAGAAGCTCGGTGGAGACAACATTCCTCTGATCTGGACCGCAGATTTCATGCTGGCCGATGCGGAAGACGGCACCGATACGTACGTGCTGGGCGAAATAAACTGCTCTTGTGTTGGTTTTACCTCCGAGCTGGACATGGGCATCCAGCAGCTGGTGGCAGAAGAGGCCATCAAGCGCGTGGAGGAAAAGCACGCGTAACTTCGCTTCGCGCCGAACCCTGTAGCGCCCTCCCCGTGATGGGGCGGGGAGGCTGCAGGGTTTTGTTTTTTAAAGGAAATTAATCACTCTTCTCGCTAATGTGATCTGCAACACTTTCACATTTATAGGAGAGGTTTTATCGCGATGATCGATCACACCGTGCGGGTATGGAAGTCCGCCGAGGATTTTCCGCAGGACCAGCACTTGGCTTGGAAAGTGGCGGGGGTGGCCACAGATCCCGTCGCTGTCGCCGAGGAGACCGCGGAGATGGTGGTCAACCGAATCATCGACAATGCGTCTGTTGCGGTGGCTTCCGTTCTTCGACGCCCGGTCTCCGCAGCTCGGGCGCAAGCTTTAGCGCATGCGGCTCCCCGTTCTGGCGGGTCAGCAGTATTCGGTGTCCAGGATGTCGTCAGCCCAGAGTGGGCTGCCTGGGCTAACGGGGTGGCGGTGCGCGAGCTGGACTTCCATGACACGTTCTTGGCCGCGGAATATTCCCATCCCGGCGATAACATCCCGTCCATCCTCGCCGTGGCGCAGCACCGCGCCGAGGCCAACGGATTGACGGGACAAGACCTTATCCGTGGCATCGCCACCGGCTACGAGATCCAGGTGAATCTGGTGAAGGGCATCAGCCTGCACAAGCACAAGATCGACCATGTCGCACACCTAGGCCCCAGCGCCGCAGCCGGAATCGGCACGCTGCTGGGCTTGGATCAGGAGACGATCTATCAGGCGGTAGGCCAGGCTCTGCACACCACCACGGCCACGAGGCAGTCCCGTAAGGGACTGATCTCCAGCTGGAAGGCCCACGCCCCAGCATTCGCCGGAAAAATGGCGGTAGAGGCCGTGGATCGCGCCATGCGCGGAGAAGGTGCTCCCGCTCCGATTTGGGAAGGCGAGGACGGAGTTATCGCGTGGATGCTGGATGGTCCCGAGGCCAGCTACACGGTTCCGCTGCCCGAAGCGGGCGAGGAAAAGCGCGCGATCCTGGATACCTACACTAAGGAGCACTCCGCCGAGTACCAGTCGCAGGCCCCTATCGACTTGGCCCGGGCAATGCGGGAGAAGATCTCCAACCTGGATGACATCGAATCGGTCGTGCTGTACACCAGCCACCACACGCACTACGTGATCGGCACGGGTTCGGGCGATCCGCAGAAGTTCGACCCTTCCGCTTCCCGCGAGACGCTGGACCACTCGGTGATGTACATCTTTGCCGTCGCGTTGGAAGACGGCGAGTGGCACCACGAGCGCAGTTACGCCCCAGAGCGAGCAAACCGCCCGTCCACGATCGAGCTGTGGAACAAGATCAGCACCGTTGAGGATCCGGAGTGGACGCGTCGCTACCACTCCGAGGATCCAAACGAGAAGGCCTTTGGCGCTCGTGCGGTGATCACGTTGAAGGACGGCACAGTCATCGAGGAAGAACTCGCTGTGGCCGATGCACACCCGCTGGGCGCACGTCCGTTCCAGCGCGAGGATTACATCGCGAAGTTCCGCACGCTTGCGGAGGGAATTGTGTCCGACGCCGAGCAGGACCGCTTCCTCAGCGTCGCAGAAAACACCGCTGACTTGGGTGCCGTGGATCTGGGGCAGCTCAACGTGGTCTTCGACGATGACGTGTTGGCCCGCGCTCCACATATTCCGCAGGGACTTTTCTAACTCTCCATCCCGTCTTCACTAGATTTCACCTTCACCTCGTCTCATCCGTTTCAAGGAGAACAACCATGAGCACCACCACACCAGCATCCGATGTCCGTAAGGGCCTGTATGGAGTCATCGCGGATTACACTTCCGTGTCCAAGGTCATGCCAGAGACCAATTCCCTGACCTACCGCGGATACGCGGTGCAGGATCTTGTGAAAAACTGCAGTTTTGAGGAAGTCTTCTACCTACTGTGGAACGGCGAGCTGCCCACTCAAGACCAGCTCACGGAGTTCAACAAGCGCGGCCGTTCTTACCGCAAGTTGGATCCAGGCCTGATCTCCCTGATCCACTCGCTGCCCACGGACTGCCATCCCATGGACGTGATGCGCACGGCCGTGTCCTACATGGGCACCAAGGATCCGGAGCACTTCACACCGGATAAGGAGCACATCACCCACGTAGGCCACAATCTGCTGGCGCAGCTGCCCATGGCGATGGCCATGGACATCCGCAGGCGCCAGGGCAAGGACATCGTGGCCCCTGATCCGAATAAGGGCGTAGCGGAGAACCTGCTGTCCATGGTTTTTGGCAACGAGGAGGATTCGCCCGCCTCGAACCCAGAGGACGCCCGGGACTTCGAGAAGTCTCTCATCCTCTACGCGGAGCACTCCTTCAACGCCTCTACGTTCACCAGCCGCGTGATCACGTCCACACGCTCGGACGTCTACTCCGCCATCACCGGTGCTATCGGCGCGCTCAAGGGACCCCTGCACGGCGGTGCCAACGAATTCGTCATGCACACCATGTTGGAAATCGATGATCCCAATCAAGCGGAAGCGTGGGTCAACGATGCCTTGGACAACAAGAAGCTCATCATGGGCTTTGGCCACCGCGTGTACAAGAAAGGCGATAGCCGCGTGCCGTCCATGGAGCGTTCCTTCCGCGCTCTTGCCCAGCGGCATGACGGCGCCAAGTGGGTAGCAATGTACGAGAACATGCAGGGCGCGATGGATGCCCGCAACGGTATCCAGCCGAATCTCGATTTCCCTGCCGGTCCGGCCTACTACCTGCTGGGATTCCCCGTGGACTTCTTCACTCCGCTGTTCGTCATCGCCCGCGTGGCCGGTTGGACGGCGCACATCGTGGAGCAGTATGAGAACAACTCGCTGATTCGCCCGCTGTCCGAGTACAACGGTCCGGAGCAGCGCCACGTGGTGCCGATGGATCAGCGCTAGAGGTTCCAGAAATCGCTGACGCGCAGGCCGAAGTGCTCCATGGACCTGCGCACCACGGGTAGCGAGAGCCCGATCACCGAAGAGGGATCCCCCTCGATCTTGTCGATGAACCAGCCGCCCATCGCCTCCAAGGTGAATGCCCCAGCGCACAAAAGCGGTTCGTTGGTTTCCGCGTAGGCGCGGATGTCGGCGTCGGATACATCGCCGAAATGCACGGCGGTGGTGGCAGCTTCCGTGACCACCTCGCCCCGATACATCACGCAATGCCCCGTGACTAGGTGCGCGACCTTGCCCCGCTGTGCCTGCCACCTGTGCACCGTTTCCTCGACGGTGTACGGCTTGCCTTGAAGCTCGCCGTCGAGCAGCAGCATGCTGTCCCCGCCAATGATTACGTCACTTGCGGTTGCGGTGTTTTCTTTTTCTCGACGCCAACTCACCGCCCGCGCCTTGGCTTGAGCCAAGTGTTGGACGAATTCCTCCGGGGACGGTTCCGTCAGCTCGGCGGCTGCGGCGTCCTCGTCCACGTCGGAGGGTTCCACAATCGGCTCGATCCCCGCTGAGCGAAGAATGCTCAGGCGTGACGGAGACGTGGAGGCCAGGACAATCCGGCCCGTGTGGGGCGCGCTCACGGCAGCGGCGCAGTGCGAAATCCGGTGGGATTCGCTGTGTTGGTGGCGCGCTGGCGCAGGGGCGTCCCGTAGTGCCCGCGCGGATTGGGCTTGACGTTTTTCTCGCGCTCCACGGCCTCGGCAACGGAGTTCACGACCTGCTCCAAGGCTGCGCGTTGCGTGTCCGTCACGTTGCCTTTGATGATCTCCACATTGGTGGCAGGAGAGGAGACGTTATCTTCTGGTGCCTCCGCGGGAGAGGTGGCGCTGGTGGGAGGAGTATGTGACATATCTAGTGATCCCTAACTTCTCTTACAGCGGCATGTTGTTGTGCTTGCGGTGGTATCCGTCCTCCACCTTGCGCTCGAGCAGACGCAATCCATCGATGAGCTGCTGGCGCGTGGCGGAAGGGCTGATCACTGCGTCCACCAAACCGCGCTCTGCGGCGGCATAAGGATTGACCAGCTTCTGCTCCATCTTTTGGGCATCTTCGCCGGTGACCTCGGATAGAGCCTCAGCGTCGTCGGTGGAGATCTGGGCGGTAGGCCAGGCGAAGACCAGGTCCGTGCCCATCCGCTTGGCGCCCATGGCCAAGTATGCGGAGCCAAACGCGCGACGAACGATCACCGTGATCTTGCCCACCGACGCGTCCGCGGACGCAGACAGGAGCTTGGCGGTGCGGCGAGCGGCGCCGAGGGAGGTGGCGTCGGAAATAAAACCGGGAGCATCCACGAACGTCACCAAAGGAAGATTGAAGGTGTTGCAGAAACGGATGAAACGAGCAATCTTCTCCGCAGAATCAGTATCCAACCAGGCATCATTCTGAGTCGGCTGGTTGGCCACGATACCCACCGCGTTGCCGTTGATCCGGGCCACGGCGGTCAGCGCATTACGGGCGAAGACGGGCTGCAACTCCAGCAGGGAGGAATCGTCGACCACGCCGGAGATGATGTCCACCATGTTGAACTCGGCGCCGTCAGCATCGGGGATCGCGGAATCCAGCGCGATGGAATCGCCGGCCGGCTTGGCATCCGCCGACGGAGTCACAGCGCGGTTGTTGGACGGCAGGTAGCTCAGCATGTCCGCAGCCAGATCCAGTGCCGCGTGCTCATCGCGGGCGGTCAGATGTGTCAGACCCTCCTCGGCATCAGACACAGAGCTGGAGGAATCCTGCAGGTTCAAACGCACGCTGCCCTGGCCAGCGACCTCGATGACCACATCAGACAGCGCCACACCGTGGGCCTGAGAACCGGCAACTTCGCCGGCGACGATGGCAATCTGCGGGATCACACCGGAGGCCAGCGCCTGCAGACGGTAGATCTTGGAGTACATCTCCAGCGTGACGATGCCCTCCTTGGCGCGTGCGCCGAGGCCATCGTAGAAACCGATCAGGGGAGTACCGGACTTCACGGCCAGCTCCACAACCTTGACGATCTTCTCGCCGGTGACCTCGCCCAGCTGACCGTCGAAGATGCTGGAATCCTGCGAAAACACGCACACAGGGCGACCATCGATGGTGCCGTGACCGGAGACCACACCATCAGTGACCGGGCGAGACTTATCCAACTTAAACGCCGTGGAGCGGTGGCGAGCCAGGGCGTCGATCTCCACGAAACTACCTTCATCGAGCAAAGACTCCACGCGCTCACGCGCGGTGAGGCGGCCCGCATCGTGCGTGGCGCGCACCGCATCCTCGCCCACCGGGGTGCGGGTCTCAGCGAGGCGCTGCTGGAGATCCCCGATCTTCCCAGCGGTTGTCGATGTATCCGTGGTAGCAGTCATGCGCCATAGTTTACGGACTAATTTTTGGCACACAACAATAAAGGGGCGCATTGCGCGAGTAATCGGCGCTGTCCCGCGCGCACGCTAAGCTGAAGCACCATGAGCAACGGACAGTACACCCCGGAGAGCGCGGCGGCCACCCCTGCCCGCGCGCCGCTGGATGCTGCGAGGTTGACTGCGCGCCTGCGGACGTTGGGGTACGCAGACGTAGACGTGGTGCGAGTCACGGGCTCGACGAACTCGGATCTCTGCAACCGCACTGAGGCGCCCAACGGGACCGTGCTGATTGCCGAAGAGCAATCGCAGGGCCGCGGCCGCCTCAACCGAGCGTGGAGCGCACCGGCTTTCAGCCAGGTCATCGTGTCTGCATCCTTCTTGCTCCCGGGTGTTCCTTCGAATCGCTTGGGTTTGGTTTCCTTGCTTGCAGGGGTGTCCATTGCCGAGGGCTTGCGGAAGTCTGCTGGCGTGGAGGCCACATTGAAGTGGCCGAATGATGTGCTGGTGGACGCGCGCAAGCTGGTGGGGATTCTGGTGGAAGCTCCGCACGTGGGCGATGTGTCGCGCGTGGTGGTGGGCTTCGGCGTGAACTATGACCTGACAACCAGTGAGCTACCCGTGCCGCACGCCACGTCTGTAGCGCTCGAGACGACGAGGTCGCAGGCGGCAGGGGTTAACTCTGAAGAGCCAGCGCCCGAGTTGGCCTCCCGCGAGGACATCATCGTGGCGATCTTGCTGCGCCTGCAAGAGGACATGGAGCGTTTTCGCACCATGGGTGGGGCACCCCAGACGTTCCTTTCGCGGTACAAAAAGCTCTCCACCACGCTAGGAACCACGGTGAAGGTGATGCTTCCCGGCGATAGCGTGATGGAAGGTACCGCCGTGGATATTGCCGAGGACGGCCAGCTGATCGTGGACACCGGCGGTTCACGCACCAGCGTGTCTGCGGGAGACGTGGTGCACCTGCGCCCGGGCGGAGCAACAAGCGACAACCACTACGCTAATTCACCAGAAAACTCTGCAAACACGAATGAAACACAGGGGGAGGCAGGCCGTGACTAAATTAACCATTGACCCGCAGGAACACCTGCTGGCGGACTTAAGCCCACAGCGTCGCTCTGTGATCTTCCCCGTGCTGGAACTCATCATCATTACTGGTCTGGCGTGGTTGCTCGTCGGATTGATCGATGCCCACTTCGATTCCGTCGCCCGCTCCACCTTTGGTGCGGTGTACAGCCCGCCGAGCCAGATCGTGGCAATGCTCCCAGAAGACCAAACGCTGATGGTGTTGCTCTGGTTGCGCCGCGCCGTCCTGGTGGCATGGGTGGTGCTCTCCTGGACCCGCTGCATCCGTCACCTGGTGTTCCGCTCTCGCTCGCGCATGATGCTTACCGACGAAAGGCTCATCACCGCCACCGGGCATTGGCGCAGCGAGATCGCTCAGATCCCTTTGGCTCACATTGTTGATGCCCGTCACCGCGGGTCCGACGTTGCGCTGTACACCATGGGAGCTCGTATGCCCGTGGTGCTGCACAACGTGCCCAAGGCCAAGAAGTTCGTGCGCCTTCTAAAGAGCGAGATCCGGCCACTATAGTTAATAGCCGTGCCACAACAGACGAGCTCTTCTGCAGATAACAACCCAACGAACCAGACCCCTGCGGCCCAACTCGCGGAAACTGTCGCCGATTGGAGCCTGTCCCGCGCCTCTGCCCACGCGCTGGGTGCACCATTGGTGACCATCATCGGCGATGGCCAGCTGGCCAGGATGATGCACCAAGCGGGAATCGAGCTGGGCCTGACCACGCGCGTGCTCGCGGGTGCTGCCGATTCCTCTACCGCGCAGGTCACGCCGGACGTGGTGCTGGGGGATTACACCAACCGCGCCCATGTGGAAGAGGTTTCTCGCGGATCCGACGCCGTGACGTTTGATCACGAGCACGTCCCCAACGAGTTCCTAGAAGCCCTCATCGCTGAGGGAATTAATGTGCAACCCCAGCCCAAGGCTCTGGTTAATGCCCAGGACAAGCTGGTCATGCGCAAGCGCATGCGGGAAATCGGTGCCCCAGTTCCACCGTTCATAGAAATTACCTCGGTGGATGAGATCCGCGAGTTCTTTGACATCACTGGCGGAAACGTCTGCCTGAAGACGCGCCGCGGCGGTTATGACGGCAAGGGCGTGTGGTTCCCAGCTACCGCAGACGATGCTGCCGAACTGGTCGCGGATCTGCTGGAGCAAGGACTGCCACTGATGGCGGAGAAGAAGGTGCAGCTGGTGCGCGAGCTCTCCGCGATGGTGGCCCGGACTCCCTCAGGCGAAGTCCGCACCTGGCCCGTGGTGGAATCCGTCCAGGAAGACGGCATCTGTGTGGAGGCAGTTGCACCCGCACCGGATACCAGCGCATCTATCCTCACCGCCGCCGAGGAACTCGCCCGCGTTGTGGTTTCTGAACTCGAGGTCACGGGAGTTCTCGCCGTGGAACTCTTCGAGACCGTGGACGAAGCAGGCCAGCCAGAGATCATCGTCAACGAACTCGCCATGCGCCCACACAACACCGGCCACTGGACCCAAGATGGCTGCGTGACCAGCCAGTTCGAACAACACCTGCGGGCCGTGCTGGACCGTCCGCTGGGCGATACCTCTCCGATCGGCCCCACGACAGTCATGGCCAACGTGCTCGGAGCAGACAATGACCCAGACATGGCGATGCACCGCAGGATGGATGAAGTGTGGCGTCGATACCCGAACGCCAAGATCCACATGTACGGCAAGGAATGGCGACCGCGCCGCAAGATGGGCCACGTGAACATGGTGCGCACGGAAGGCCAGAGCGTCGATGAACTGCGAACCGCAGCGCGTGAAGCCGCAAACTATCTGGTCACGGCGCAGTGGACGGATGGCTACACGGGTTAAAGTGGGAAAGCGTTAAGCCACCCGTTTGCATCAGTAACGAGAAGAAGTAAAGGCACTCCCATGACCTCTCCGGAAAACACGCAGAACACTCCACAGCCATTGGTGGGCATCGTGATGGGATCGGATTCGGACTGGCCGACGGTCCAGCCAGCCGCCGAAGTACTCGCGGAGTTCGGCATCCCCATGGAGATTGGCGTGGTATCCGCACACCGCACCCCGGAGCGGATGCTGGACTATGCGCGCAACGCGCACACCAGCGGCATCAAGGTCATCATCGCGTGTGCTGGTGGTGCTGCTCACTTGCCGGGCATGATCGCCGCGGCCACTCCGCTGCCGGTCATTGGCATTCCACGGGCGCTGGGCAACCTGGACGGCTTGGATTCTCTGCTGTCTATCGTGCAGATGCCAGCGGGCGTGCCCACGGCCACGGTGTCCATCGACGGTGCTAAGAACGCCGGTTTGCTGGCTGTGCGGACCCTCGCCGTGGGTAGCGAGCAGCTGATGGAGCAGATGGTGCGCTACCAAGAGGCCATGCGAGATCAGGTCTTTGAGAAGGATCGGGCGCTGAAGTACAAGCTGATGGGCGGGGAGTAATTCCTGTTCCGCAGTCTCCGGGCAGCGGCCCGCTGAGTGCGGCGCTGAACCGATTCAAGCGCTCTGCATGGGTGGGCGTGGTGGCTCTAGCTGGCGCCGAGCTGGGATGGGTGGCTCTGTGGCTGCTGGTTAGCTCGGCGCATTCTGAACTGCTCAGCGCGGCGTTTGAGGTGGCCTACGGCGCCCATCTGCTGCCGTTGATCGCAGGTGCCGCAGTATCGGCGCCATTGGTGCGCTCGGGGGATCGGCGCGGGTGGGTGCACTTGTTGACGGTGGTGGCCGCTGCGGATTTCGCTTCACTGGTGCTGGGACTGTGCGTGGCCGTGTGGGTTCCCGGTTGGTTGTGGCGCTCTGCGGTGCTACTTGCGCTGTGCGCCTGGCTGGCGGTGGCCGCGTGGAGTGTGATCTTTGTGCGTCGGATTTCGCCGAGCCGCACTGCGCTTCCCAGCCGCCCGGTCGATGCGGTGGTGGTGCTGGGCTGTGGCCTGGTGGGTCGGTGGCCAGGCCCCATGTTGTGTCGACGCCTAGACCGTGCCATTCAGCTGTCCTCCCCAGATGTGCCCGTGGTGGTTTCCGGTGGGCAGGGAGCTGACGAGCTCACGTCTGAAGGCCAGGCAATGGCCGATTACCTGCACTCCACTCACGGCGAGCATCTACGGCGACACCGTAACCAAGTGTTGGTGGAGGATCGAGCCACCAACACGCGAGAGAACTTGCGACACAGCCTAGAGATTCTGCGTGAGCACGGCCTGGCTATCCGAGAAGTGGCCGTGGTCACCAGTGACTTTCACGTGCAGCGCACAGAGATGACCACCGATGTGGTGGCAGGCCTGGATAGAGAAAACGGCGGTAACGTGCGCTTTTCCGTGTTTGGTGCGTATACACCGCCGGTGGCACGTCCCGCCGCTTACGTTCGCGAATTCGTCGCGTACGTGCTGTGGACTCTCCGTGGTCTTAAATCTTGAGGTTAGCGAGCCAGGAGTTCGTCGTCGCTCAATTCTTCGGGCTCTTCCCGGTCCAGCTTGCCCTTGGTGAAACGGTTCACGATCAGGGCGATGGCGCCATCGCCGGTGACGTTTGCTGCGGTACCGAAGGAATCGATGGCGATGTAGGCGGCGATCATCAGGGCCACCTGCTCATCGGTGAAGCCCAGCATGGAGGACAGCAGGCCAACTGCAGCCATGATGGCTCCGCCTGGCACGCCTGGGGCCGCAATCATGGTGACACCCAGCATCATCACGAAGCCCAGCGCCTGACCGAAGCTGACCGTATCGCCGGAGATGAACAGCACGGCGAAGGCGAACAGCGTGATCTTCATGGTGGAACCCGCGAGGTGGATGGTGGCGCACAGCGGAACGACGAAACCGGCGACGGATTCGGAAACTCCGTTCTTCTGCGCGCACTTGTACGTCACTGGGATGGTCGCAGCTGAGGACGAGGTGCCCAGAGCAGTGGCGTACGCAGGGAGCATGTTCTTGAACGCGGTCAACGGGTTCTTGCCCGCAATCGCACCAGCGAGGGCAAATTGGATGACCAGCAGAACCAGGGTGCCCACCACGGCAACTACCAGCACGATCAGCAGCATGCTGATGGTGTGGGTGAGGTTTCCGTTCATTCCCATTGTGAGGAATACGCCGAAAATGTAGATCGGCAGCAGCGGGATGATGAAGGATTCGATGATCTTCATAACCACGTCGCGCAGCTGATTGCTGCCGCGTCGCAGGATCTCCGAAGGTACGGCGGTCATGGCCAGCCCCATGCTGAAAGCCAGCAACAGGGCCGTCATCACGGCGAACGGTGGATCCATCTCCACGGTGAAGTAGGAAGCCAGCTGGCCCTCTTCGATATCCGCGACAGTGTCCACGCTGAGGCCATCCAGCAAGGAGGGGTACAGCGTCTGGGAAGCCACAAACGCCAGCAGGCCGGAGAAGATGGTGGAGCCGTAGGCGATGGCGGTAGTCAGCGCGAGCCACTTGCCTGCGCCACGCCCTAAGTTGGCGATGGCCGGTGTGATCAGAGCAAAGATCAGGACGGGGACGAAGAATCCCAGGAAGTTGCCGAACAGGCCATTGACGGTGGCAAAGAACCGCCCCAGCCATTCGGGGGCGAAGAAGCTGACAATGATGCCAAGGATGATCGCGATGACGATCTTAAACAGCAGCGACTGCGTGACGCGACTAGCTTTCATAAAGGTTTCCATCACTAATAATTGGAGAGACACAACGAACTACAAGGAGCGTAACCTGTATGCAGCCTGTGTAGTTAAAACTTGCGGGGAATTAGCGGGGGAGTTTTGCAGCTAGCGGTAGCGGCTATATCCGCGCCATGCCAGCCATAGGAAGACAAGCAGCACGACCAGCATGATTGAGGGGGCCAAGCTGGGCTCCGGTTGGAACAGATTCCACACGCCTTGAATCAGGGCCAGAACGGTGAAGAATCCCAGGAATCCCAATAGTGATTCCCATATCAGCTTCTTACGTTGATCGTCCGCGGAGCCGCCGTTGATATCGGATGCTCCGCCGCGCTGCTGATCCTCGTGCATCGGGTCTGGCCTCTCACTTCTCAAGCTTTACTTCACGCCACCGGCGGTCAGGCCAGAGACGATACGGCGCTGGAAGATCAGCACCATGATCACCAGTGGGATGGTCACCAGTGCGCCCGCGGCCATGGTGGCCGCATAGGGGAATTCGAAGGAATTGGTGCCGGAGAAGCGGGCGATGGCCACCGTCACCGGCTCGGTACGAGTGGTGGACAGCTGCTTGGCCAGCATGAACTCGTTCCATGTTGCGATGAACGCCAGGATGGCCGTGGTGAACAGCGCGGGAGCAGCCAGCGGCAGGATGACCTTGCGGAAAGCCAGGGACCGAGACGCCCCGTCCACGCGGGCGGCTTCTTCCAGCTTCCACGGCAGCTCGCGGAAGAAACTGGTCAGAGTGTAAACAGTCAGTGGCAGCACAAAGGAGATGTTCGGGATGATCAGCGCTTGGTACGTGCCGATCCACTCGATGGAGCGGAACAGCTGGAATAGCGGGGTGACCAGCGCGATTCCCGGGAACATAGAGGCCGCCAAGATGATGCCGGTCACCGCACCCTTGCCGCGGAAGTTCACGCGAGCCAGCGCATACGCCGTAAACACGCCCACGGCCAGGGCGATCAGAGTGGTGGCAAAGCTGACCAGCAGCGAGTTGCCGATCGCGCGCAGGAAGTTGTTGCCCGCGTCCGTGGCTAGCGCATCCGCGAAATTATCCAGCGTCAGGTGGCTGGGCAGGGGGTTGGTGGAGAAGGTGTAGGCCTTGTCCCGCAGTGCGGTGATGACCATCCAATAAAACGGTGCCAGGCCCCACACCAGGATCAACAGCACGCCGAGGTAGTTGCGGAAAGTCTTCATGTTTAGACCCCTTCCTTCGCGCCGTGGGTCGCGCTGTTCTTTGCGTTCGCGTCCGTGGTGTTTTTCTTTGTCCGACGCCAAATCGGTGTCTTCTTAGACTTCGGTAAGTTCTGGGTACCGCTGACATCGGCGCCGAGGAACTTCACCATGATGAAGGCGATGGCGAAGATGAGCAGGAAGATCAGCGTGGACATTGCGGAGGCGGAGTTGTACTTACCCTGTTGAGTTGCTCCGATGACCAGCTGGGAGATGACAGCGGTGGGGGAGCTGGTGGCCTCGCTGATCATGATGACCGGCAGGTCGTACATGCGCAGGGCATCGAGGGTGCGGAATAGTACCGCGACCATCAGTGCGGGCTTGATCAGCGGTAAGGTGATCTGCGTGAACTGCTGCCACTTGGATGCGCCGTCCACGCGGGCGGCTTCGTAGACTCCCTGTGGAACCATTTGCAGGCCAGCAAGAATCAGCAGTGCCATGAATGGGGCGGTCTTCCACACGTCGGCGATGATCACTGCGGATCGGGCTGCCCATGGGTCGGTTGTCCAGTGCACGGTGGTGCCCAACAGTGAGTTGACGATTCCCTTATCCGCGAAGATGAATTGCCAGAGCTTGGCGGTCACGGCGGTGGGGATAGCCCAGGGGACCAGCACTGCTGCGCGCAAGAATCCGCGGCCGATGAAGCTGCGGTTCATCACCAGGGCCATCCACAACCCGAGGAGAGTTTCCAGAGAGACGGTGACCACCACGAAGAACAGCGTGATCTTCAGGGCCGGCCAGAAGTCGGTGGACAGCTGTCCGTTGGCGCACTCCATGACTTGCCCGGAGGGGCTCATGCATCGGTTGGATAGCCAGTACAGATAGTGCTGTAGGCCGGCGAATCCGCCGGTGACAAAGCGTCCCGTTTCTGGATTGATGTGCTTATCTGCGAGGAAGGACAGATAAATCGCACGGAGAACCGGATATCCGATCACCACTGCGAGTAAGGCCATCGAGGGTCCGACGAGCCACAGCGGGCGCCAATCTCTTTTCTTTTTCGGCGCCGGGGGCGCACTTGAGGTGAGGGGCGTGGACACGCGGTCTCCTGTCCGTCAAAAGCACTGTGAACTTAAGTAGAGCATCCCACATTGTGCGGGATGCTCCGAAGTTGTCACAGCACGGGCGTTAGTTGGTGCGTCCAGCATTACTTATGCCGGGCGCAAAGTGCCTAGGCGGCGTGCGGGGATTTAACCCTGCGTGTTCTGGATTGCCTTTTCCATTTCGGTGGTGGCATCGTCCACAGACATACCTGCAGTCAGCGCTGCGTAGGCGTTGTCCTGCACTGCCTTCGACAGTGCATCGTAGGTAGGGGATGCCGGGCGAGGCTGCGCGTTTTCCAGGGAGATCTTCAGCGCCTCCATGTACGGGAACTGCTCCTGGATGGCGGCCTCATCGTAGATGGAAGCCAGCACCGGCGGGAAGGATGCCTCAGCGAAGGAACGCTGGTTGTCCTCATTGATGATGAACTTCATGAAGTCCAAGGCAGTGGCCTTGTGCTCAGAGTTGACGTTGATGCCGTTGTTGTAACCGCCGAGGGTGGACACGCCCACGCCGTCCTTGCCCACCAGTGGGGAGACCTCGACCTTGCCCTTGACCGCGGAGCCCTCCTCCTCGGAAGTGGCGTACATGTATGGCCAGTTGATGGCCATCGCGGTATCACCCTGGGTGAACGCGAGGTTGGTCTCTTCCTCGCTGGCGCCGGTGGATGCAGAGCTGATGGTGCCGTCCTTGTATGCGTCCACCAGTGCCTGCAGACCCTCGCGGGACTCCTTGGAAGTGACGGTTGGCTGCAGCTTGTCGTCGGTCAGACCTCCACCCCAACCAGCCATGAAGCCGGCGGTGTTCACAGTCAGGCCCTCGTACTGCTTGAGCTGGGTGGTCAGGCAGTCCTGGTTTTCCACCTTCTTGCAGGCCTCAACCACGTCATCCCACTTCTGTGGCTCTTCCTTGACCATGTCAGTGTTGCGGTAGAGCAGTTGGCCGTTGGTGTTCTGCGGCAACGCGTAGAGGGTGTCATTGTAGGTCGCGGACTTCACGGTGGCAGGCAGCAGCGCCTCAGTGTCCACCTGCATGTCACCGGTCAAAGGAGTCAGCCAGCCGTTGGCGGCGAACTGAGCGGTCCAGACGACGTCGAGCGCCATGACATCGATGTCAGAAGATCCTGCCTGGAGGGACTGCACGAGGGTGTCACGCTGAGCGTCCGCCTCACCAGCCAACTCCTGCAGGTTGACCTTCTCGTCTGGGTGCTCTTCGTTCCACTTGTCGATGATCGGGCGGAGCTTGTCTGTATCGTTCTTGCCCATGGCGAAAGTGATTTCGCCGCGGCCGTCAGTGTTCTGTGCGGCCTGGCCGCCCTCTTCGGTCTCGGAGCAGGCAGCGAGCGTCAAACCCGATACCGCCAAGACAGCCAGCAGCTTCTTGTGTTGCAGAGCCATCGTGAGCCTTTCTATCGTCCTCGAGAAACAGTCAAGATTTCCAAACGGAAACTCTTTGTCGGCTCATCATAATGGCTGCGCGGGTTCTGCCCTAGAGATTCGAGATAACTGCTGGCGCAGCCGTACCCCCAGGGCAACCGAGCGGGATTAGTTTTCCACTCTCAGCTCGGTTTCTGCATCAAAGTAATGCACTTTGGCGTCGGAACGAATAACAACCTGAGCACGTGATCCCACGGACGGCAGCTGGCGAGAGTCCCCACCACGGGCGATCAGCTGCCCATGTTCGGTATCCACATATACATATGAATCTGCGCCTAGTTCCTCCACCATCTCCACGGTGCCGGAGATTCCCTCGTGGGAATCTTCGGGGCGAACCTCCAGGCCCTCCGGACGCACGCCGACGATCAACGGCTTGTTCTCATGACCCGCGGGTGCGGTGTAGTTCCACCCGGCAATCGGGCCATCGGTGGTCACCAAGTTCATCGACGGGGAACCGATGAAACCGGCCACGAAGGCATTCACGGGACGGTCGTAGAGTTCCTTGGGGCTATCCACCTGCTGCAGTTCGCCAAAGTTCAGCACAGCCACACGATCGCCCATGGTCATGGCCTCTACCTGGTCGTGAGTCACGTACACGGTGGTCACACCCAGGGAGGACTGTAACTTCACGATCTGCGCGCGGGTCTGCACGCGGAGCTTGGCATCCAGGTTGGACAGCGGCTCGTCCATCAGGAACACCTGCGGCTCGCGCACAATTGCGCGACCCATAGCCACGCGCTGACGCTGACCACCGGAGAGATCCTTCGGCTTGCGTGCCAGGAACTCCTCCAGGCCCAGGGTCTCGGCAGCTGCGCGCACGCGCTTTCTGATCTCCTCTTTGGGAGTCTTGGCTACCTTGAGAGCGAAGCCCATGTTCTCCTCTACCGTCATGTGCGGGTAGAGGGCGTAATCCTGGAACACCATCGCGATATCGCGCTCCTTGGGCTCAGTGCCCGTGACGTCCTTGTCGCCGATGGTGATGCGCCCGCCAGTCGTTTCTTCCAGGCCCGCCAGCGCGCGCAGGGTGGTGGACTTGCCGCAGCCAGATGGCCCGACCAGAACCAAAAACTCTCCATCGGAAATCTGGAGATCAAGATCCTTCACCGTGGGGCGTTCAGCTCCCGGGTATTGGATGTACACATGATCGAAGTTCACGTCAGCCATGGGCGCTAATCATACTGCAGCAGGACGCGGGCACGGGGCGAAATGCCTATGCTCTACGTTTATGCCGAATACATATCCCTTGGCGGCTGACGGCCCGTGGTACCGCGATGTGACCTTATGGATCCAGATCGTGATGCAAGCCGTGACGTTCACGCTAACGGGGCTGATCTTTGGACTTCCTCCTGCGACGTCTCTGCCGTTTTCTGCGAGCCTGCTGTGCTTCGCAGGTTTGGCGGTGACTTTTGTGGGCTTACTGGTGCAGCGGTGGAGAGCCAGGTTAGGGCTGGTCATCTCTGGCGTGGGGCTGGCAATGCAGGGCATTTCTGCGGTGCAGGTCTACTTTTTGGCGTATTTCGTTGTCTGTTTCGAGGCGTGGTACATCGCGGCATACCTGCGCCGGAAAAACTGCTGGTGGCTGGCGATCCTGTGGGTCGGTTCAATGGCATCCGTGACCTGGGGTTACATGCGCGTGAACTTGGGTGGCGACTATAGTTCGGTGCCACAAGTGGGATTCTTGGCGGTAGTGCTGACACTGCTGATCACGGCGAGTATTGGGTTGTCCACGATGCTGGGGCGTTCCACCGCCAAGCGCAACGAGAAGATGGAAACGCTTGCCGCGCGCGCCGAACTGGCCACCGTGTCGGAGCGCAACAGAATCGCCCGAGAGATGCACGATATCGTCGCCCATTCCCTCACCGTGGTCATCGCCCAGGCTGACGGGGGCAGGTACGCGGGCCGGAAAGACCCGGACAAGGCCATGGAAGCGCTGGAGACGATCTCCGCGCGCGGTCGCGATGCGTTGGCGCAGATGCGATCCTTGCTGTCCGTATTGCACGACGATTCGCAGGACGAGCGCGAAGTTTCTGTCGCGCCGGGTGTGGCGGGGATTCCTGATCTAGTGTCCGACGCCAAGCGCTCCGGCCTTACCGTTGATTACCAGGTCGAAGGCGAACCGCAATCCTTGGAGGAGGTGCGTGACCTCACGGTCTATCGCATCGTGCAGGAGTCTTTAACGAATGTCATGAAGCACGCAGGCAGCGTGCGCGTGGTGCTGCGCATGCAGTGGAGCAAGGAGAAGGTGCGCATCGCCGTGGACAATCAGCGCGGCGAGGACCAGATCGAAGGCAGCGGTCGGGGACTGACGGGCATCGCGGAACGGGCCCGCGTACACGGTGGCACGGCAACCTGGGGGCCTTCGCGCCTGTTCGCGGGTGGTTGGAACGTCACTGCTGAGCTTCCTACTGGGCGCTAGAAATTAGGACGATATTGTGAAGGGCATGAACTCACCACACATCACGGTCGGGTTGGTCGATGATCAGCAACTGGTGCGCGCCGGTTTTTCCTTGGTGCTCGATTCACAGGACGACATCGAGGTGCTGTGGCAGGCAGAACAGGGACAGCAGGCCTGTGAGTTGGCAACGCAGCAGCCGGTGGACATCATGCTGATGGACGTGCAGATGCCCGTGATGGATGGCATTGCTGCTACGCGAAAGATCCTGGATGCAGCTCCGGTCGGCCCCGGTGGCGAAGTGACGAAGATTATCGTGCTGACCACCTTTGATAACGATAGCTACGTGTTGAAATCAGTGGAGGCGGGCGCCAGCGGGTTTCTGTTGAAGGACGCGGAGCCCGAGGATCTGCTGTCTGCTGTGCGCACGGTCGGGGAATCTGCGTCCGTCATTAGCCCCAAGTCCACCGCCCGTTTGCTGCGACACGTGCGGGAGATGGGGACGGGTGAAGAATTTGACGGCGCCGCGTCCACAGAAGGTATGGATGGCGAGTGTGTCTGCGACAAGGGTGCGAATAGAGAGTGCGCGAGCGAGGATGGCACTCAGGGGAATTCTGATGCGAGCGCAGATTTCGGATTGGTAGAACCGCTCACCCCGCGCGAATTGGAGATCCTACGGCTGATGGCCAAGGGCAAAAGCAATCAAGAAATCTCCACAGAGCTATTTATCTCTTTGCCGACCGTGAAGACCCACGTGGGTAAGGTCTTGCTCAAGACAAATTCCCGTGACAGGGTGCACGCCGTACTGTTCGCCTTCAGAAACGGGGTGGTTGACCCTGAGGATCTTCTGGGGGATGTGGGGGATCATCCCTGAGGATGACCGATTCAGACCGAAAGAAATAGTACTTCGGTCGGATGTGCAGTCTTAAAGTTTCCGGCATTGTAGATGTCATGATCACAGTCGAAAATCTCACGAAGCGGTATGGAAAAAAGACCGCAGTCAATCAGCTTAACTTCCACGTTCCGGACGGCCAGGTCACAGGATTCCTTGGGCCCAACGGTTCCGGAAAGTCCACCACCATGCGCTGCATGCTCGGCCTGGACGCTCCTACGACGGGGCATGTGTCCTTCAGCGGCGCATACCCACACGGCGAGGCTTACAACGCCTCGTTTGCTTCTCTGAACATGAAGGCCGCCGTGGCGGGTTCTGTTCTCGACGCCCACTGGTTCGAACCCAAGCGCTCCGGACGTAACCACCTGCGCGTCATCGCTGCTGGTGCCGGCATTTCGGACAAGCGAGTGGAACAGTGTTTGGAACTAGTCGGTCTGGAAAAGGCTGCGAAGGGCAAGGTCGGCGGTTACTCCCTGGGTATGAAGCAGCGCCTCGGCCTGGCAGGCGCTCTGCTGGGCGATCCACAGCATCTGTTGCTGGACGAGCCCGTCAACGGCCTGGACCCAGAAGGCGTGTCCTGGATCCGCCGTGTCATTCGCCTGCAGGCCGCCGAGGGGCGCGCTGTATTGGTCTCCTCCCACCTGCTTTCGGAAATGCAGCAGACGGCTGACCGCCTCGTGGTGATCGGTAAGGGAGAGCTCATCGGTGAGTATTCGATGGCGGAGTTCCTCGCAGACGGCACCCGCGTGCTGGTGGAATGCCGCGAGGCCGTTCTGCTGGCAGAGGAGTTGCGCAAGCAAGGCCTGAAGGCAGATGTGGAACGCGAACGCGTGTTGAGCATCACCGTGGGACAGCAGATCTCGGAACAAAAAGTCCGTACGGCGGTCGCCGAAGCAGCACTTTCTCAAGGCTTCCTGGTCACTGGTCTGAAGACTGAAGCCGCCAACTTGGAACAGCGCTTCCTCGCAGCCACTTCGGGTGCCCAGGAGTACCGCACCCAACAGATCCCAGGTCAGAATTCGGCACCAACCAACACCCCACAACAGCGCTCGGAGGCCAAGTAATGAACGCCACAGTTGCCGAAAACCACAATTCTCAATCTGTGCCACGCCGCCAGCCGGTAGTGGCGCAAGGAAATCAATTCGCTCACGCATTCAAGTCCGAGCTACGCAAGGTGCTGACTCTGCGCAGCTCCATCATCTGGGTTGTCCTGATGACTGGCTCACTCTACGGATTCGTGGTGCTGCAAGGCCTGTTCACCACAGAGAAGGCTCCGTTGAACTGGAACGACCTCACCACTGGCACTTTGGTGTTCATGCTGCTGGCGATCGTCTATGGAGCGGGAGCTAGTGCCGGTGAGCTGGGCAACCACATGCAGGCCCACTCATTCTTGACCCAGAAGGCCCGCTGGCACTGGCTGTCCGCACGCTTAATCATCACGGTGATGTTCGTCATCGTGAACTACGCAGTGGGCCTGCTCGTGTCCCTCCTCGTCGCGGTCATTATGCCGAAGCTGGAGTTCAACGGCGGAGACATCAAATTCGCGTGGGTCCCAGCAATCTACCTGGCTGGATACGCCCTTGTCGCAGCAGGTGTGGCCATGATTACGCGTAGCCGCGTGGCTGGACTGGCACTGCCGTTGGTGTGGTTCCTGGTCATTGAAAATCTGCTCTTTGCTTTCGGAACTACTTACGAAATCGCCAAGAAGCTCTACGAAATCTCCCCGGGGCACGCCATGCAGGATCTCTCCATGGAGGCCTTTACAGCAGAAGCTCCGGCATTCACCGTTGCCCACAACGTGACGGTGCTCGCCGTGTGGGTAGCGGTCGCGGTAGCAGCCGCACTGTTCTTCAACAGCAAGCGGGACGTGCGCTAAGCACCAACGGTCAAACGACCTCACCCTGCGAAGACAGTACTACGAAGTCAGCTCTGTGAAGCCGAAGATCTAGCCGGCGTCATCTACGCGATGACGTCGGCTTTTTCCGTGTCCTTTAGCTCCTCCAAGCGCGCTGGGTGGGAATCCGTGGACATCACCACGGAACCGCCAACAAGCAGGGGAGACAAGCATCGCGCCAAGCCGCGAACGTCATCCCACGGCCCCATCACCACGCGTGCACCGCGCCCAATTCCGTGCTCAGTCTCCAGCTGCTCCGCAGCCGCGCGAACCACGTCCACATCAGCGCTGGGATTGAGCGGTGCCGAACCCATGAACGCATCGGGGTGCACGCGCAGCTCGGGGGAGAAGTCATTAATGCCGAAGGGCACATCGCCGCCAGCTTCCTCCACGCCCCGGCCGAAAGGGTCGGAAGACAAAAGGTAAATTTCCTGCACGGAAGCGCCCGTGGGGGAGTCCTCGAAGCCCTCGGCCAGTTCCAGTGAGTCGGTGAACAGAACTGCAGGCTCGCCGGAGTTGGCGTCGGAAATAAAGGCACCGACCTTCCATGCACCCACCGCAATACACGCTGGCTGCCATCCGGGCGCGGCGGCGATGGCGACGGTATCGCCCTCGCCCACGCCAATGCTGGTGAGCAGATTAGCCACCTTGGCCTGCCAATTCGCCAGCGTGATGCCAGACAATTCCATGCGCCCAGCCTCGGTGTACGTGGTCAGGCGGGGAGCAGCAGGGTCGTTGAGAAGGTCTGCGATGAGATCCATGGCTCCCCAGACTACGTGCTCGCCGCACGCGAATCCGAGGCGCTCAGCAAGGGAGCTAGTTCACGCACATAGGGGCGTTGGAACCCGCGTCCAAGGTCTGATTCAGCTTCGGATCATCGCCCATGGAGCCCTCCGTGCCCACCACACCCGTACCGGAATCACTGCCGGTATCGCTGGAGTTCGAGCTGGAATCTCTAGTGGAGCTGGAATCCGTGTCCTCGTAACCGTCGCCATCCAGGTCCTTAATGCCCTCGGTCAGCGTGCCAACGTTAGGGGAATTCGGATCCTGCAAAGCCACCATGATGCCGTTGGCACCTGGACCGGAGTACGTTCCAGCCAGAGTGATGGACAGTTCCTTATCGCCCAAGTCCGGATCCTCCACCACCTTCAGGCCACCCAGCTGGCGGGCCAAGGCGCGCGCTGCGGGATCGTTCTTGTCCTTCGCGTTGACCTGGGATTCGGAGATGCCGGATTCAGGGGCATTGCCCACCTTGCCCTGCTTGTAGCCGTAGCCCTCCACCAGAGAACCGACGGACGCAGCCAGTCCGGCCACGTCACCACCGTTGAGGACATCCACGGTGTAATCCTCCGCCTTAAAGTCCTCAATCGGCGCGTTGGGATCGGTGGTCTCCTCCGGCTTTTCCTCTGTTGCCTCGTCATCAGTGTTGGCGAGATCGTCGAAGAACTTGTGCACCTGATTGCGGTCCACGGTGACGATGGATTCGCCGTAGTCGCCGGTGCCATCGATGCTGGTCACGGGGATCGTCTGGAACGTCACGTTGCCACCGGCCAGAGACTGCATCTGGGTGGCCATGCCCATGATGTCCCATCCCTCGTCCAGAACCACCGAGCGCTTCACCGCTTCGTTGATGTGGTTCAGGCTGGAAGGGTTGGTCAAAGTTTCCGAGCTGAGGATGTGGTTGGCCAGAGACGCCATGTATGCCTGCTGACGGGTGATGCGATCCAAATCGCCGCGGGGCAACTCATGGCGCTGGCGCACAAAGCTCAAGGCATCGGGGCCGTCGAGTGTTTGGTAGCCCTTGGGGAACTTCGCGCCAGACAGTGCCTCATCCACCGGGTTGTTGAGGCACACATCCACGCCGCCCACAGCATCGGTGAGCAGCACGAATCCCAGCAGGCCCACCTCGGCGTAGTGGTCCACGTGAATACCGGTGAGGTCGCCCACCGTGCTGATCAGGGCTTTACGCCCGGCTTCGGTGGACTGCTTGTCCACATCTTGGGCATCAGTGTCCTCGCTCTGCTCCAGCTGCTGAGCCTTCTCGAACTTCGCGGAGCCGTACACGCCGTTGAGCTTCATATTGCCCATGTCCTCGGTGGATACGTACGTATCGCGGGGCAAGGACACGGCGGTGGCGGAGGATCCATCGTTGGGAACGCGAATGAGGATTATCGTGTCCGTGTTGGTGGCTTCTTCTTCACCTGCGCGCAGCATGTCGATTTCCTGCTGGCTCAGAGGCTTGCCCTGGGCATCCGTACGGGAATCCACGCCCACCAGCAGGATGTCCGTGGCGCCATCTGGTTGCGCGCCGAGGTCCAAGCCGCTGGCTTGGGCCAGTTGGCTGTTCAGGTTGCCGATGGTGGCGTATCCAATGCCCGTGGCCAGCAGGAAAATCGCAGAAATGAGAGCCAGCCCAGCCTTGACCGGGCGCGCGCCGATCTGCCGCGGGCGTTGTGCGGAAACCGGGGAAGCCTGAATCTGCCGAGAGTGGCGCGACCGTGTGCTGCGCTGCTCAGAGTCTTCAGGATTCATATGCTTCGGTTTCCTACCAATGTCGATCGGGGGCAACGGGTCAGCGCGGCAAAAAGGGACAGTGCGCCGGGACTGTGTCTAAAAGTATCCCCACACTGTAGTGCGCGAGTGCGTGGTTGAACATAGTAATGATAGGTGATGGTGCGCGAAATCACTTCAGGTGCGACACTTGGAAACCATGACGCTGTACTTCACCGGTGCCTCTGGGCAAGTCGGCCGCGCGATGGGGGCTTTGTCTCCCCATGCCGTGGGTCTGACCCGTCGCGATGTGGACCTGGCGGGGGACGTGGTGGATCTTCGTTCTTTCTTTTCGACGCCACCTCCGCCCCATTCCGTCTTGATTAACCTGGCCGCTTATACCGCCGTGGATGATGCGGAGGCGCAAGAAAACCGGGAGCTTGTGCACCGGATTAATGCCATCGCGCCGGGGGAGTTAGCGCGGCAATCCCAGGAATTGGGAATGGCAATGATTCAGGTGTCCACGGAATACGTGCTGAGTGGGCGTCGGGAAAAAGGACAGTGCAACCCCACCACCGAAACTCCCGCACCACTGAGCTACTACGGACAGAGCAAATGGGAAGGCGAGCAGGCGGCGCTGGCCTTCGGCGCACACGTGGTGCGTACCAGCTGGGTGTATACGGGGCCACGAAATTCTGGACGGGACTTTGTGAAGACCATGGCGGATCTGGCGGGACGGGGCATCGACCCAAACGTGGTGAATGACCAGTGGGGCAGGCCCACCTACGCGCCCCACCTGGCTGGTGGCTTGGGGGAGATGGCTCGTGCGTTAGCGGGGCAGCACGAGGCGGTAGACCCGGCAGATATCCCGCAGGTGCTGCACTGCGCGGGCTCGGGGGAGCCCATCACGTGGTACGAGCTGGCCACGGCCACTTTTGCTGCGGCCGGCTACGATTCCCAGCGCGTCACGGGCATCCCCACCAGTGAGTACCCCACCCCAGCCAAGCGGCCACTGAACGCTGCGTTGTGCGTAGATGAATGGGAACGGCTGGGTCTTGCACCTCTGCCCGCGTGGCAGGCAGGGCTGGCAAAAGCAATGCAGTAGGGTGCTTGACCATGGCACCGATTGCGATCATTACAGTCACGTTTTCTCCCGGGAAACACCTGTGGGATTTCGTGAACTCTGTTCCTGCCGCCACCACCCAGGGCGCGCACGTGGTGATGGTGGACAACGGATCCACCGACGGAGCACCGGAGGCAGTTGCCGCCGCGGAGCACTCCATGCCGGTGCAACTGGTGAATTCCGGAGGCAACATCGGCTATGGCGCGGCAATGAACTTGGGTGCGCGCCACCTGCGCGAGCTGCGCGAAGCGGGCGAAATCGACGATGAGTTCTTTGTGATCTCCAACCCCGACGTGGTGTTCGGTCCCGGTTGTGTGGACGCGATGGTGGAGGTTGCTGTCCGTAATCCGCGCGCTGGTGCGGTGGGCCCCGTGATCAAGGAGGCCGACGGCAGCGCCTACCCCTCTGCGCGAGAGATCCCCGGGCTGCTGTCCGGAATTGGGCACGCGCTGTTGGGTCCCATCTGGCCGGGTAACCCCTGGACGGTGCGCTACATGAATCAGTCAGACATGCGCCGCGAGCGGCTGGCGGGCTGGCTGTCTGGCTCCTGCCTGCTGCTGCGGTGGGATGCTTTTGCGTCTGTCGACGGCTTTGACGAGCGCTACTTCATGTACATGGAGGACGTGGACCTAGGCGATCGCCTGGCGAAGGCCGGGTGGACGAATGTGTTCACCCCGTCTGCGGAGATTGCGCACGCGCAGGGGCATTCGGCCAGCAAGCACCCTGAGACTTCGCTCAATGCGCACCACCAGAGCGCGTATCGATTCCAGGCTGATCGTCTGCGCGGACCGTTGTATGCGCCGGTGCGATGGGTATTGAAGGCCGGGCTGACAGTTCGCTGCACGGTGGCTATTTGGTGGGCCAAGCGAGAGCTGGCGCGCGAGTCTGCCTGAGGTACTCAGCCGACAATAATTCTGCAGCCTGCCCGGCGTGGGTACGGGACAGTTGTCTTTCTCGTGGATAGTCTGCCGGGTGAAGGTATTTTGAACGGCAATCGAACTCAAACTAACTCTGCAACAAGAACGTCTGACAATGAATGAGGAAAGCATGACTGAGAATCTCGCAGCAACCACTGATGCGGTCATTCTGGTTGGCGGTAAGGGCACGCGGCTACGTCCGTTGACGAACTCCATCCCTAAGCCGATGCTGCCCACCGCGGGCTTTCCTTTCTTGCAGCACCTACTGGCCCGCATCAAGGACGCGGGAATGACTCACGTGGTGTTGGGGACGTCCTTTAAAGCAGAGGTCTTTGAGGAGTTCTTTGGTGACGGCTCTGAGTCCGGGCTAGAGATCGAGTATGTCGTCGAAGATGAACCACTGGGCACGGGCGGCGGCATCCGCAACGTTGCGTCCCACCTGCGACACGACCGTGCGATGGTGTTCAACGGCGATGTCCTCGGTGGCACGGATTTGGGCGCTGTATTGCGCAGTCACGTGGAGCGGGAAGCTGATGTGACGCTGCACCTGCTGCGTGTGTCCGATCCTCGTGCTTTTGGTTGTGTCCCCACCGATTCTGACGGCCGAGTGAGTGCCTTCTTGGAGAAGACGGAGGATCCTCCAACGGATCAGATCAATGCGGGAACCTACGTGTTCCAGCGTGAGGTGATCGAGGCTATTCCTGCCGGACGCGCAGTGTCTGTGGAGCGCGAGGTCTTCCCCGAGCTGCTGGAGCTAGGCAGCCGTGTGTTTGGTCACGTGGACCAGGCGTATTGGCGCGATATGGGAACGCCTTCGGACTTTGTGCGCGGGTCTTCTGATCTAGTGCGTGGTATCGCGCCATCGCCATTGTTGGACGGGCGCCACGGTGAGGCTTTGGTGGATGAATCCGCGGCTATCGCTGGGGGAGCGCTGCTGCTTGGCGGAACTGTGATTGGCAGAGGTGCTGAGGTGGGGGCTGGAGTACGTGTGGATACTTCGGTGATTTTTGATGGTGTGCAGATTGAAGCTGGCGCCATCGTGGAGCGATGTGTGATTGGTGCAGGTGCACGCATTGGCGCGCGGGCACAATTGACGGATTGCATCATCGGCGAAGGTGCTGTGGTGGGCGCCCGTTGTGAGTTGCGAGATGGCGCGCGAGTGTGGCCAGGAGTGCAGCTTCCCGACGGTGGACTGCGTTTTTCTTCGGACATTTAGTAGACATTGAGTTCCCTTTGGGGGCCAAAAGCTGCTGAGGAGAAAATTTTTAAAATTTCTCTAGATGTGGTGGCTAGACACAGGATTGTTCAGGTTTTCTCCCATATATTGTGGTTGCTTCGTTGGGCTGGGGGATATCTCGTGTTGCTGCAGCGGGGTGCGGCAAAAGTAACCTCAATGCTTCTGTGGCTGATGTGACTCAAGTGAATATTGGGACTACATGGGGTTTCGCAAAGGTTGACGCGATGTAATTACCATTGTGTAATCTGTCCAGTAGTGACACGCAGTACGGTTTTCCCGCGTAGTCCTCCCAAAGGTTTTGGCTTCAGTTTCCGTAAAGGGAATGTGCTTTAAGGATCTGACAGGGGATTGTGCGCCAGCTGTAGTTCGATAGGACTTCAAGCAGGTACGGAAGATACAGCGTGTAAATCAGACACAGCATGCAGTAGTAATAAGGAGAAAACGGTGGAAAAGTCAGTAGATACGGCCTTTAGCGGCCAGTTCGCTGACGGCTCTGCTGCGGTGGATAGGAGCGCTAACGTGCACGGTGATACACGCCAGCGCAATCTATTTGATCTCACTGAGGACTTTGACCTGTTGTTCGACGCAGTCGAACAGGACTGGCAGGAACAAGCACTCTGCGCGCAGACCGATCCAGAGGCGTTCTTCCCGGAAAAGGGAGGCTCTACCCGCGAGGCCAAGCGCATTTGCCAAGCCTGCGGTGTGCGAGACGAATGCTTGGAGTACGCACTGGCTAATGACGAGCGCTTCGGAATCTGGGGCGGCCTGTCCGAGCGCGAGCGCCGCAAGCTAAAGAAGCGCCTTGGCTAATTACGCCCCGTGGGGGCTGCTAATTGCACAATGATCCCCCGGAAGTGCCACTAGTTTTGTATTTCCCCAGGTCGCGAAGACCGGGCCGGCACTTCCGGGGGATCGTTGCGCACGTGAGGTCATTCCGGCCCCACTGGCCCTTCAGTCTTCCCAGCTAAAACGGGGATCAATCGTGTTCGGGGAAACATTGAGGTAGACGGCCACCAGCCGTACCAAAATGTAGTGCAGTTGCTCCCGCAGGCTCTCGGCGGAGTCCGTTCGGGATTCGACTGGGCGTCGGAAAATAATGATCCGCGGCCGCGTAGGGCAACCAGACGCATCCACGCCAGCAAACACCAATCGGCCTAAAGGAACCTGGCCATCGGCAACCACGTCATCCGGCCACTGGCGGTACCCCACGTCCAACCGCATGCGCGGAACCACATCAACAGCAACATCCAATGAAGCCAGTTGGCTCTCTAGTTGCTCGGCGATGGGTTCGTAGGCGTCCATGACGGCGGCATCAAACTTCTGGGAACGCGTCTTATACCGAGGTAGCTTGGGCAGGAAAGGGCCCCGAGGGCCTCGTCCGTGCCGGTCATTGCGCACTCGCGTGATGTGTCCCATGAGCACACAGTCTAACGAGCCAGCGCGCTCGTCTAGCGCTGTGACACGTGAAGAGTCTCACGTGCGCCAATTGACACTATTCGTATTGCAAACCGTTAAGATATTCTCCGTGACTGTGAGCCGACAATGTTCCAGACCTGGATGCAGGAAGCCTGCGGTGGCCACGCTCGAGTACAACTACGCCGAGCAAATCGCCATCATCGGGCCACTGCAGGTCCAAGGCAACCCCCACCGCTGGGATCTCTGCGCGGACCACGCCGGCCGGACCACCGTCCCCCAAGGATGGGAATTACAGACCGCAGACCCTGGAGCCATCGGCTTTCACGCCGAAGATGACACCGATGATGAAGACCTCATGGCCCTCATGGAGGCCGTGCAGCAAGCGTCCAGCCATGTCGACGAAGAAGTGGCGGAACCCGCACCTCGCATGGTGCGACGCGAACACCTCCCGCTGCCCACCGGCCACCACCCTGCGCATCGGAATCTCCCACCAACTTCTCCTCGGCGCCATCTGCGTGCCGTGCGAGAAATGGAGAACTAAGCGAACTAACCCGTTGCGCCCAGCCGATTAAGACTTTCGCGGATGACCGTCCGCGCCCCAACCCGAGGAGAACCCCAGCTATGACGGAACGTACCCGTGAGGCGATTTCAGCGATCATCAAAGCATATGACGTGCGCGGCGTGGTGGGCAGTGGTGCGAATGAAGTGGATGAGAGCTTCGTCCGCGATACCGGCGCGGCCTTCGGCAAACTGATGCGCGGGGAAGGTGCAACCAACGTGGTCATCGGCCACGACATGCGTGAAACGTCTCCACAGCTGTCTATGGCCTTCGCGGAAGGGGTCAACTCCCAAGGGCTAGACACGGTATCTTTGGGTCTGACTTCTACGGACGAGCTCTATTACGCATCCGGCGTGATGGACTGCCCGGGCGCCATGTTCACCGCCTCCCACAACCCGGCCAAGTACAACGGCATCAAGCTGTGTCGTGCGGGTGCACGCCCTGTGGGCCAGGAGTCCGGTCTGAAGGAGATCACCGATGACCTCATCCAGGGCGTCCCAGTGTTCGAGGGAGCCCCAGGCCATAATTCCCGCAAGGACGTGCTCCAGGGCTACGCGGAGTTCCTCCGCGACCTCGTTCCTCTAGACATTCGCCCACTCAAGGTCGCGGTCGATGCCGGCAACGGCATGGGTGGCCTGACGGTTCCTGCGGTATTCCAGGGACTGCCGCTTGAGCTGGAAGCCCTGTACTTCGAACTAGACGGCAACTTCCCCAACCATGAGGCCAACCCGCTGGATCCCGCCAACTTGGTGGACCTGCAACACTTCACCGTTGAAGTGGGTGCAGATCTAGGCATTGCTTTCGACGGAGATGCAGACCGCTGCTTCATCGTGGATGAAAAGGGCGAGCCGGTTTCCCCGTCTGCGATCTGCGCAATCATCGCGGAGCACTACCTGGATGAGCAGCCTGGTTCCACCATCATTCACAACCTGATCACCTCCAAGTCCGTGCCGGAACTGGTGCAGGAAAAGGGCGGTAAACCAGTCCGCACCCGCGTGGGACATTCTTTTATCAAGGCGCAGATGGCAGAGCACGGCGCGATCTTCGGCGGCGAGCACTCCGCGCACTACTACTTCGCGGACTTCTTCAACGCGGATTCGGGCATGCTGGCTGCCTTGCATGTTCTGTCCACGCTCGGTTCCCAGGACAAACCGCTCAGTGAGCTTGCACAGGCTTACAACCGATACGAAGCCTCCGGAGAGATCAACTCCGAGGTGGCAGATCAGCAGGGGCGCACTGCAGCCGTGGTGGAGGCCTTCGCTGATCGCGCCGCAAGTGTGGATAAACTGGATGGCGTAACCATTGATTTGAATGACGGATCCTGGCTCAACGTGCGTGCATCGAACACGGAGCCGCTGTTGCGCCTCAACGTGGAGGCCAAGACGCAGGACGAGGTTGAAGCCATCGTCGATGAGGCTTTGACTGTCATTCGGTCCTGATCCGAGGAAGTGACTTCATCGTGCAACTCATCGAGGGCACTATTCGCTCCTATGACTGGGGTTCCCGCACCGCAATTGCGGAGCTGACGGGTCGGCCGTCCCCCACGGACCACCCCGAGGCTGAGATGTGGTTCGGTGCGCACCATGCGGCGCCCAGCATGGTGATGAGCGAGGACGTCACTCTTGATCAGTTCATAGATGCCGATCCTGAGCGCCAGTTGGGCGAGGGGTACCAGAGCCTGCCCTTTTTGCTGAAGTTGCTGGCCGCGGACAAAGCCTTGAGTCTGCAGGCGCATCCGTCCAAGGCCCAAGCTGAGACGGGCTTTGCTGCGGAGGACGCAGCGGGGGTGCCCCTGACGGCCTATGAGCGCAGCTACAAAGATGACAACCACAAGCCCGAGCTGGTGGTTGCGCTCACGCAATTCGACGCGCTGGCGGGCTTCCGCAGCGTGGAAAAAATCACCGAAATTCTGCGCGTGCTGGATCTGCCGGAACTGCAGTCTTACGCGGGCATCCTCGGCTCCGGCGATGCCGCCGCCGATATCCGCAGCCTCTTCACTACGTGGGTCACACTTCCGCAGTCGTTCATGGATGAGTTGCTCGCAGTGGTGGTTCCTCGTTGTGAGTTTCTTCTCGACGCCAACTCCGCGCAGCTCAGCGACTGGATCAAGCCATCACTGGAAACGGTCGTCACGCTGGCGGAGCAGTTCCCGGGAGATTCTGGCGTGCTATGTTCGCTGCTGCTCAACCGCCTACGCCTACAGCCTGGTGACGGTCTCTACTTGGATGCAGGACAACTGCACGCCTACCTGGGTGGTACCGCGGTGGAGATCATGGCGAACTCGGATAACGTCCTGCGCAGCGGTCTGACCAGCAAGCACGTGGACGTGCCGGAGCTGATGAAGGTGCTGACCTTCGAGCAGCTCGAGGATCCTTCGTTGACGGCCAATGAGCTGGGGATTTTTGAGACTCCCGCGCCGGACTTTTGTTTGCGTCGGATGGAACAGGGCCAAGAAACTACGGTGACCGGCCCGGCGATCGTGTTGAGCGTGGGCAACGGGGGAGTGGTGGTCACCAGCGGCCACGGTTGCCGAGAGACGGATTTGGCTTCCGGCGGGGCTGTGTGGGTGAGTAACGAGGATCAGGGCACGCGCGTGGCTGTTCGCGCGGAGGGATCATTAGCGTTCATCGCCACCGTGGGTGGCAACGAGTAGCTGCTGGATCTGGCTAGCGGCCAGTGGTGTCCGTGGTTGGCGCGCTGGAGTTGCTGTGAGTGCTCGTGGACGTGCCAGTGGATTGAGCTCCTGCGGTATTGGACTCAGAAGTGCTCGTGGCTCCTGGTGTCGATGGCTCAGAAGGCTCAGTGGTCTCTGCTGCGCTGGTGGGAAGCTCAGTTAGAGTCTCGGTGGGTTGAGGCTCTGTGGTGGCCTTTGACGTTCCGGGGGTGATTTCGTCGAAGATGCCGCCCGGGTCATCGGTCCAGCTATTGGGCTGGGATGGAGCGCTTGGTGTCGGGGTCGAAAGCTCAGAGACAGAGGACGGGCTCTGTTCAACACTGGGAGCAATGCTGCTTGGCTGTGACTGGGTACTAAAAAAATGGCCACTCCAAGAGTTCGGCGGAAGGTAGGGATCATCCTGCAGAGAGGACAAAGATCCACCGCGCTCCGAACTATGTGAAGCCGAAGAACTACCAGCCGCCGAAGGCATGCGTGGGCTTTCCGTGGCATCGCGTGGATCTGCCGACTGGGGTTCGTTCGAGGAAGACTCCCCAGTCAGCTCGCTGACCTGCGACTGCTCGGCCACGCTCTCCTGACGATCCTGAGCAGAGTTATCTGTGGTCTGCAGAGTCCACACACCCACAGCACCTGCTGCCAGCAAACCGACAGCGGCGAACCCAGCAATGAAGCGTGCACCGACACCGCGAGATTCAGAGGAGGCGGCACCGGCGGGGTGTGATCTGGCATTGACGTACACCGGGCTGGACTGAGAATCCTCGTCGTTCTCGGATTTCATTGGAGCCAACTCGAAGTTTTGAGTTGTTGATGCAGATTGAGAATCAGACTTGTCGTTGCCTGGGTGACTATCCATTGTCTCCTCCTTTCTCTGTGGGGAGTTGCGGTGGTGATTCGGGGTTGAAGAAGAGATGTTTATTCGCTCTGTTTGTTGCTGGTATTTCGTGTGCGGTGAGTGCGGACAACTTTGCTAAGAATCTCGTGTGCACGAGCCCTTCCTGTCATCGCGAGCTGGTCGTGGTGAACCCGCTTCGTTAACTACATCGCAAAAAATCACGTTTTGGTTACAAAGTCTGAGTAAGGCTAACACGATCTTCTTCATAGAGTAAAGGGCTGACAACACATTCGGCGTTTCGGATTCTTAAGAAAAGTACAGGTGACGGCCATTTTGTCTCCCCTGTCACACTTCGGTCCCCGCGCGTCTCCAGGACTTTGGACTAAGGTCAAAAGCACGCAATCGGTTTATAAAGCTTTGGTAACAGCAGTCGTTGTAACTGCAGCCAGTCTGCAGAGAGGGAGTGGGTGTCATGAGCGTGTGGGATCAGGTTATCTTCCAGGATGAAGACAACATTGAATTCCTCGACGAGCTCGTCGACATGGATCAGCAGGACATCGAGGAAGCGTTGGAAGATGCAGTAACTCTCGCGCTTCGCCACGCTGAGCCGGGCGAGGTGGAATACAGCAACGGGCTGTGTGCCGCCAGTGTCGCAGCAATCTGGTGCGGTGCACCTTTTAGCTCCGCAACCGTTGCTGACGTACACCCTTTTGTCCGTCAGTACATCGGGCAGTGCTCGGATTCCTTGCAAGAGCGCGCCAGCACGTTGCTGGATCGCGAGCTGGAACTTCGTGGTGAGGACGCCCCAGAAGGGCTGGAGACGTTCTCCGAAGCCCTGTCTTAGCCCGCGGCGCAGTTGGTGGACTCGTTCATAGTCCGCACAGCCTGTGTACCGGCCACAATCGGCGATCCAACAATCTCTTCACCACCCGCCTGGTTGAGTCATGGAACAGCGTTGTCTCGGCACCAGTTAGACTAAGGCACGTTAATGAGTGTCGAACTGTGGGCAAGGAGCCGATGAGGTCATGGAGATGAACGTCGATCGCGTGGGAGAGCTGGAATTTAAGGTCGCAGACCTCTCGCTGGCGGAGGCTGGACGTCACCAGATCCGCCTCGCTGAGCACGAAATGCCAGGCCTGATGGAACTGCGTCGAGAATACGCACAAGAGCAGCCTCTCGCGGGCGCTCGCATCGCCGGTTCCATCCACATGACCGTGCAGACCGCCGTTCTTATCGAGACCCTGACCGCATTGGGTGCGGAGGTTCGATGGGCATCGTGCAACATCTTTTCGACGCAAGACGAGGCAGCCGCTGCTGTTGTCGTCGGAAAAGGAACTCCAGAACAACCGCAGGGCGTTCCCGTGTTCGCATGGAAGGGCGAATCCCTCGACGAGTACTGGTGGTGTCTGGAGCAAATCTTCGCGTGGGGCGAAGCAGACGGCGTGGCAGTTAACGCCAACATGATCTTGGACGACGGCGGCGATGCGACCATGGCCGTGATCAAGGGTGCCGAATACGAAAAGGCCGGTGTGGTTCCGGATCCAAGCACCGGAGAATCAGACGAGCACAGCGCCTTCTTGGGAATGCTGGGGCGCGTGCTGGATAAGGACAACGGTCTGTGGACTCGAGCCGCAGAGGAAATCCGTGGCGTGACCGAGGAGACCACCACCGGCGTGCACCGTCTCTACCATTTCGCTGAACAGGGCGTACTGCCTTTCCCAGCGATGAACGTCAACGATGCGGTGACCAAGTCCAAGTTCGATAACCGCTACGGCACTCGTCACTCCCTGCTGGACGGCATCAACCGCGCCACCGACATGCTGATCGGCGGCAAGAACGTGCTGGTTTGTGGCTATGGCGATGTGGGCAAGGGATGTGCGGAGGCCTTGGCTGGCCAAGGCGCCCGAGTCAAGGTCACTGAAATCGACCCAATCAACGGCCTGCAGGCGCTCATGGACGGCTTCCCAGTGGTGACTGTGGAAGAAGCGATTGCTGAAGCGGACATCGTGATCACCGCCACCGGCAACCTGGGCATCATCAGCTTCGAGCACATGCAGAACATGAAGGATCACGCGATCCTGGGCAACATTGGCCACTTCGATAATGAGATCGACATGGCCTCCCTGCTTCACCGTGACGATGTCACCCGCGTGACAATCAAGCCGCAGGTGGACGAGTTCACCTTCCCGAACGCCGAGGGCGAGCCCACCAGCATCATCGTGCTGTCTGAAGGTCGCCTGCTCAACTTGGGTAATGCCACCGGCCACCCCAGCTTTGTGATGTCTAACAGCTTCGCGGACCAGACTATCGCGCAGATTGAACTGTTCACCAAGCCTGATCAGTACAGCAATGAGGTCTACCGTCTGCCCAAGAAGCTGGATGAGAAGGTGGCACGCATTCACCTGGAGGCTCTCGGCGGTACACTGACTGCGCTGTCTAAGGAGCAGGCCGCCTACATCGGCGTGGATGTGGAAGGCCCATTCAAGCCGGAGCACTACCGCTACTAAGACGTGAGTTTGAGGGAGTAAGCGGCATGATCATTGCCTTTGAGGGCGTGGACGGTGCGGGAAAGAACACTTTGGTCACCGCGGTGGCCAAGAAGTTGGAATCCCGCGAGGTTCCCGTGGCGAAGCTGGGTTTCCCGCGCTATGAGCATTCGGTGATGGCTCAGCTAGCGCAGGCCGCGTTGCACAAGAACATGGGCGATCTCACGGAATCCATCAATGGCATGGCTACGCTGTTTGCCTTGGACCGCCACGAAGTGGCAGAAGAATTGGCAGAGCTGGATGCCGAGGGCTATGTGATTCTGCTGGACCGCTTTACGGCCTCGAATGCCGCGTACTCCGCCGCCCGCAGCGTGCTGCGCGACGAGCAAGACGGAGAGTCTGAGCACTCCGAGCTGGTCACGCATCCCATCGTTCAGTGGGTGGCGGACTTAGAGTTCGACACGCTGGGTATTCCTGAGCCCGATCACCAGGTGCTGGTGGACGTGGAGGCAGAGGTCGCGGCAGAGCGCGCGGAAAAACGAGAGGCTGCGGATGTTTCGCGCACGCGAGATGCGTACGAGGCTAACTCCCGCCTGCAGCAGCTGACTGTCGCGGCGTACCGCGGACTGGCCGCCGCCCGGTGGCGCAGCCCCTGGACCGTGGCCAACGCCACGGCAGGTGATACCAGCCGACTCGCGTCAGAGATCGCCGACCTGATTTGTCGCGACCTCGTTGTAGACTAATTTCATTGAATTCCCGCCAGCCTCGCGAAGAACGGACAGCTTAGGTTCACATGACCCCCACGATTTTGGTTGTTGATGACGACCCAGCGATTGCCGAAATGCTCACCCTCGTGTTACAGGGTGAGGGTTTTGAAACCGTCGTTGTAGGCGATGGCCTAGAAGCGGTCCATGCCGCGCGATCCGTGCACCCAGATTTGATCCTGCTGGACGTCATGCTTCCCGGCATGAACGGCATCGATGTATGCCGGGAAATCCGTGAGGAATCCGCAGTGCCCATCGTGATGCTTACCGCGCGCACGGACACCCTGGACGTAGTGCTGGGCCTGGAAACGGGCGCGGATGATTACATCCACAAGCCATTCAAGCCCAAGGAGCTGGTGGCTCGCGTGCGCGCACGTTTGCGCAGGCAGCCAGAAGAACGCCCGGATACCGTGACGGTGGCAGATCTGACCATCGACGTGGGCGGACACCGAGTGTGCCGTGGGGAAGAAGAGATCTCCCTGACTCCCATCGAGTTCGAGCTGCTGGTGGTCATGGCGACCCGTCCAGGTCAAGTATTCTCCCGCGAAGCGCTGATGGAAAAGGTGTGGGGTTACCGCAAGGCGTCCGATACGCGCTTGGTCAACGTGCACATTCAGCGTCTGCGCTCCAAGATCGAGCACGATGTTGATGATCCGCAGATCATCCAGACCGTCCGAGGCATCGGCTACAAGACCGGCGCTTGAGCTCCGTGACCTCCCCTGCAGATTCCACCGCGGAACAGCCCAGTCCGGTGCGTGACGATTCACCCACCGTATCGCTGTCTGCCGTGGAGCGTGCCGATCTAAAGAAGATCAACGCGCCGCGCACCGCCAAGGATGGCGTCCGCCAGTTCTTCGCGGCCCCGGTGGATACCACCAAACGGCTGTGGCATCTGCTCATGCTGCGATGGCGCACCTCCATCCAGCTTCGCGTGATTGGCTCGGTGCTGCTGTCTTCCACCCTGGTGATCATGGTCCTGGGGTTTGTCCTGATTAGCTTCGTGGGCCAACAGTTGCTCAACCAGAAGTACGGAACCGCCACCGAAGAGCTGGATCGCGCCCGTGCGGTGGTCGAAGAACAGATTGATTCCACGGATGCGTCTAACCCAACATCTGTGCGGCTGAACTCTGCCCTGGCCGCGGTCTCTGACCGGCAAGGCGCCATCGAAGATTCCAACTCCGTGGTCTACGAGCCCGTTCTCATCGCCTCCGGGGTTCGGGAGGGCGAGACGATCATCCCAGCAGAGTCGAATATCCCCAACGACCTGCGATCCTTTGTCCAGCAGGGACAGGTGGCCTTTGAGTACGTCACTCGAGATACCAGCTCGGGACCGTCTAAAGCGCTGGTCATCGGCTCACCCGTTGCAACGGACATTCCTGGCGTGGAGCTGTATCTGGTCATGCCCCTGGATTCTGAAGAGTCCACGCTCGGCCTGATGCGCGGTTTGCTGGTGGCCGGCGCGATCGTGCTGCTGGTGCTCCTCGTGGTGATTGCGTGGGTGTTCTCGCAGCAGCTGACCGTACCTATCCGCACCGCTTCACGTATCGCGGAGCGCTTCGCCGCAGGGCATCTGCGCGAGCGCATGGTGGTGGATGGGCACGACGAAGTGGCCCGTCTGGCCGATAGTTTCAACGACATGGCAGAAAAGCTCTCCACCCAGATCCACAACTTGGAGGAGTTCGGCAGTTTGCAGAGGCAGTTCACTTCAGACGTCTCTCACGAACTGCGCACGCCGCTGACCACCGTGCGCATGGCGGCGGATTTGATCAATGACAACGCCGAAAGTCTGGACCCCGTTTCCGCCCGCGCAGCAGCGTTGATGAACAAGGAACTGGACCGTTTCGAATCGCTGCTGGGGGACTTGCTGGAAATTTCTCGGCACGACGCAGGCGTGGCGAATCTCTCCGGTGAACACGTGGATGTGCGCGGTGTGGTCCGTTCCGCCCTGCGACAGGTTCGCGCTATCGCCGAGGAAGTGGGAACCAGCTTCAACCTCTCCCTGCCGGACGAGTCCGTGCTGGTAGAGATCGATTCCCGCCGTGTCGAACGCATTTTGCGCAACCTGTTGGCCAACGCGGTGGATCACTCGGAAGGCAAGCCCATCGATGTCACTCTGGCCGTGGGCACCGAGTCGCTCGGCATCACCGTGGCGGACCGTGGCGTGGGCCTGAAGCAGGGAGAAGAGGACATGGTGTTCAACCGCTTCTGGCGCTCGGACCCCTCCCGCGAGCGTCGCACCGGTGGCACAGGCTTGGGCCTAGCAATCGCCAAGGAGGATGCGGAGCTGCACGGTGGCCGGCTGGAAGCCGCCGGCGAACTGGGAATCGGCGCGTGCTTCCGGCTCACCCTCCCGCTGGTTCCCGGTACGACAGTCCGCAACTCTCCTTTGCCACTCAAGCTGGCGTACCTGGACGAACAATCGCCAGGTTCGGAACTGGAAGCGGAAGAGGACAAGCCTGGCGTCGAAACTAAAAAAACGCCGGAAGGATACGACGCGAGCCACGGAAAGGACGGGGACTCATGACCACCCGCCACGCGCGCCTCAAAGCCACCACCGCGACTGTCTGCAGCGCCGCCTTGCTCAGCGCGTGCACCACCTTGCCGGGTGATAGCTCGCCGGAAGCGGTGAGCTCGTATTCCACCACGCCCGCGATGGAAGAAGTCATTCAACCCACCAAGGGCAACCCGTCTGACCTGATGCTCAGAGACTTCTTCGCGGCCAGCGCACATCCCTTGGCAGACCACGAGGCTGCGCGTCGCTTCCTCACCGAAGAGGCCAGCTCCAAGTGGCAAGCACAAGGCGAGGTATTTGTGCTGGACAAAATGGAAATCGCCTCCGAAGGCGGCGCCAGTGAGAACAAAATCACCTATAAGGTGCGCGGCAGCTTGATCGGCAAAGTTGGCGAAGGCGGTGCGTACACGCCACTGTTCACCGGCTACGAGACGATGTACGACCTGGTCAAAGTGGACGGCGAATGGCGAGTCGATCAGTTGCCCAATGCGGTGATTGTGGACCGTAGTGACTTCACCGCCGCCTACCAACCGCGCAATCTCTACTTCGTGGACAAGCAAGGATCCACGCTGGTTCCGGACCGCCGATGGATCTACACCCGCCAGCAGTCCGTGGCCGCCTCCTTGGTGTCCTTGCTGATCACGGGGCCACGGACCAACTTGAGTGGTGGAGTGCGCTCCATGCTGCCCGCGAAAACCACCGCGCAGACCCGCAACTTGGAGGGCCGTGGTGTCTCAGTGGAACTTACCGGCCTGACCAATCTCAGCTCGGCGGAGCGAGAACTTTTGGCGGCCCAGCTGGTGTGGACCTTAGCGGCTGCGGAAGTGCGCGGACCGTACGAGTTGAAGGCGGATGGCGTGGCGCTATCCGAATCCGTGGGGGAGACCTGGGAGGTAGACGACGTATCGCGTTTCGATCCGCGAGCCGTGGCCACAACCACTTTGCGCGCGTTGATTGATGGAAACCTTGTCGATGTCACGAGCGATAACGGCACCGAGGAGCTGCCGGGATGGCTCAATGAGCAGTACAACGAATCTGCCTCCTTCACCCCGCAGGGTGGTGTTTTCGCGCTGGTCACCGGGCGTGGAGATGAGAAGCGCAAATTGCTGGTGGGCGAAGAGAATGGCGCCCCGCAAACGGCTCTGGAAGCCGATTCCATCACCCGTCCAGCATGGGGCTCGTCTTCGCAGTTCTTGTATGCAGTGGTGGATGGCCGCGACGTGGTGCGTTTGGACCGCCGCGATGCGGGTGCGGTGCAGCGCACAGAGGTGGACACCAGTGAAGTCACACAGTTGGACGATCAGGGCGCGCGCATCAGCGTGTTCCGCGTGTCTCGCGACGGCGTGCGCGCGGTGTTGTTGATTAACGGACGAGTCTATGTTTCCGTGCTGGAATCCAGCGATAGTGGCGCTCCCAAGTTAGGGCCGTTGACGCAGGTCGGACAGCAAATTGGGGATACTGCTATTAGTGCGGACTGGACTCCGGAAGGTTCGTTGCTGGTGGGCACGCGCGCTGCCGATACACCCTTGTGGACCGTGGCTGTGGATGGCTCCAGCACCGCGCAGATGCCTTCGCGCAACCTCTCCGCGCCTGTGGTGGCGGTGGCGGCGACCGCGGATCAGATGTTTGCTACTGATGCTCGTGCGCTGATGCAGCTAGACAATTCCACCACCGATGCCAGCTTCTGGCGCGAGGTCCCGTCTGTGCGCGGACAGCGTGCAGCACCGATCTTGGGTTATTAGTATCCAGGGATATGAGCGCGCAGGTTGCGCACTGGGCAAGAGGCCTGGGGGAAGAGGTGCGAGGTGGGGGCACGCGCGAAGCGATCTGAGCTGTGGCAGGCCGCCGCCGGGTTGCTTTTGCGCGCGGATTGCTTGTGCTGCGGACGGCTGGTTGGCCTGGATTCTGAGCTCCACAGCGCCGGTGCTGCGGTAAATGGTCAGCTTTGCGAGGACTGCGGTGCGCAGTTGCAGCAGCAGTGGGTGCGCGCCGATCCTCCGGTGCTGGCTGTGCCTGTTTTCGCTGCGGGGGCGTACGGCGGAGTACGCCGGGCATTGATCTTGGCGATGAAGGAGCGCCTGCGTCCCGCCGCGTTTGTGGTGGCGGCGCGGGTGCTCGAAGCGGGAATTATTCACCTAGCTGGGCGAGCTGTGGTGCCGGATCCTCGCTGGGGTGAGGTGGTTTTGGTTCCTGCTCCTTCCCGACGCCAGGCTGCGCGCCGTCGAGGTGGTGACGTAGTCAGCAGGATGTGTCATCTCGTGGCTGAGCGCAATGCGGGGGTCCAAGTCTTTGATGTGGCGTATATGCAGGAGTCGGCTCGAGACTCGGTGGGGCTGAACCGTGCTGAACGCAGGGCTAACGTCTCGGCGAATATACGGGTTCTGCGGCCGGCAGTGCGCGAGTTGCTGCGGGTGAGTAGCGAGTCCGCGCGGGTCGTCATCGTTGATGATGTGTGTACTACCGGGGCGACCATTGCTCAGTTCGCCACCGTTCTGCGAGCCAACGGAGTGACGGTGGCTGCTGCGCTGGTGTTGGCATCTGCTTGAGGGTTTGCCGAGTATTCCCAGAAGAAAAAGAAAACTTGAACCCACGATGAACTTCCGCGGGTAATATCGGCTTTGTACACGTTTCGTCGCCCCCTACGGAGGGCAACCCCGCCTTCCGGAGAACGATGAGTACCACTTGGGAGGTTGCACATGTCTAGTGTCAACAATGCATCGCAGGCAGAAAACCGAGAGGCTCGCATGGAGCCGGAAGCTGACGTGCAGATCACGGGTCGCAATGTGGAGGTGCCTGAGCACTTCGCCGAGCGAGTCAACGGCAAGCTCGCCAAGATTGAGCGACTCGATCCCAGCCTCAACTTCTTCCACGTGGAGTTGCAGCACGAGCCCAACCCTCGTCGTTCCGATGAGTCCGACCGCATCCAGATCACCGCGACGGGCAAGGGGCACATCGCCCGTGCAGAGGCCAAGGAAGATTCTTTTTACGCGGCTCTCGAAGTGGCGATCGGTCGCATGGAGCGTTCTCTGCGCAAGGTGAAGGCGCGTCGTAAGATTTCCCGTTCCGGTCATCGCACCCCTATCTCTGTGGGAGAGGCGACGGCAGCGCTGGTCGAAGACGCTCAGCCTCAGGCAAGTGAGGCTATGGCCGGCCAGGCTCAGTCCAATGATGAGGCCGGGAAGTATGACGTAGATCCTTACGAGGAAATGTTCCGCCCTGGCCAAGTGGTGCGCACCAAGGAGCACGAGGCCACACCGAAGTCAGTCGATGAGGCGCTGAGCGAGATGGAGCTGGTGGGACACGATTTCTACCTGTTCATCAACGAGGAAACCAAGCAACCATCTGTGGTCTACCGCCGTCATGCGTTTGACTACGGCTTGATTTCTCTGAAGAACGAGTCCGGCCAGTAATGAGCCACACCGTCCTACCCCTAACAACTCCGCAAGAGTCAGGGGTAGGATGGTTTTTTGTTTCGTGCCAAGTTACAAACGGCGGCACACCAAAACAAACCTCCAAGACATCTCCAACGCGAAGGACAATCAGGACGTGCTAGGACTTTCGAAGGTTCTCCGGATGGGCGAAGGTCGCGCGGTTAAGCGACTGGGCAAGATTGCTGATCAGGTCATTGGCCTAGAAGATGAGTACGCCAAGCTCACCGACGAAGAACTGCGTGCCAAGACGGACGAACTGAAAAAGCGCGTGCAGGAGGACAAGGAGTCTCTGGACGACATTCTCCTCGAAGCCTTTGCGACTGCCCGCGAGGCTTCGTGGCGCGTGCTGGGACAGAAGCACTACCGCGTGCAGGTCATGGGTGGTGCTGGTCTTCACTTCGGCTTCGTCTCTGAGATGAAGACTGGTGAGGGCAAGACTCTGACCTGTGTGCTTCCTGCTTATCTGAATGCACTGTCCGGCAAGGGCGTGCACGTGGTGACGGTCAATGATTACCTGGCCAAGCGTGACTCGGAGTGGATGGGGCGTGTGCACCGCTTCCTCGGCCTGGAGACGGACGTCATTCTTTCTGGCAAGAGCCCGGAGAAGCGCCGTGAGGCCTATAACGCGGACATCACCTACGGAACGAACAACGAGTTCGGCTTCGATTACCTGCGTGACAACATGGCGCACCGCGTGGATGACCTGGTGCAGCGTGGACACAACTTCGCCATCGTCGATGAGGTGGACTCCATCCTCATCGATGAGGCGCGTACGCCGCTGATCATCTCCGGCCCTGCTGGCGGCTCCAGCGCGTGGTACGTGGCTTTCGCCAACATCGCGCCAAAGCTGACCAAGGACATCCACTATGAAGTGGACACCCGCAAGAAGACCATCGGTGTAAAGGAAGAGGGTGTCGAGTTTGTGGAAGATCAGCTGGGCATCGAAAACCTCTACGCGCCAGAGCACTCTCAGCTGGTCAGCTACCTGAACAACTCCATCAAGGCCAAGGAGCTGTTTACCAAGGACAAGGATTACATCGTCCGCAATGGCGAAGTAATCATCGTGGACGAGTTCACCGGCCGTATCCTCGATGGACGTCGTTATAACGAAGGCATCCACCAGGCCATTGAGGCCAAGGAGCGGGTGGAGATCAAGAACGAAAACCAGACGCTGGCCACGGTGACGCTGCAGAACTACTTCCGCTTGTACGACAAGCTGGCGGGCATGACTGGTACCGCAGAAACTGAGGCCGCTGAGCTGCACCAGACGTACAAGCTCAACGTCGCCACGATTCCCACCAACAAGGAAAATCAGCGTACGGACAAGGTTGACCTGATCTACAAGACTCAGGAAGCCAAGTTCGAGGCTGCAGCTCAGGACATCGCCGAGCGCGTGGAAAAGGGTCAGCCCGTGCTGGTCGGTACCACCTCGGTGGAGCGTTCCGAGTACCTGTCTCGCCTGCTGCAATCTCGTGGCATCAAGCACAACGTGCTGAATGCGAAGTACCACGAGAAGGAGGCAGAGATTATCGCCCAGGCCGGTCGCGCTGGTGCCGTCACTGTGGCTACCAACATGGCTGGTCGCGGTACGGACATCGTGCTGGGCGGCAACCCTGACATCCTGGCGGACATCGACTTGCGCGAGCGCGGCTACGATCCTGTCGAGGATCCTGAGGCCTACGAGGCAGCGTGGGACAAGGAGATCGAGAACTTCCGCGCTAAGTCCAAGGAAGAAGCGGAAAAGGTGTGCGAGGCAGGTGGCCTGTACGTGTTGGGCACCGAGCGCCATGAGTCCCGCCGCATCGACAACCAGCTGCGTGGTCGTTCTGCCCGTCAGGGTGATCCGGGCGAGACCCGCTTCTACCTGTCCATGCGCGATGATCTGATCGTCCGCTTTGTGGGCCCCACCATGGAAAATATGATGACTCGTCTGAACATCCCAGATAACGAGGCCATCGATTCCAAGATGGTGACGAACGCCATCAAGGGTGCACAGACCCAGGTGGAATCCGCCAATTTTGAGATGCGCAAGAACGTTCTGAAGTATGACGAGGTGCTCAATGAGCAGCGCAAGGTCATCTATGGCGAGCGCCGTCAGATCCTCGAGGGCGAGAACGTGGAAGATGAGATCCGCGCGATGCTGAATTCCACCATCACCGCTTATGTGGATCACGCCACCGCTGATGGCTACGTGGAGGATTGGGATCTGGATACCCTGTGGAATGCGCTGGAATCCCTCTACGAGCCACGCATCACCCACCAGGAGCTGGTGGATGGCGATGAGTACAGCAAGCCCGGCGAGCTGAGCTCCGGCCAGTTGCTCAAGGCCATCCTCAAGGATGCTAACGAGCAGTACGACGAGCTGGAGGCCAAGGTCACGGAGATCGGCGGCGAGAAGCAGATGCGCGGCATGGAGCGCGCAGCTCTGCTGAACGTGGTGGATCAGAAGTGGCGCGAGCACCTCTATGAGATGGATTACCTCAAGGAGGGCATCGGCCTGCGTGCGATGGCACAGCGCGATCCTCTGGTGGAGTACCAGCGCGAGGGCGGCGATATGTTCAACCGCATGAAGGAAGGCATCAAGGAGGAGACGGTTCGCCAGCTCTTCTTGGTGCGCAAGCAGATGGATCAGGCCCAGTCCAACGTGAATGTTCAGGATCCTGCTGCGGGTACGGATTCTGACGAGGATGGCCGCAACGCCAAGCCTCAGACCACCATTGGTGGCTAGTCTGGCGACTCGTTAGATGATCTGCAGGGTCTCCACCCTCCACTGTTTTTGCGTGGGGCGTGGAGACCCTTCTTTTTTCGGCAAGCGCACCAGTTTGGTGGTGCCGGCGATGGCACGCACGCGCCCTCCGATCACCGCCGAGGCGCAGAATCGTATCGTGGGAGTGGTGGTTTTCTGTATGTGTAGGGTCTTTATTTTCGACGCCACCGCGCCCGCCTGCTTTCCACCGCCAGCCTGAATCAAGCGTTGATGCCCGCCCAGTTGGCTGAGGATGTCCGGATGAAAACGCCCGTTTTTCAGCGATCGGGGTGGGCGACGTCCATCGACTGCTTCGAGCCATAGGATAAGCAGCCGCCCGATGTCTTCGCGGCGGGGCGAGTGGATTGTCTGCGCAGGTAGTGCATGGTCTGGCCTGTCGAGCGAGGAGCCACATCTCTGCGAAAAACTAGGCGATTGGCCGGATGGGTCAAGCAAAGCAGGTGGAGCTGGACGTCGAAGATAGATAAAACCTGTGAGATGGTCATCGCTCATTGAATCTTCCCCCAAAGATCATGCGTGTTGATTACAACTTACTTCATGTTGTTTATCGCTGTGCAGGAGCGATGAGGAAAGAAAAATGAAGACGAGGCTAAGTGCCTATGATTCGTCTTCCGGCGCCAAGATGGTACTTCCAAACCAGTGGGCGAGTTCTAATGCGAGCCGAACTTCTAAGCTATCGATCCGAGCAGTGGCTTGAGACTCTTGGAATCTGTCAACTCGATACTTAACAGTGTTTCGGTGGGTGTTCATTTTTTGAGCTGCTCCTGCTCCACCAAATCGCAGGAAGTGTCTCACTGTCTCTCGGACGACGTCTTCATAGGTTCCAGACTTTGCGAACGGGCCGAGCGCTGCTGTGACCATTTCTTCTGCAATGGGAAGGCGATCAACAAATTGCGCCATCGTGAGAGCGCCGCTGTGATCAGGGGTGATAATCCGACGATTATTTCTAACAATTTCCGTTGCCGAAGTTCTATCGGCTAGTCGCTTTAGTTGGACCGCGTGCCTATGAGTCGAGCGGAAGCCGTCGAGTCCTTCTAGAACTGGTGAAAGGACAAAGTTGAATTTGGCAGGAATGACTGCGTCCCAATCGATGCTTTTCTGTGATTCACCAGGGTGGCACCATCCCCAAAGCAAGGACGGGCTGGGGTACACGATTAAGAATGGTGAATCGGTATCGTGACCGTGTGGGCTAGTGCTCGCCGTTTCCAAAGCAGAGCAAATTTTTCGCGACAGTTCGGTCCCCTCACTCGTGGAGAAGTGCGAATCATCTGCCGTCCACAGCCTGAACGCTTGAATTCTCCCTTTCAGTGCAAAATTATCAATGCGGGGTACATTGGTGGTCTTTCCAAGAACATGTCTAACTTGGTCCAAAATATCCGGATTGCCGGGGAGTTTTAGCCTTGCCGCTTGCTCTAGAAAAGCTTGTGGAAATTGACTTGTGCGAAGTGCTACAAACTTGTTCGTCTCACTCCGCATATCGGTCAGTAGGGTTGCCAGATCGAAGTGATCGTTCTCCTTGACGAACTCGATATAAACCTCGAGGAGATTTTGTTCAAGGATGTTGTGTGACTGATGGAAGAGCATGATGAGTGTAGAAAGGTTACGACCTCGGGAAATTAGGCTGCGCACAATCTTTTGCAGTGAAGGGTCGAGCCGTTGGCTGGAAGGCAAACTACCTTCTGCAATGAAGTGGATGAACCGAGAAATAGTGCTCTCTACGCTGTTTTGAAATTCGACTGGCAAATTCAGTTCAGAGATTTCCGGTATGTCACGCATCGCTTGGTTGGTGACGCTCACAATCAGCGACTGCCTACTCTTGCGCAGCTGATCAACGAGGGCTGCTCTGAGTGCGGATTGCATAATTTCCGTCATCCTAACTAATTGAAGAAGCGAAGCGGTGAGCCAATCGAGGGTTGGCACAAGCTTAGGAACTTGAAGGTAGAAGTTATGGAGGACAGAAAGCGCTTGGGCAAAATGCACAAAGTGCGCGGGGGCTTTCTGCCTATCTGGCAGAGGCTACCGCTTCTGAGATCTCTATGATCCTAAGCTCACTATCCTGATTCGAAACCAATGAGTTTCGTGGCGGGACGTCCAGTTTTGCCCAATGAAGGAGGCTGTCCGCATGGGGCGAATCAGCAAATGGAAGCTATCTGTAGGACTTGTATCTGGCATCTTCGGTGCCTCGATCGCCGGCGTGGCGATGGCACAAGGTGGTTTGAGCGCGAATCTTGCGCTGTCTGGAACGATTTTCAACATTGCTATCGGTAACGTCGACGGCACGGATTTTTCTCTGTTCGTTGATGCCGAGCAGACTGGTGACGATGAAGTACTTCCGGTGACAAGACTCAGATTCGGGCAAGCCACCGCGGATGATTTGTGTCTCTCTGCAAAGCTAGGCAATGTACCGAAAGTAGGTCCAGTCAGCTTTCGACTGATGTCCTCGGGAGATAACTCCGTGGAAGCTGACGGTCTCTTAGTTGGAGCAAGGCTTCTCCAGGGAGACTTGAAGCTCGAAAATCCTCAGCTTGGAGTGGACGTGAGTCAAGTAAATGATTCTGCATATTCCGGAGCGTGGGGGTTGGCATCCAACACCATCAATGTTCAAGCGCGAAACATTGATGCGACAGCTGTTGCCGCGAATTCGCTCACATTGAGAAACGTCAATGTCACGGTGGAAAAGGGACAGGAAAATGTCTGTGGACGCTAGCGATCCCCCTGAAGAATCTCTCAGCGATCAATTTGATGCGTCCGATGCAGTTCACTCTGGCGCCGATGAACATGAGCCTGCAAAGGTAGGAAAATTATCTAGGTACCGCTCGTGGCGTCGAAACAGGCCCTTCACAGGGGGGTTACTGCTCATTTTGGCCGGAATTGTCATCTTGGTCCCAGCTTATTTATCAATCAGAATTCTCGATCTACTCGTCATGATCTCCACTATCTCAGGAGTTTCGGTATTGATCGTGGGTTCGTTGCTCATCATGTTTGGGATTGGCGCCTGGTTCAAACCGGCGACTGCTCCTTATCTGGGAGTGCTCGGGATTCTCGTGGGAATCGTTGCGCTTCCAACTTCAAACTTTGGCGGTTTTCTACTCGGTAGTGGTTTGGCAATTGTCGGAGGTGCCCTGACGTTGGCATGGGAAGACAGAACTAAAGAGCGTTCGAAGAGCCGGGATCACAAGAAGAAGTCCAAGTCAGTTGCGGTGGTTACGGCTACTCTCGGGACAAGTTCTCTATTGATTTTTGGAACGACGTCCCCAATTGCTGGACAAAGTTATGCTCAACCTGCCCCTCCTTCACTCGGTCCAATACTTGGCCTAAATCTGCCTGAAGCTATTCGCGCTCCGTCTCTCCCCAGACAAGATGCACCCTTAATAATCAGCAACGCTGAACGAAATGTGCCAAATCCTCTTCCGCTAGTAGGAGAGACCACAACGGTGACCGCGGATGAAATTCTGGTGTCCGGGAACGCATCAATATCAGTGGTGAAAGTTCAGACCCAAACAGGTCTTTACAACATGATTCGCCTGTCCGGGACCACGGTCAAAGTGCAAAATATTTCGTTTGATATTCCAGGTCGAGATATGCGAGGTGACTTGAGCACCGGACAGCCCCAACAAGCGGTTCTGCAAGGAGAACCGGCCACAGTCTATGCGCGCACTTTAGATTTTGTACCCGCTGTGGGAGGCGTAAGCACAATTCCGATCTCGTTGGATGTAGAAGGAAATTTGGAGAAAGTTATTGACGAACTAGATCGGCTCGGATACTCCCAAGCTCCTCTGCCGGACCCATTGCTCTCTGTAATCTCCTTAAAAAACGTTTCCCTTGGGACCCTGGGGGTAGAAGCGAAAACTTTAACTGCTCCAGGAGTGGTGTTGGAAGCTATGTACTAAAGAAAATTTCCACGTTCTATTTCGAATTTGAATCTCAATAAACGAGAAAAGCAAGTTGAAACCAAATTTTTCGGCTAGCGCATACTTTCTAAAACATCAGTCAGGAGAAGTTAACCATGAATGACAACTACAGACTCCCAACTCTCTTGGTAGTTGGAGCGGGCGCCTCAGGGGTAGCAGCTGCAGCTGAGTGTGCACTACTTGGTTATCCAACAAAAGTTGTGGATAAGCAGCCAAGCGCTGGAGGTTGGTACCTCTCCAACGCAGATGCTCCGGTAGTCAAAAATCTGGGATTTCGAAGACGAAATCTCAAACACACGAAAGTGAAGCAGAACGCTGAATCGGTTCGCGAGCATATTGAATCCGCACTGAACCATTCAGGCGCAGAACTGGTTCCCAACTCCACTGTGACCGGCGCGGAATTTGATTGGAACGATGGTCTTTGGAACGTGCAGGTGGAAGGTCCCAACGAAACCTATACTCTGCGTGCCGACGTCGTGATACTTGCGACGGGAAACGGTGACACGACCGGTGACAACTTTACTGATGGTAAGGGTAACCGCCTTGAAGTCTCGGCCGCTCGATTACATCAGGGCATCGAGCCGCTAGACAGTCCCAATCTCCTCACGATGAACGGTAGTGACCAGTTCGGTCGCACCGCAGTGAAGAGGCCTTGGCAGCTGATTGAAGCTCGGGCGGACCATTGTTGGCGCTACCTCCGTCTCTTAGAGGTTCAAGGGGTGGGAGCCATCGAAGTCAATAAGGCGCTGTGGCGAGTTTCCCCGAGCACCCTGACGGGAGCTGTCAAAGATCTTCGCGAATGCGAAAGGTCGACACACGTTTATACCCGGATCGAACAGTAAATCGTGCTGGAAAACATCTTGAAGACTAAGGAATGCTCAAAATGAACAACAATCACATGGCCGAGCGTGCACATGAGCCGAATCTCTCAACTGCGAAGCTGGATTTGCCTGATCTAGGTCCGCAATCAATTTTGTGGCAGAGGTTTGGAGACTGGCGCTCCCTTTTTGCGGCTGTTTACGCTGGCGTGCTACAGGTCACGCAGAGAGACATATCAACCTCTCTCATCCAAGAATCGACCTTTTTTGACAATGAAGTAGCTCGGTTGGTCCGTTCGGCTTTTCCCATCATTCGTACTGTGTATGAAGGTGAGGAAGTCGGTGCGATGATTCGAGACTTTCATCGGGATGTCAAGGGTAAGCATGACGATGGCACTCGATATCACTCACTGAACCCGGAAGTATTTTACTGGGCGCATGTAACCTTTGCCTTGATGCCCTTCGCGCTGGCTGGAAATTTCAGTCCTCGGCTTTCTAAGCGAGAAAAAGAACAATTATTTCAAGAGTCCCGAACTTGGTATAGCTTTTACGGAGTGGCAGAACCCAAGAACGCGCCGCAAAACTATCCAGAATTCGAGAAGTACTTCGCCGACTATGTAGAGAATCACCTCCATCAGTCACAAGTCTTTAAGCGCTCTCGAATTGTGCGCACACTCGATACTGATCCTCCTCTTTCTCAGATTCCAATGTGGTTGTGGCGTCCAATATCTCCTTATATCGCCAAGTTGCTGCTGTGGGTAACGATAGGACTATTTCCACCAGCACTTCGCAAGAAACTTGGATGGGAGTGGTCCAAAGCCGACAAGGTGAAGTTCTTCCTCTTATCTAGAAGCGTGCGTGGCATCTTTGCTGTTTTGCCACGGCGGGTTCGGATGGTTGGCATCGCGGAGCGTGCGTTCAGACGAGAAGGAGCCTGATCTCTGCGAGTTCACGAATATCGCCCTAGGGAGACTTCCCTAGGGCGATGAGCTTTTGATGTGCTGGGGTTGGGGCCACACTTAAAAGGCAGCGTGGCTAGTCCCATTCACGATTAATAGTGTGAGCCGACCGGCTTGAGGCGTCCGCTGTCATCGAACATGTGAGCCTCCTGCATCTTGGAAAAACCGGGCTCCATATAGCGAAGTTTCAGAGGCAAGCGTGGGTAGACATTGCGCACAAACTTTTGGATCTTGGAAAAACGCTTCTGATCCTTGTCTGTCCATGAAACCTCTAGGATTTCACGGAATCGAGGCTCTAAGGTACCGATGGCTAACCACACCATGCTGCGCTGTAGAGGCTTCCAAATGAGTTTCCAGATAATCGGCGGTACGGAATCTGGGGCCTTAACTGGCTGGTTTCGTGCGGTTCGGACAACATAGTCCACGGTGTCGTTTCTTTCGAGCGTATTCTCTACTACCTCGTCGAAATAGTCCATGAGATCGCTATAGGAATCGATAACCGGGCGATTTGAAACCCCGTATTTTTCCCACCACGTGACGCCTTCGCGAACGATTTGGTCACGTTCAGCATCAGTGAGCGGAGTGCCGAAAAGATCTTGAACCAAGATGATGCGATAAACAAACGTTGCGTGTGCCCACCAGTAGGTATCGGGGTTGAGCGCATGGTATCGCTGTCCATCCCTGAGCTTTCCGGAGATGTTTACGTGGTAGTCCCGAATGCGCTTGGGCAGGTCATCGTCTGCTCCTGAATAGATCGACTCGATGACTTGAGGGGTGGAGCGCTGCAGCCGGGCGAAGGGCTCCTCAAAAAACTTTGAGTGATCGAGGAGGGATTGACCGATGGCAGGGTGCATGTTCTGCAACAAGCCCGAGTTGGTGCGGCAAAGCTGGATCCTCATGTCGCTTCCCAGTCTCCACAAGAGCGAGTCTGGGCCTAGTGGCGCCCGCTTTAACTCGTCTCGATGTGCATCAACATCCTGCTGTGATTCAGCGGGTACGTGCTTTTCTCCGGTTGTGCTCATGTGATGCCTTCATCTCTAGGGATTGAATATAGATTTGAATGTAAGGCAGCGATGTAGAGGAATCCAAGCGATTCTGAGGAGGCACTCTTTAGTTTGTGCATTAGGCACAAATCGGCACAGGTCTTAATTGCACTTCATGATGTGTTCCGCATGTAGACCAGTGCAGATCCCGGGAGGATAGCCAGTGTTGAGGAGAAGTTGTGTTAAATACCGACTATGCATTTTCCTAAGAAGGACACATCCGATTCATCGCGCATGCGAGCGGGATACTGGGTTAAAAATTCGGAGAATTATCTAGATAAGACATTCGAGGTGGAAGATCCTGCGACGGGGATGCTCATTGCTGATGTTGCGGATACGGGTCCGCAACAATGGCGAGAAGCGCTCGATTGTGCTTCCGATGCTGCTCCTAGATTGAGCAACACCACCCTGCGTGAACGAGCTGATGTCCTCTCGGAGATCTATCGACAGATCATCGATTTCAAAGACGAGTTGGCTGAATTAATTACGTACGAAATGGGTAAACCTCTGGCCGAAGCGCGTCAAGAGGTGGACTACGGGGCGGAGTATTTTCACTGGTTTGCAGGGGAGGCCTCCCGAATAGGAGGACGAACTAGCGTCTCTCCATCGGGAAATGGGACCATTCTGACGACGAAGCATCCTGTGGGACCGGTATTGGCGATTACACCGTGGAATTTTCCTTTTTCTATGATCAGTCGGAAAATCGCCCCAGCTCTAGCAGCGGGATGTCCAGTTATCACGAAGCCTGCAGCGGAAACACCATTGACTTTGCTGTACCTCGTAAAACTGACTTCGAGGGTCTTGGCCGATTATGGCATGCCTAAAGGTGTGATCTCAGCGCTCCCGACCCTAGATGCTGCAGGGTTGTCTCAGTTCTTCATGGGAGACTCTCGCGTTGCTAAAGTGACGTTTACTGGTTCAACAGCGGTCGGAAAAATACTAGTCAAGCAGTCAGCACAGCATTTGCAGCGTACGTCGATGGAACTCGGTGGAAATGCACCATTCTTGGTTGCAGCTGATGCCAACCTGGATCTTGCTGTCGAGTGCGCTGTGCAAGCAAAGCTACGCAATGGTGGACAGGCCTGTATTGCTGTTAATCGGTTCATAGTTCAGGAATCGCTGGTGGAAGAGTTTGAGAGTCGCCTTGTTGAGCGCCTGAAAGACGTCAAGTGGGGAAATGGTTTTGATGTAGGTGTCACTCTTGGACCGATTATTACCAGTAAGCAGCGCGAGCGAATAGCACAGTTAGTGGACGAAGCAGTGGCAGAGGGGGCGCGCTTGTCGGTGGGCGGATTCGTGCCTGATGGCAAGGGTTATTTCTATCCGGCCACACTGCTCGCCGATGTGTCAGCCCGTTCGCGAATCTTCAATGAGGAAATCTTCGGACCAGTGGTAACACTTACTCGTTTTTCAGACTTGTCGGAGGGAATAGCTTTGGCTAATTCAACTCCCTTTGGCCTGGCTGCGTACGGTTTCACAGAAAGTTTGGCAACCAGCCAGCGTCTTGCTCGAGAGTTGCAGGCGGGGATGGTGGGTATTAATAAGTCAGGTATTTCGGATCCAGCTGCTCCCTTTGGAGGGATCAAAGAATCCGGATTCGGACGTGAGGGAGGCTTGGAAGGCATCGAAGACTACTTGGAACTTAAATACGTTGCATTGCCATAGACCTTGACGCTTTAGTGCTTGTTGTCCACAAAAGTTGCCAGCGGTGGCACAATGAAAACATGCGTGGATTAGTAGTGGATTATTGCGGAGTGCTCGATGGAGCCGAAGAAGATCGCCGGCGTTGGCGGAAGGTGTTGACGGCCGCCAAGGAGGAGGGCCTGTCCACCGCCATTTTGTCTAACGATGCCGGTGGTCCTGGCGCTGCGCAGATTCGCGCGTGGCAGGAGCAGGGTTACGTGGATGACGTGATCCTGTCTGGTGAAGTGGGCGCAGAGAAGCCCAGTGAAGAAATCTTCAAGATCGTGGGCGATCGCTTGGACTTGTCCGTCAAGGACCTGGTGCTGGTGGATGATTCCATCCTCAACATCCGCGGCGCAGTGGATGCGGGCATGATCGGCATTTTCTACCAGCAGTTTGATCGCGCGATCGTGGAGATCACGGGCGTGCTGGGACTCGAAGGGGAGTTCTAAGTAGCATGCGCGTTTATATTCCAGCGACGTTTGATATGTTGCGCACCTTGGCCGAAGACCAGCAGATGCCGGTGCGTTCCGGCGTGGGATTCGCTCTGACTCCGGCGGTGCGGGAGTACTACACGGGTGGTGACGAGGAAGAACTGGCCTACACCGCGTTCCTCGATGCTGCTCGTGCTTCGCTGCGTCTGCTCAGCATCGGCGATGAACAGCGCTTCCCTCATCGCCGCGTAGTAATCAGCGCTGACATCGACGATTCTGCGGTGACGCTGAGCCCACAGGACGGCGAGTCCGTGGTGCGTCTGTCCCCATCCGTGGTGACCACCAAGGCGCTGGCCGCGATCCACGTGGACGACGAGGACGCGGAAGAGACCACCAAGGCCGCGATGGAGGTCATCGACGAGGCCGATCTGGGATCAGAGGAAGCGGAATTGGCTCTGGGTGACTGCGAGGACAACTTGATGAGTTGGTACGGCTCGCAGGAGCTTCCGTTTCTCGTGGATCTGCTCTAGCTTCTAGCCTTCCAGCTCCCACTCGTTGTTGGTGCGCAGCGCCTCGAGAAGCAGACGGACAGCCTGCACGCGCCGGGCACTTGCCCCCTCGAGGTTGTCCAGCGCGCACTCCGGATCCGCAGGCGGCCCCATGTGCGTGCACCCGCGCGGGCAGTCTTCCGCCACCTCGCGGAGATCATCGAACACTCCCACCACGGTATCCGGGTGTACGTGCGCGAGACCGAAGCTGCGGATACCCGGGGTATCGATAATCCACCCGCCGTCTGGCAGGGGCAGTGCCACGGACTGCGTCGAGGTGTGACGGCCTTTACCCACTCCAGAGACTTCGCCGGTCTCGCGCTCGGCGTTCGGAACCAGGCGGTTGACCAGCGTGGACTTGCCCACACCAGAGTGACCCACCAGTGCCGTGACCTTGTTGTGAGCCATCTCCTGCACCGCATCGAGTGGCTCCGAGACACCTGCCAGGACCACCTCTAGACCCAAGTCCTGGAACTCTGCGGCGAATTCCTGCGGATCCGCCAAGTCTGATTTAGTCAGGCACAGCACGGGGGTTACTCCGCCCACGAACGCCGCGATCAGCGCGCGCTCCACGAAGCCCGCGCGCGGCGGGGGATCGGCGACAGCTGTGACGATGTAGAGCTGATCCGCGTTGGCCACCACCACGCGCTCATAAGGATCATTGTCATCGGCGGTGCGGCGCAGCACGCTGGTGCGCTCTTCCAGCTTCACGATGCGCGCCAGAGTGTCCTTTTGTCCGGATACGTCGCCCACCACGCCCACGCGGTCGCCCACCACGATTGCGGTGCGTCCCAGCTCGCGGGCGCGCATGGCGGTGACGTGCGTGTGCGAACCATCCAGCACCACGCCCCACCTGCCGCGATCTTTGCTCACCACCATGCCGAATTCAGCATCGTTGTGCTCGGGCCGATCCTTGGTGCGCGGGCGAGATCCCTTGCCGGGCCGAACCCGGATGTCGCTTTCGTCCCAGCTGCGCTGTCCGCGTTTAGGCATCCGCACCCTCGGCAGTGTGGTTCAGCATATCCGCCCATCGTTGGCGGAAACCGGGGAGCGTCTTGGCGGTAGTTTCGATGTCATTCACCAGAATCTCCGGTACTGCCAACCCGAGGATGGCGCCGGCTGTGGCCATGCGGTGATCCTCGTAGGATTCCCATCGCCCACCGTGCAGTGGGCGCGGCTCGATGAGCAGACCGTCCTCAGTTTCGCGCACGTTTCCGCCCAGCGCGTTGATGTTATCGGCCAGTGCGGCCAAGCGGTTGGTCTCGTGTCCTCGGAGGTGAGCGATGCCATAGAGGTGGCTTGGGGTCTCCGCAAGCGCGGCCAACGCCACCACGGTGGGGGTCAGCTCGCCGATATCGTGCATGTCCCACGTGATGCCCTGCAGCGCACCGTTGGCGGTGACTTCCAGGCTGCGGGAATCTGCGTGATAGATGGCTTCTGCGCCCATATCGCGAAGAATCTCTCGGAACTGATCACCGGGTTGATTGGTGGTCTGCGGCCAGTTGGTGATGCGGACGTTACCTTGGGTGGCGGCGGCAGCGGCCATGAACGGGGTGGCGTTCGACAGGTCTGGTTCTACGTGCCAGGTGCGCCCCGCGATGGGTCCTGGTTGCACGGTCCATGTATTAAATTCGACGTCAACCTTCACACCCGCAGCGCGAAGCATCTCCACAGTCATCTCGACGTGGGGTTGGGAAGGCAGGGAGGCACCCTCGTGAATGACCTTGACACCCTGCTTAAAACGGGGACTGGCAAGCAGGAGGCCGGAAACGAATTGGGAGGAGGCGCTGGCGTCGATCCGAACCTCCCCGCCAGGAACTGCACCGTTGCCCTTGACCAAAAACGGTAAGCCCTTGTGTGGACCGGAGGCATCTGCGGCGGCTAGGGACTCTGCGGTTCCCGCGCCCTTTTCGGTGGCCTCATTGGTGGGATACTCCACCGTGGCCCCCAGGGCCTCGAGGGAATCCAGCGTGGTGGACATGGGGCGCTTGCGGGCGGCGACATCGCCATCGAATTCGACAGTGCCATTGGCCAGCATCGCGACGGGCGGGACAAAGCGCATCACCGTTCCCGCCAGTCCGCAGTCCACCTCGCCTCCGGTGAGTTCCTTCGCGGGGACCACGTGCAGGGTGGTGCCTTCTTCGGTGATGGTGGTTCCTAGAGCCCGCAGCGCGCCCATCATCAGTGCGGTATCGCGACTGATCAGCGCGCCGGTGATCGTGGACGGGCCGTCCGCTAATGCCCCCAGAATTAACGCGCGATTGGTGATCGACTTGGATCCGGGAATCGACACAGTGGAAATTATCGGAGCAGAAGAGGTGGGGGCTGGCCACAGATCATCAAACATGTAACCCATTGTGGCACCTAAACAGCACCATGGGGAGTATCACTACGGCCATAATGGGAAATATGTGTGGCCGATATGTACTTTTCAGCAGTCAGGAACAGATCATTGCATCTGTGCAGCGGGCAACGGGTGCACGTGAGGTTGACGACGTCGCCGCACGGATGGATGGAGTGGGGCCATACCGGGCGAACTACAACATCGCCCCCACCCACCAGGTGCCCGTGGTGCGCGAATTCCGCGAGCGGGTGGCACTGGGGCCCGCGCAGTGGGGATACCCCCGAGCCTCCGGCAGTGGGGGAGCGCCCGTGGTGTTCAACGCGCGCGGAGAGACGGCCTTTGAGAAGTACCTGTTCCGCGGCAGTGACCGGTGCTTGTTCGTGATGGACGGTTGGTACGAGTGGACAGGAGCCAAAAGGGACAAGCAACCCTGGTACACCCACCGCAAAGACAACGAGCCTTTTGTGGTCGCGGGACTGTGCAAGCCCATTGGTAATCAGCTGCACGCCACCATCATCACCACTGCGGCCGCCGAGCCCCTGGAATGGCTGCACCACCGGATGCCACGAGTGCTGGGACACGGCGAGGCCATGGCGTGGCTGGATGCACCGGATGACGACGCACAAGAGATGGCACGAATTAGCCCCGCCGAAGCGGTTATCGAGCAACTGGCGACGAGAAAGGCTGACCGGGCGGTGGGTGGCGTCGGAAATAACGGGCCAGAACTGATCCAGCCGCAACCCGACGACTAACCAGCAGACGAAGAAAAGGAATACTAGAACCACACACCGCGTTGAACCACAACGAGGAGGAAGGAGACCGATGACCCCCACAGCATCGAAGCGCACTGATGACAGTCAGGCGGAGCTGCTGAAGCGATTCGAAGACGAAGCGCTGCCGCTGCTGGATCAGTTGTACGGTGCTGCACTACGAATGACGCGCAATCCCACGGATGCGCAAGACCTAGTGCAAGACGCGTACATGAAGGCGTTCCAAGCCTTCGCCTCGTTCAAGCCCGGGACCAACCTCAAGGCGTGGATGTACCGCATTCTCACCAACGCGTACATCAACAACTATCGCAAGGCGCAACGTCGCCCTGCGGAATCCTCCGGCGAGGACCTCACGGATTGGCAGATGGCGGAAACCGCCTCCCACCACTCCACGGGTCTGGAATCCGCCGAGGTCGAAGCGCTAAAGAACATTCCGGACACGCGCATCCAAGATGCGTTGATGGGCCTAGCGGAGGACTACCGGATGGTGGTCTACTACGCCGATGTTGAAGGCCTGCCCTACAAGGACATCGCCGAAATTATGGACACGCCCATCGGCACGGTCATGAGTCGTCTCCACCGAGGGCGCAAGCAACTGCGCGCCAAACTAAAGGACGTGGCGGCTGAACACGGCATCGCCACCCAAGAGACAAAGAGCAAAGACAAGCCTAAAACTGCAGGGGTGAAGGGATGATGAACAACCCAATGAATTCTCAACCACAGGATCACATGCGTCACCTCGACGGATGTCAAGGGCTGGTCAACTCCATGTACGGAGAAGCCGACGGCGAGTGTATCGATGGCAACTGCGTGGAAACGCAGATGCGGCTGATTGAACAGCACGTCAAGGAGTGTCCGCGATGTCTGGAGTTACTCAGCGCGGAACAGAAGGTTCAGGACCTGCTCCGTCAGCGCTGTGGGCAGCAGGCACCACAGGAGCTGAAGACCAAGATTGTCCGCCAGCTGCGAGTCACCTATACCGAGGTGCGCCGCGGATAGCTCGTTGACTTGTGGTCTGGGGCTGGTGAGCCGGAGCTATTGGAATTCCTGCTACGGCGAGGTCAAATAAGTGAATAGATAAACGAGCGGGCCAGTACCTTTTCCAAGTGAAAGGTACTGGCCCGCTCGCTGTGTGCAAGAAGATTGTGCGGAGTTTATTCCCGCACAGGCTTAGCTGTTTGGACGACGTCCGTGGTTAGCCTTCTTCTTACGGCGATCCTTGCGCTTGCGGCCACGCTTGCTCATCGTGTGCTCCTTTACGAACCTGGCGGGACAAAATAATTAACCGCCCTAGCTTATCCAACGAGGGCGGTTCGCAACAAAATGCTGCGTCGGCGTGAGGCCGATGAAGGGCTAAACGGTAGCTCGGGTGCGCTGGCGGGTGCGGCCGCGGTTGGTGCGACGCTTCAGAGCGCGACGCTCGTCCTCGGACATGCCGCCCCAGACTCCGGCGTCCTGGCCGGAGCTGATTGCCCAAGCGAGGCACTCAGAGGTGACAGGGCAGCGGTTGCAGACCAGCTTGGCCTGGGCGATCTGAGCCAGTGCGGGGCCGGAGTTGCCTACTGGGAAGAACAGCTCAGGGTCCTCGTCGCGGCAAACTGCTTTGTGGCGCCAATCCATGATGATTTCCTTTCGTCAACGGAATGCATGCCCGGAACTGTGAATAGTCCGTGGGCGAAAATGTGTGGAGGTAGTCGGGTCCTTTTCGCAACGGCTGTTGTTCGGTGCGTCAGAGCGCACTGAACCAAGGCTGATCTCACATCGAGTGTGAAAACAGACCTAAAAAGCCCTTGTTGAAGGGGGTGTTTCGTCGTTAGTTGTGGCGAAGTGGCGTGCTAGACCTGCGTGCTGCGAGGTAGCGGCGACTTCTCGCCAAGATAAAGAGTGCGCTGCGCTCGGTAGAAAACTCTCCGGTAGTTATCCGGCTAGTTATTAACCTTGCGTAAACCTTGCGTACCCTTCGCGGTTACTTGAGAAATCATGACATGAATTCTCAGCTGTGGCTAGGGCTAACGCCCGAAATGTGACGAGTATCACATAAATTTGATTTGCTTCCGTAGCCGTGACCCTTGTATCGGAGTCCTATCGGCAAGGAAACCACTTACGCGTTCACCGCAATAATCTAGCGGGGGCTGAGAATCTCCATGGCATCTGGAATGAACTTCAACCCCACGGCCGAATACGATCCCTTGTACTCGCCGTCCACTTGGAAATCGCGCTCTTCATCCAACCGGATTTCTACGCTGGTGGCATTGGATACGGTCTGGACCTGGCGGGACATTAGCTTGCGCAACACCGGGTTAATCAACCCGCCGAGTGCTAACAGCGCACGCCAACCATCGCGATTCTTCAGAGTGAATACGGAAAAGCCGCGTTCCATCGAGCCTTCCTTGACGATGCGCACTGGGAACGGTCCCAGATATGTCCATGGATCCGTATGGGACACGAAGGCTAGGGGAGAGTTGTGTACCTCCATCGGCCCGTCCTTGGCTTCAGCCTTGACGTGTATGGATGGAGTGCCCGCCGAGCTCGACGTACTGGAGAACCAGGTCTGCACGGACACCAGCACGTAGCGCAACGGTGAGGCAGACAGGCCCATCTCACGTCGCTTTTCCATCTCGTGGATGACCTCTGCATCGATGCCCAGCCCCACGTTCACGGCGAACCACCGGTGAGCACGCGGGGTGTTCTGTTCCAGATCCGCCCAAGCGCCCAAGGGCACCGTGCGCCGCTGGTTGTTCTTCAGGGCTTGTGCTAGCTGGCGCACCGCCACGTCTGGGCTGGGAGCGTAGCCCACGGAGCGGGCAAAGACGTTCGCGCTGCCGGTGGGGATGATGCCCAGGGCGGGAAGGTTGCTGGTCAGCACGCTGTGGGCTGCCCGGTCTGGATCGTCCGTGGGCTCGTCCAACAGGCCGTTGATGACCTCGCTGACAGTGCCATCGCCGCCGATGCAGATTACTGCGTCAAAGCCCTGAGTGCGCGCCCTGCGAGCGAGCTCTTCGGCGTGCCCGGCATAGCGGGTGAACTGCGAAAGGATGTGCAGATCCGGAATAGACCGCAACGTGGGGATTATAGACGCCAACTTGCTCTGCGTGATGCTTGTTGAGTTCGGATTCGATATCACTAGGACGTCCACTCGCCCTACCTTAGCAGCGGGTAAGACACCGCGGGTTAGACTTGATAACTATGAGTTCTCGGGATTCTGCTCCAAAGAAAAAGCAGGCGGAAACGCCACAACAGACCTCCGCTGCACCTTTTGCCCCGCCGGTGGTTCGCTACGCCGGCATCTTGGGCATGCTGCAGGGTGCGGCAGGCCTGGCTTTCGCTGCATTCTTGGTGTTCCGCGAGGCCACTGGTTTCCACGATCCGGGGGCCGTGATCTCGGGTTATGGCACCGCAGTGTGGTTCGTGATCATTTTCGGCGCAGTGCTCATCGCCGGGTGGTTCCTGTTCTCCGGCAAGAAGTGGGGCCGCGGTCCCGTGGTTATGTTGCAGCTGTGTTTGCTCGGCGTGACGTACTACATGTTCACTTCTGGCCGCCCCGAGCTGGGCATTCCCACCGGCGTGATGTGCGTGGTGGGTCTAGCCCTGTTGTTTAACCCCGTTGCCGTGCATTGGGCCGCCACCCGATACAACGAGCGTTAACCAGCCAACCCCACCAGCTGCGTTCCCCGCTGTTCCACGATCTGCCCGTGGCTGACGAGTAGCGTCACCTCGCCGGTGTAGCCATCCCGGTCCACGCGGATTGTGCGTTGGGTTTTTCCACTGGCAGGATCCACCTCCGCGATGCCCTCCGGGACCGGAACCAGCAGTGATCCTTCGTTGAGCACGCCCGTTCCGATAGCCGATTCGACGTGCTGAAACGTATTCAGGTTGTTCAGGTTGAAGATGGTGAGCCGTTGGCCATCAAACCAGGTGTGCAGCAATCCTTGGGTGTAGGTGCGGGGTTGATGTAGATCCTTTTCGACGCCAACACTGGCCTCCTCCGGGAATCCCTTTGCCTCTGGGGTGGGGATCGTGTGGAAGGTGCCGGACTCGTCCAGAATCTGGATGCGAGAGCCATCTTGCTCACTAGCCGGGATGTAAATGGCTGCCTGATCGCCGCTGACCCCGATGAGCTCCGCGCCAGCAGGAACGGTGAACTCGTGGATGGTTTCGGGCGCGTCCGATTCTTCTGGAGTGGCCTTGAGGAAGCGGATGAGCTTCTTGTTGGGGTCGCCACAGTTTTGAGCGGTGACCAGCAAGTCGTCGTGCGTGAGGGCGGAGGTGAAACGGCATTCCGTATGAGATTGTTGATCCGGCTGGTGGGGTGCTTCCTGCTGGCCTACCTCTACCGTGCGCACTAGATCGCTGCGCCACAGTTCAACCCGCTGGGGGGACAGGGTGCCTGCGCGGTTGTTGCCTTGCAGGGTTTCCACGTCTTCCGCGGCCAACGCATCGCGCGTGTACGCGTACTGACCAGTAGCGATATCAAAGGAGATCGCCTCGCCACAGCCCTTAGGGCCGCGGAAAGTGACCACGAGGGTGCTCCATTTTTCTGGCTGGGAGAGGCCACAGATCTGCCGGTGTTGATCGTAGTGCCAGACCTCTTTGCCACTGGACGCATCGAGCATGCTCACGCGGGTGCCCTGCACGCTCACTACGCCTCCGTCCGCGGCGATCAGGCGCGAGGACTCGTCCGTACCCGTCCACGAGGTGTGCAACTCATCGGGTAGAGCCGTGACCTGTGAGCCCGCGGCGGTGACGGACTTCGCGTCTGGCAGGGGCTGATCAGCGACCTGGTGATCTACCTTGTGTTGCTGGGAAGTCAGCCAGGTGCCGGCAACGATGACGATGACCGCAAGCAGTATGCAGCCAGCGACGAGCAGATCTGTGCGCGTGCGCTGTTCCGGAGGGGGCAGAAACTTCATGATCGGCGAGTGCGAACCTTGCCCGAACTCTGCACTCGACGTGGAGACCCCACGCGGTCGTCCACGTCATCCGGCAGACCGAATGTGGAGAGGAACTCGGGAGACGAGCTAAACCACTGCGGTGGCTCAGGCTGACCCAGGTTCAGTGCTTCGTCGATTGCCTTCCATCGCAGCACCTCATCCCACCCCAGCAGGGTGACGGCGATGCCGGTGCGCCCCGCGCGCCCCGTGCGGCCGATGCGATGGACGTAGGTTCGCTCGTCGTCCGGAACTTGGTAGTTGATCACGTGGGTGACATCGTCGATATCAATGCCGCGCGCTGCGACATCCGTGGCGACGATGACATCCACCGTGCCGGAACGGAAAGCCGCCAAGGCCTCCTCGCGTTCGGGCTGCTTCATGTCTCCGTGCACAGCGCCAACCTTGAAGCCCAAATTCGCGAGGTCTTCAGCAATGCTGGCGGTCATGCGCTTGGTGCGAGCAAACACGATGGTTCGTCCCCGATCCGGGGTCTGCAGAATCCGAGCCAGCGCGGACATCCGATCCATCTTGTGCGACTGGAAAACAATCTGCTGAGTGCCGGCGTGGGTGGCATCCGCTGCAGCGTCATCAGCCTGAACCATCACCGGTTGCTTCATGAATTGGCGCGTCAAAGCGGTGATGGGACCGGGCAGAGTCGCAGAAAACAACATCGTCTGCCGCTGGTCGGAAGTCTGGGACAGGATCTCCTTCACATCATCCAAAAAGCCCTGATCCAACATCTCGTCCGCTTCATCCAGAACCACGATCTCTACCCCGGATAGGTCCAAGAAGCCCTGGCGGTGCAGATCCAGCAAACGGCCCGGAGTGCCGATCACCACGTCCGCGCCCGCAGCAAGAGCATCGGTCTGCGCGGCAAACGGCACGCCACCGTAGATGGCCAGCACGTTCAACGCGCGATCGTCCACCTGGAGGTACTTGGCTGCGGTGCGCAGATCGTCGGTCACCTGCAGGCACAACTCTCGGGTAGGGACAACCACCAAGGCTCGGACGGAACCGTCGGGGGCGGTGAGGTTGGCGTCGTCAAAAACCCGATCCAACAAAGGAACACCGAACCCATACGTCTTGCCCATGCCCGTGCGAGCCTGACCAATCAAGTCCGCGCCCTTCAACGCAAGAGGAAGCGTGTACTCCTGAATGGCAAAAGCGTGCGTGATGCCACGGTGAGCCAGAGCATCGACGATCTCTGCGGCAACACCCAGCTCCGAAAATGATCGACCGGGTTGCTTATCTACTGCCACAGCTGTGCTCACGCCCTCTCCAAAGATCTGTTATTCCATGCGGTTATGATGGTCACATTACTGCACGTCTCAATAATTAGTTAGGACGCTTCAACGCCATGCAGATCAAGATCGGATTCACCCACAACAACCGCGAGCTGCAGATTGTCAGCGAGCGCAACCACGACGAAGTACTGGCCGAGGTGCGCGAATTCCTGCAGGATTCCACCCCCACCCGCGTGCTGGAGCTGGAAACTAACAAGGGAGATCGCCACTTGGTTCTCCGCGAGCACGTCGCCTATGTTGAGGTGGGAACTGCCGCTAAGGGCACCGTCGGATTCCTCTGATCCGGCACGAAAAAACGAGGGACACGTAGGTACTCATGAACCAACCAACTCCGCAGCCACCGCGGTGGGAACGTTTCGACATTCCCGCACCGGTGCGCAGCAACGGGGGACATGGGCATCATCGCAGTCCCGAGACTAAAACCGGCGGGCGGGTGCAGCGCTGGCAGTTGGCCGCATTGGCCGTGGTGGTTGTGGTCACTTTGTTGGTGTTCGTCAGCGCTCTGAGTGCGGATTCAGAATCGCCGGACCAGCAGCAGGCGGCATCTACGGCCACGCAGGACGGCGCTCAAGATGAAAATTCGCGCGGAGAAGGTCCCGTACCGGGGGAGGGCTACCAGGGCGAATTCGCAACGGGCGAGCTGCCACCAGGTGGTCCGTATGCGGAGAAGGGCTCCGATAAATACCAGGTAGTTGGCCAGCCCAGCCCCAAGGTGGGCGAGGGCCGCAAGGATCATTACACCTACGTGGTGGAGGTGGAAGACACCGTGGATGCCTCGCGCTCTGGAGGTGGGGATGCCTTCGCCGCGATGGTGGATGCCACCTTGTCTAACCCGAAGTCCTGGATCGGGGACAAAGACATCTCCTTTGAGCACGTCGATGAATCGGCTCTTCCCGAAGGCGAAGAGCCGGATCTACGCATCCAGCTGACCAGCACCGAAACCACCCACGACGTCTGCGGTTTCACCTATCGCTTGGAAACCAGCTGCAACATGCCCATCGGCAACCGCGTGGTGATTAATGACGCGCGGTGGATGCGTGGCGCTCTGCCGTTCAACGGTGACCTGGGCAGCTACCGCCAGTACGTCATCAACCACGAGGTGGGGCACGGCATCGGTTACGCCGCGCACCAGGGCTGCCGCGCAGATGGCGCGCTGGCTCCCGTGATGATGCAGCAGACGTTGAGCCTGAACAACGGTGTGTTGCATGACATCAACCCCGAGGGAACCTACGGTCAAGGGGATGCGACCTGCCGGGCCAACCCATGGCCATATCCCACCGGCGGTCCAGAACCCGATACTGAGACTGAAAACGGAATACGGAACGATTCATGAGCGCTTCGCCTCCCACGCATATCCTGACGAGTTTTCAGGTGCCCGCAGCTCGGCCCGTACAACTGGATTCCGTGTGGAGTGGAGGTTGGCGCTGCGATAGGGCAGTGATCAGCCGTGCCGACGAGCCCGCGCGTGCTGCGTGGATTGCCAAGATGATGGCGAAGATGCGCCCGGCCGGGGTGAGCGTGTCTCGTCCGATCGTGTCCTCCGACGGCCGTTTTAGCGTGTCCGGTTGGCGGGCGCGGACGTTCTTGAGTGGACATCGGGCGCCGCGTTTCGATGAGATGGCCACCGCCGCCTTGCGCATTGGCGAGGCCCTGCGCGGCGAGGAGCGTCCTACGGTGTTGGCGCCGCCGACGCTGACTGGCCCGTGGGAGGAAAACGAGATTTTCGCAGCGGCCGAGCAGGCGGCGTTTTCCGAGGATCCGTCTGTCTGGCTGAGTGCCGGGTTGGATCCGGATTCCGTGCCGCGTCAGGATATTGCCCAGGCGCTAGGCAAGGCCGCCGAGCTTTCTCACCTGCGCGGCGAGCTGGCCGAACCGGATCAGCTGGTGCACGGCGATGTGTTGGGTTGCATGATCTTCGATGGCACCGCGGATCCCGTGTTGACGGACTTCGTGCCCACCTTCCGGCCCGCCGGGTGGCCGGTTGCTCTTCTTATTGTCGACGCCATGGCGTGGGCCAATGGACCTGATGCCTTGCTGCAAAGGTGGGCGCATATTCCGGGCTTCGACGAGCTGGTTGTCCGCGCGGTGCTCTACCGGGTGCTGCTGCATATTTTCCTTCCGAACTCCCGCCCGGAGGCGTGGCGTGGTTTGGCGCGCGTGGCTGATGTGGTGGCAGGGCAGCGCAAACGCGCGATGGAGGCCGCTGGGGAAGCTGGCGCTGAGGCTGGGGACGACTCTGGTTCTGATTCTGACTCAAGTTCTGGCTCTGACGCGGCGGACGCTGAGGCTGATTCGGGTGCAGAGGCTGGTTCGAACGCTGACTCTCGCTCCGGTTCCAGCTCCGAAGCCGAGTAATTCGCCTGCTGTTGTCTCGGGCAGATGAGACACTAGAGAACATGAACAGTCAGGAAGAATCTTCGGTGCGTTTGGACGCCCCAGATCAGCGCATCGGCGCTACTGCGCAACCGCAGGTGGTGCTGGATTGGGGTACGCAGTCCACTCGGGAAAAGCGATCCTGGGAGGGGCTTTCCGCCGCTGTTATCGCTGGTGACGATGCGATTTCTTATGAGCATCCCTACGCGGTTCTGGGCGGTCCAGGCACCGGCAAGACCAGCCTGTTGGTGGATGCCACGGTGCAGTTCCTGGTGGAAGGTGGCAGCGCGGAAGAAGTGATGTTCGTGACTGCCTCTAAGGAGTCCGCCACGCGAATCAAGAACGAGATATTCGAACGCGTAAGCGATATTGACCAATACGCTGCCACGGGCGCGCCCGTACGCAGCGTGCACTCCTGGGCCTTCGCCGTCTACCGGGCCATTCGCCAACAACAGGGGCAGAATTCACCCCGGCTGATCACTGGTGCAGAACACGATGCGCAGCTGCGGATCCTGTTGAAGGGAGAAGTGGAGGACGGCGCCAGCGGATGGCCCGCAGACATGGTGCCCGCGCTGACATACGTGGGGTTCGCCCGTCAGCTCAGGGATCTGATTCTGCGCGCAACGGAACGCGGGGTCAGCGCAGAGCAGCTCGAAGAATTGGGCGTGCAGTACTCCCGCCCGATGTGGGAAGCAGCCGGTCAGTTCTTGCGGCGCTACGAGCAGCTCCAGCGCCTGAGCGAGTCCGATAATCTCAATGCCTCGGAGCTGGTGCACACCGTGGTCCGCGCGATGAGCACCGAAGAGGCCGGCCAACAGATGGCGGAGACTTTGCGCCAACGGCTGCAGCTGGTGTTGGTGGATGACGCGCACAATATTGATCCCGCCGCCGCGCAGTTTGTGGAATCCCTCATCGCGCCGGGAACCCGGGCTCTGATCGCGGGCGACCCTGACCAGTGCGTGTTCCACTTCCGCGGTGCGGATGAGGCTTTTCTCAATCGCCATGCGGTGCGCGATGATTTCCGTATTGTGCTCAGCTCGTCGCACCGAGTGGGACAAAAGCAGGTCCAGGCAGTGCAGTCCTTGCTCACACACCTGCCACACCATCCGGCGCGCATGCCGCTGCGCGTGAGTTCACAAAGCCAGCAACGCGCTCAACTGGAGGTGATCCGCGCGGGCTCAGCTACGGCAGAGAAGCTGCATGTTGCAGATGCAGTGCGGCGCGCTCATCTCACCGACGGTGTCCCGTGGGAGGATATTGCGGTGATCGTGCGTGGAGTGGGTCAGATTGCGGGTTTGCGTCGGACATTGCTCTCCCACGGCGTGCCCATCAAGGTCGACCCCACCTCGGTGGTGCTGGCCGAGCAACCGCTGGTGGCCATGTTGATGCTGGCGGTCGAAGCGGCCTACCGAGAGCTGACAGCGGCCGAAACGCGCCAGCTGCTGGAATCTTCCGTGGGCGGGGCGGATCCCGTGACCCTGCGCAAGCTGCACCGGGCACTCAGCCGAGCCATCGCGCACATCCGCACTCGCGGCGGGGAGTTGCCCACGCGCAACGACGGAGTTCCCTATCAATCCGCAGACTGCCTCGCCGCGCTGGTCGCAGGCACGGCCACCGCCCAGCAGCGTGAAGACTGGACGCAGTTCATGGGACCGGTGGAACTGACCGTGCTCAACCACGTGGTGGAGGTCGTTACCGCAGGGCGGGAAGTGTATGCGGACAACCCTCGGGCGGTAGAGACTGTGCTGTGGAAGATTTGGCAGGCCACGGGCTTGGCAACTCGGCTGCAGACCCATGCGTTGCGCGGCGGCACCGTGGGTTCCCAGGCGGATCAAAACCTCGATGCCGTGATGAGTCTGTTCGACCTCGCGGGCGATTTCGCAGAGCGCAATCCACAAGCCAGCCTGCGCACGTTCGTGGAGGAGGTGCGTGCTCAAGAGCTGCCCACGGGCACACGCGATCGCAGCAGCGGAGACACGGATGCCGTGGAGATCCTGCCTGCTCACGCGGCCACGGGAAGGCAGTGGAAGGTCGTGGTTGTGGCCGGCGTGCAGGAAGATCTGTGGCCCGCTGGACCTACCGTCGGTGGCCTGTTCGGCCAGCTGGAGCTGGTGGACCTGCTGGATCGGGGCATCACGCCGGATACCATCGTTTCGCGCATTGGGCCCGCCGTGGAGGAGGAGCGCAGGCTGTTTGTGGTGGCTCTTAGCCGCGCCAGCCAGCTATGTGTGATCACTGCGGTGGACAGCGCGGGCGAGGAAGGCACCACGCCGTCGCGTTTCCTCGACGAGATCGCCTCCGCCACTCAGCAGGACACCGCATCTATCGAAGATGTCTCCAGCGAGGCTTCCCCTGAGATCCAGGACGCGGAGCCAACGATTCCTCGGGTCATGGCGATCGAGCCCCTCATCGCCGAGTTGCGTGACGCCCTCGTTGATTCCCGACGCCAACTCGCCGACCGCCTCGATGCCGCCCGCAACCTCGCCAAGCTGGCCCGCGCCCACATGTTCGGCGCGGATCCCTCCCAGTGGTGGGGCATTGCAGAGCCTTCCACCTCTGACCGCCTCGTGGACCGCGAAGGCCGTATTCGCCTCAGCCCATCCCGATTGGTCGCCATTGAAAAGTGCTCGCTCAGCGCGTTTTTCGACCGCCATCGCGGCGTGGAATCTGATTCAGAAGCCCAGCGCGTGGGCAACGCGATCCATGCCATCGCGGAGGCGATTGTCGCCGGACTCAGCGAAGAGGATGCGGTCAGGGCAGGCGAGAGCATCGTCGCGCTGGTCGCGGACGGTCCAGAGTTCCACCGTGCCAATACCATCGAGCGCTGGCGCACCGGTGTGGCCAAGTTGCACCGGTTCATCACTTCCAGGATGCCCGCTGCGGATGGGGCAGAGGTGGCGTCGGAAAAGATGCTCCAGATACCACTGGGCCAGCTGACGGACGGCACGGAGGTGGTGCTCAACGGACGCATCGACCTCATGATCACGGACGCATCCGGCTCCACGATGGTCTTCGATTTCAAGACCGCCAAGAACGCCCCGTCTGCCAAGGAGGCAGGCGAAAGCCCGCAGTTGTCCGCGTACCAATTCATGGTGATGCACACCGAAGGGCTGCACAACAACGGCGCGGCGTTGGTGTTCCCTGGGACGAAGAAGGATGAGACCGAAACACGGCAGCAGGAACCACTGACGGAAGAACAACTGCAGCTCTACGGCGTGCACCTGATGGATGTGGCGGATAAAGCCGCAGGTCCACGATTCGCCGCCACCCCAGGAACCCACTGCGATCACTGCGATTTCGCTGCCTCCTGCCCCGCACAGCCGAACGGAAGGATGGTGGTCTCATGAACGCCACACATCAATCATCCACGCTGGATCCGAACCGGCACATCTTCAGTCCCACAGAGCTCTCGGAACTGTTGGGGCAGAAGTTTCCGCCCACGCAGCAACAAGCAGCGGTGATCGGGGCACCTCCGCAGGGAACCACGCTGGTGACCGCAGGTGCGGGTGCCGGCAAAACCGAAACCATGGCCGCGCGCGTGGTGTGGCTGGTGGCCAACGGCTATGTGCTGCCCGAACAAGTGCTGGGCCTGACCTTTACCAAGAAAGCGGCGAGCGAGCTGGGCGTGCGCATTCGCACGCGATTGTCCACGCTGGCCCGCAGTGCCTTCCTCGACCGCCTGGATGCAGACGATCCGCGCCGGGAGACGCTGAAGAATATCTCGCCGGCCGTGTCCACGTATGACTCCTACGCGGGCACGATCGTGCGCGAATACGGACTGTTGATTCCGATTGAACCGAGCAGTCGCATCATCACGCAGGCAGAGCGGTGGATGATCGCCTGGGACGTGGTGGTCAACTGGACCGGCGAGCTGGGAACCTCGCGCCGGGTGATTGACTTGGTTAGCGACGTACAAGCCTTGTCTGACGAGATGGATAACCACCTGGTGACTGTGGATGACTTGGTATCCACCACCAAGCTGGCCATCCAGGGGCTGGAGGAACTGCCGAAGTACCGCGGAAAGTGGAGCGCGGACAACCAGAAGTTCTACGACGCGCAAAATGCGCGCTTGGACGTGTTGCCATTGGTGGAGGCCTTCCGCACGCGCATGCAGGAACTGCAGGTGATGTCTTTCGGCCAGCAGATGTCCAAGGCCGCCGAATTGGTGGACAAGCACTCCCGAGTCGGAGTGGAGCAGCGACGTCGCTTCCGCGTGGTGTTGCTGGATGAGTACCAAGACACAGGCCACGCACAGCGCGTGATGCTGCGCAATCTGTTCGGTCAGGGTGCAGACCCAGAGCTGTCCGTGACGGCGGTGGGTGATCCGATGCAGTCCATCTACATGTTCCGTGGCGCCACAGCCTCGAACTTGGAGAAGTTCCGCACCGACTTCCCGCTGGGAGACGGCCAACAGGCGAACAAGTTGGAGCTGACCACCTCGTGGAGAAATCCCTCCGGTGTGTTGGAACTGGCGAACGAAGTGGCCGGATGGTCCATGGATACGGGACGGACCGTGTCTCCGCTGCAACCCCGCCCGGGCGCCGATCGCGGCGTGATTTCCCTGGCGTTCTACGAACGTGAGGACGAAGAAATCGCGTGGCTGGCGGACCAGCTGGCCCAGCACTGGGAGCACCATCAGCGCGGCGATAGGAAGAAGCCGTTTTCTGCTGCTGTGCTTGTCACCCGGAACAAGATGGCGTTGCCAATTTATGAGGCGCTGCGGGAGCGGGGAGTTCCAGCAGAGATGACCGCCGGGCCGGGTCTGCTGGATCTTCCCGAGGTCGCGGACGTCTACGCCACCCTGCGGGTGGTGGTGGATCCGGAAGACGATGCCGCCATGATGCGTCTGCTGACTGGTCCCCGAATCAACCTAGGTGCTGCGGACATCGCGGTGCTCGCGCAGCGAGCCCAGCATCTGCGTAGGCGAGCGACCAATGACGAAAGCGCTAGCGGGTCGTCCCAACGAGCCGAGGACAACCCGTTGCCCGCCGACCTTCCCGAAAGTCTGCGTGCCGCGCTGGTAGAGACCATTCCCGATCCCAACGAACAAACCGTGGGACTGGCAGATGCTCTGGCGGATTTCCACGATGCCGAGGACCGTGGCATGAGCGCGGAGGGGGCACGCCGGATCGAGCAACTGTCACAGGAGCTGGGGCAGCTGCGCAGACACAGTCTTCCGAAGACCCTGCCGGATCTGGTGGCCGATATCGAAAAGATGATTGGTATCCGCACCGAGGTGATGACCAGGTGGTTCCGTGATCAAGAAACGTCCATCGGCACCAGCCACTTGGATAAGTTCGCGGACGTGGTGCGTGAGTTCTCCAACCTGCCGAACGCGAGCGCCAGTGCGCTGGTGGATTTCTTGCGCGCCGCGCACGAAGAAGAGGGTGGACTGGAGCCGGGCGAGGTGCAGAAGAAGCTCAATACCGTGCAGATCCTGACCGTGCACAAATCCAAAGGCCTGGAGTGGGACATCGTGGCTGTGCCTTTTGCCACGCGCAACTACTACGCGGATGCCTCCCGGCCCAGCGCCGAGTCTTCCTGGACCCAGGTATTCTCCCGCATTCCTACGGAGCTGCGCGGAGATTCCGAACCGGACCCCGCTACGGGGCGCAGCCTGCCCATTTTTCAGCCACCCGAAGATGGCAAGAGCTCGGATCACAACAAGGCGGTTCAAGCGTTCAAACACGAGCTGAACCAGTACGCGTCCAAAGAATCTGACCGCGTGTTTTACGTGGCAATCACCCGCACTGAGCGCGTGCTGTTGGTCAGTGGCTCCGCGTACAGTCCAGCCCGTACCCAAGCTGTGGATCCTGCCGTGGTGTTTAAGCTGCTGATGAACGCTGCGCGTCCCCATGAAGTGGCACACCAGTCCGACGTGGGCATGGTCTACCCCAAGAAGTTCTATGATGCGCTAGAAAAAGGCACATTGAGCAGGGAAGATGAGCTGCTCTATCCTAGCCCAGAAGTCAATGACCAGCGCCGAGAGCGCAACGCGGAATGGGCCGAACGCATCAATTCCGGCGAGTTCGCACCAGCCACACAACCCGGCGGCAACGTATGGCCCCGAGCTCTGAGTATCACGGCAGAACTTCGCGATGCTGCCAAGGACGTTGCTGCGGTGAGCGCTGAGCAAGACACGCAACCCGCGCGCACCGCGTGGGATATGGAAACCGATGCGCTCATCGAGGAGTTCCAGCAGCGCGGGGCACCCCAAGTTCGCGTCGAACTTGGAACTAGGCTCACCGCGACAGAAGCAGTGGCGCTCCGCAGGGATGAGCACGAATATGCGAAACGTCGGCGTCGACCAATCCCACTGGAACCCAAGCCCTACGCCAAGCGCGGCACGGCGTTCCACAACTGGGTCGAACAGCGCTACGAGCAGTCCAGCCTGCTCGATGAAGACCAACTGCCCGGCGCCTCGGATGCCACCCTCACTGACCCGGAACTGGAGCGGCTCAAGGAAGCATTCTTGGCCAGCACCTGGGCCAACAAGCAGCCGTACAGCGTGGAGGGCGCGTACTCGGTCACTCTCGGAGGTCACGTCTACGAAGGTCGAATCGATGCCGTGTTCCACGAAGGCGAGGACATGGAACAGGGATGGATGGTCGTGGACTGGAAGACCGGCAGGAAGCCCACCGGAGAAGACATGCGCGCGGCAGAAATGCAGCTTGGCGTATACCGCTTGGCGTGGGCTAAAGTACTGTCCCGACAGCTGGGCGTGGACATACGCCCCGAAGCAGTGCGCGCGGCGTTCCACTACGTGAGGGCGAACGAGACCGTTGAACCGCGTACACTACCTTCAGCAGATCAGTTGCTCTCCGCAGCTGCATCGATGGACCACGAAAGCGGAAAGTAGGCGAGCATGGGCAACAAGCTGGGCGACCGCTTTCGCGCTGATCAAGAGGTGGATGAGCTTCCGCACCACGCCCTGCTCAACATCGTTCACATCCCAGAAGCGGCGGTGCAAAGCCCCTGGTGGTTGATTGCCCGCCGAATGTTCTACGCAATGATTTTGCTGTTCGGTACGGCGGCCGTGGCTTTCTGGGACAAGGAGGGCTACACGGGGATCAACACGTTCCTCGATGCCGTTTACTATGCGGCGGTTTCGTTGTCTACCACCGGTTATGGTGACATCGCCCCGGTGACCCAGGAAGCCCGCCTGATGAACATCGTGGTGATCACCCCGATGCGCGTCATCTTCCTGATCCTTTTGGTCGGTACCACCCTGTCCGTGCTCACGGAGGAGTCCCGACGGGCTCTGCAGATTCGTCGCTGGAGGAAGCGCATGCGTAATCACACCATCGTCATCGGTTATGGCACCAAGGGCCGTTCAGCCGTGACCGCTCTGCTGGCCGATGGCGTGGCACCCGGACAGATCGTGGTCATCGATTCCGATCGCGACGTGCTGGAACAAGCCACCACCCAAGGATTGGTGACCGTGCAGGGCTCGGCGACCCGCTCGGACGTTTTGAAGCTCGCGGGCGTCAACCGCGCCCGCGCCGTGGTGGTGGCACCGAACCAGGACGATACGGCCGTGCTGATCACTCTGTCCGTCCGCGAGATCGCGCCGTCTGCCACCATCGTGGCCTCGGTTCGCGAATCCGATAACTCCCACCTGCTGCGTCAATCCGGCGCGGACTCAGTGGTGGTCTCCAGTGAAACGGCTGGCCGTCTGATGGGACTGGCCACCGTCACCCCAAGCGTGACGGAAATGATGGAAGACCTCCTGAGCCCGGACGATGGATTCTCCATCGCCGAGCGCGTGGTGGTGGAAGAGGAAGTCGGTGGCAACCCACGCGTGCTGGAGGACGTTGTTCTCGGTGTGGTTCGCTCCGGCGAGCTCTACCGCATCGATTCCTCCGAGGCCGAGACCGTGGAGCCAGGCGACCGCATTTTGTACGTACGCAGCAATGTCGACCCTGAGGAGAGTGCGCTGTAGTGTCCGGGGGACGCGTCCCGTTTGATCTTTCCGAACTAGACCCCGATCAGCTCCAAGCAGCCACCGCCCCGCGGGGTCCCGTGTGCATCATCGCTGGCGCGGGCACAGGCAAGACCCGCACCATCACTCACCGCATCGCGCACCTCGTGGGCGGAGGTTACGTCAACCCGGACAACGTCATGGCCGTGACGTTTACCACCCGTGCTGCCGCCGAACTGCGTGAGCGCCTCACCATGATGGGTGCTGCCCGCGTGCAAGCGAAGACTTTCCACGCAGCGGCCATGCGCCAACTGGGCTACTTCTGGCCGCAGTACGCAGGCGAGCTGCCGTGGCGCTTGTTAGATGGCAAATTCCCCGTGGCTGCCCGCGCCGCTCGCGGTGCCCGGCTGGATGCAGATAAGACGCAGCTGGCGGACATCATCGGGGAGATCGAATGGGCCAAGTCCTCACTGGTCGCGCCCGAGGATTACCCGGGGCGCATCGTGCCCGACCGCCGCGATTGCCCGGTGCCGCCGGAGCAGTTCGTGCAGATCTTCAAAAACTACGAGCAGCTCAAGCGCGGCGGCGAGCAGATGCTGCTGGACTTCGATGACCTGCTGATGCACATGACAGCGGCCTTGGAGTCTGAGCCTGGCATCGCCGACGAGTTCCGTTCCCGGTACCGCAGCTTCGTGGTCGACGAGTATCAGGACGTCACGCCGTTGCAGCAGCGGATGTTGGATGCCTGGTTGGGGGAGCGGGACGATCTCACCGTGGTGGGCGACGCAAACCAGACGATCTACAGCTTCAATGGCGCGACCCCGGATTTCCTGTTGGACTTTTCCCGTCGCTTCCCTGAGGCCGTGACCGTTCGCCTGCAGCGGGACTACCGATCCACCCCGCAGGTGGTGGATCTGGCGAATAAGGTGATCGGCCAAGCCAAGGGACGCGTGGCCGGAACTCGGTTGACGCTGATTGGTCAGCGCGAAGCCGGCCCGGTGCCGAGCTTTTCTGAATATTCGGACGAGACGGCAGAGGCCGAAGCAGTTGTCCGGGAAATCTCCGCGTTGCTGAACAAAGGCGTGTCTGCTTCCGAGATCGCGGTGCTGTTCCGCATCAATGCGTCGTCGGCAGCTTACGAATACGCACTGGAACAGGCGGGAATCGGCTACCAGGTCAAGGGCGGCGAGGGCTTCTTCCAACGCCCAGAGATCCGGGAGGCACTGACTGCGCTGCTGCGCGCCTCCCAGCAGTTCACACCAGATCCGGACGATGTGCTCAACGCGGTGCGTGCCGCGCTGGTTCCAGTGGGACTGACTCCGCAAGAACCCACCGGTGCCAAGGAGCGCGGACGCTGGCAGTCTCTGCAAGCGTTGGTGTCTCTCGTCGAAGAGCTCACCACGGCTACCCCGGGGCTGTCCTTGTCTGGCCTGATGGGACTGCTGCGTGAGCGCGTGGAAGCGAAGAACCCGCCAAAGGTAGAAGGCGTGACACTGGCCAGCATCCACGCCGCCAAGGGCCTGGAGTGGGACGCGGTGTTCCTCGTGGGACTGGTGGATGGCATGTTGCCCATTCACTATGCGCTGAAAGGCACGGACAGCGAAGGTGCCATTGAGGAAGAGCGTCGTCTGTTCTACGTGGGCATCACGCGCGCCCGAGAGCACCTGCACTTGTCCTGGGCACAAGCGCGTCAGCCGGGTGGAAAAGCGAATAAGCGACGCACACGATTCCTGGACGGCCTTATGCCCGCTGCCGACGATGCAATGGAGCGTCGCGGGAATTCCCGCAGCAAGCACCTGGGTGCGCCGAAGAATTCCTGCGTGGTGTGCGGAGCGCGGCTGTCCACCCCAGAGTTCAAAATCATCGGCCGATGTGGGCAACACGTGCAGGACCTTGACCACATGGTGGTTACCCAGTTGCGATCCTGGCGCACGGATGCGGCTAAAGAGCGCAACGTCCCAGCCTATGTGGTGATGACGGATGCCACCCTCAAAGCGATCGCCAGCGCGCTGCCCACCACACCAGAGGAATTGGTGCAGGTGCCGGGCATGGGGCCAGTGAAGGTAGAGCAGTTCGGCGAGGACATCCTGGCGATTACGCAGAACGTGGCCTAGGCAGTTGCTTGGTCATCTTGCAGGCCATGCACTCCGGATCTGCGGTGATTTCGGTGGAGCTGACATGGACATCGCCGAGTCTAATTTCCGTACGGTGGCGGAGAATCTCCGGAATCTCGGACGGTAGGCAACCACGACTCTGCCAAGGGATCAGGTGCCGCGCCACGATGCTGGCGACCATGAGTGAGGCCGCTTCAACGTGTAATTGATCTGTGGTTACGGGCCTGCCTGCCGCTTGCATGCGAATGCTGTTCCACTGCGCATCCTGGTGGCCGTAGTGGCCATCAATACAGTTCAAGCAGGGAGTAACCCCGGGGACAACCAAGGGACCGATGATCACGGAGCCATCGATAGCCGCGCTGGGGAGATGGCTGATGCCGGCCTGCATCAGCATGTAGTGCAGATCTGCGGGCAGAAACATGTTCCCGGGAAGTAGCGCCACGGAGGTGCGCGCCTGCGAGACCAGCGTTGCGGGACTGTCCACCAGATGAGCGGAGATTCCTTCTTTTCGCAGCGCGGCGATCTGCCGGTCGCTCGCGGTTCCTGATTTCAGCACCGGCACGGAGTGCTGTTCCGGATACTCCCGCAGGACACAGCAGCGCATGAGTTCGTCCACAATGTCCGCAGCAGCATCCGGACCTAGTCCGCAGTAGTTCAGGGATGCTGTGAGCTCGTCGATGGGGACTGGCAGCCGTGCCGCTGCCAGAGCAGTCAGCACGTGTCCGGGGGACACATGAGCAGGAAGCGGCAACACGATCGCATTGTGTGGGAGCACATTGAACTGCACGCCCACTCCGGGACGCACGATCACTGCCGTGCCTCGGTTGATGTGTACCTTGCAGCGGGCCTGCAGCGGTGCTGTCATGATTCCCCCAAGAAGCTTGTGACTGTGACATCCCCCCGGATGTCACAGTCAGCTTAGCAAGACCGGCAGGCTACTCGCCGTCTTTGCTGTCGCCCTCATTCTCATCGTCACCAGCGGAACCTTCCTGGCGGTCGTCCTCGCCAGAGTTGTCCTGGTTCAGCTCGCGCTCCAGGCGCTCGATCTCGGAGATGGGGTTGAAGTCCTTCATCTCGTCTGCGTCGAACGTGACATGGCCAATGAAGGCGGCCGGATTGTCGAGGTCCTCGGCGACGGGCAGGAAATCCGCGTGATCCCAGATCGCGTCGCGCTTTTCGGTGCCCACAGCCTCTTCGAGTCGACGCCACAGTTCCGCAGCCTCCGCCGCCTTTGGCGCGGACAGGCTAATACCCAGAGTCTTGGTGAGGTTGTCCATGGCAGGGGAGCCGTTGGTACGGAAGCTCTGCCACGCGGCACCGATCATGGCGGCCTCGGGGATGCGGGAGCCCAACGCGGAGCCCACCACGTAGTCCACCCATCCCTCGACCAGCGACAGGCTGGTCTCTAGGCGCTGTCGGGCGTGGGCGTTAGAGGAGACAACCTCGGGCTGGATCTCCTGGCTCTGGAAGCGGTTCATCATCTCCTGCATGGCCGCAGGATCGTTCATCATCTCCGGATTGAACTCGCGTGCAGCCTCGTCCAGCTTAGAGGTGTCGATGGTCAGTCCGGCGGCGAATTCCTCCACGTCGAGGATCAGGCGCTCGGTCAGCCACGGCACGTGCTGGAACAAGCGATGGTGTGCGGCTTCGCGCGCGGCCAGATAGATCAACGTCTCTCGGTTGCCTGCGCCCAGCTTCTTGGACAGTTCGTCCAGGTGAGCGGTGGCGATGGCAGCCGTGCGTCCGGTGGCCAGCGGCATGCCCCACTGGGTGGATAGGACCACGCCCTTAGCCAGCTCGCCGAGCGTATTGCCCAGCTGTGCGCCAAAGTTCATGCTGTTGACCTGCTTCATGATGGATTCAACCGGCCCCAGCTGTCCGCGCATTTCCTCGGGCATGGCAGACAGGGAGGCATCGCCCAGCTTCTCTGCCAGAGGCGTGATGATGCGCTTCCACGTGGGCATGGTTTCTTCCAGCCACTGGGTCGGGCCGAAGGCCACGGAGCCAGTCGCGCCCGCGGGCAGGGTGGTGGCCTCGTCGAGCCACAGTTCGGCGAGGCGCACGGATTCAGCCACTGCTTGGGTGTCCTCGGACTTCGGTCCGGCTGCTTGGCCGATGTTCTGCCGAGCGATGCGCTCGGCCATCGAGTAGTTGACGGTCTCTCCATTGCCGGAGTTCATGTCCGTGCCGAATCCACTGAGCATGGAACCGAACTGGTTGATGAGATCGCCCAAGTTTCCGGAGCTCATTCCGCTGCCGGTGCCACCGGGGCCGCCGAAGAGGAAACCGAATGGTCCGCCGCCGAAGTTGCCTGGACCACCGGCACCGTTGTTGCCGGAGCCGTCGTTGTTGTTATTGCCCTCGTTGTTGTTGCCCCGACGTTCATCGTCGGAATCATCGCCCGAGTTGTTGAAACCGAAGCCGAAGTTACTCATGTCTTAAACCGTACCTGCGGGCTGCTTTTCGTTGGGTGCTCGATGGGCGTGGGAGTGTGCGCCCTCAGCGAACACGGGTAGGCTTTCTCGGGTGACTTTCTGGAATCGACGCAACCGTACAGTCGTTATCGGTGCTCTACCAGTGGTTATGCTGATCTCTTTGATCGGTTTACCCACTGTCCCCGGTACCGATATCGATATGACTGTGCCTTATGCGGCCCAGGGTAAGGGACCCACTTTCAACACTCTGGGAGATGTTGACGGTAAGCCCGTGGTGGAAATCACCGGCGAAACCCCTGATGAAACCAGTGGCAATCTGAACATGACCACCGTGTCCGTGCGCACGAACATGACGTTGGCGCAGGCGCTAGGTCGTTGGTTATTCACCGACGACGTGCTGGTCCCCATCGAACAGGTCTTTCCCCCGGGACAGTCCCCAGAGGCAGTGCAAGAGAAGAACGCTGCGGCTTTCGCTGCGTCCGAATCTAACGCGACGATCTCTGCGATGGATTATCTGAAGCGCCCCGTGGAGACCATGGTGATGGACATCAGCAAGGATTCGCCGGCCACGGGCGTGGTGCACATCAACGATGTGATCCTCAAGGTGGGGGATAAGGACGTATTCCGGCCAGACGACTTGGCGGAAGAGATTCGCAAGCATCAACCGGGAGATACGGTCACGTTGACGATCGACCGTCACGGACGTGAGATCACCAAGGACGTTCAGCTGGGGGACATGCCCGAAGAGCTGCGCGAAAAGGGCGAAGATGACCCAATTGCGTTTCTGGGCGTGACTTCGGTAGCCCAGCCTGCAGGTGACCTCAAAGTGGAATACAACCTCACGGATGTCGGCGGTCCATCGGCCGGATTGATGTTCTCCCTGGCTGTGGTGGATAAGTTGAGCCCCGGCGAGCTATCCGGTGGACGCTTCGTGGCGGGCACCGGCACTATCGACGGCACCGGCACGGTTGGTCCGATCGGCGGCATCACCCATAAGATTCACGCCGCAGCTGATGCAGGTGCAGAGGTATTCCTCGTGCCAGCGGACAACTGCCGGGAGGCACTGACCGCGGGCGAGGATGACGTGCAGCTGGTGGAAGTGGATTCGCTCGACGATGCGATCGAGGACCTAGACACCATCAATTCCGGTGGTCAGCCCAGCCTCTGCCAGGACTAGCCGCAGAATTATTCGTCGCTACTCGTCGTCGAAGCCCTCTTCGAAGGTGGCCCGCAACGTGGCGATCACGCCGGGGGCGATGTCATCGCCACCCAACAGCTCCACTTTGTCTTGAGCGAAGGCGTCCTCGGACATCTCCTGGTCCGTGGGGCGCAGTTGGATCAGTGAACGCTCGGCACCGCTGCCGTCCTCGTTGAGCACACCGGAGTACAAACGCGCCGCGTGAGGCTCCGCGCCCGCGCCTTCTGCCGAGTTCACGAAGGTAATCTCCTGCGCCAAGATGGCGCCCACCACTTGTTCCGGCCAGCGCACAGTAGCGATGAATTCTCCCAGCTCCTCTGAGCCCGGGCGGATATGATCCGGAACATCTTCCTGCACAACCAGGGCCAGGGGGTTGTTTGCGTCGTCATCAAACGAAGAACCCAACGCATCAGCAACCAGAGCATGGGGAACCAAACCAAACAACGTCGCCGGACGATCCCAGCCCTCAGCCTGGACGAAATCAACGGCCTCGAGCAACGCGGCATTGAGAACGCGGATGTCGTGGAGATCGGGGTTTGAAGTCACGGTGAGAACTCCCTGTCGCGAATCGGTGGAAAACCTGTTTAGGCACTGAATATAAACACACGTATCCTATGGAAAAGAACACTTTTGCATACGCCGTACACTCTACGACTCGCGACGTGTGCTGATCAGGAGAGATCCCCACTTTGAGCATCACCCCGCCACCACCAGCCGGAAAAAAGTCGCCCTCACCTCGGCCGAATCGCCGAGCTCAACTGCTCGGTTTTGCAGTGGGATTGGCGGCATTGGCTTTCTTCATCATCCCGGTCATCGTCTCCAGCTACGTGGACTGGTCATGGTTCCGCAGCGTGAACTACCAGGGGGTGTTCGTCAATGTCATCGTGGCGCGCGTAATCCTGTTTGCGGTCTTCGGTTTGCTGGCCGCTCTGATCGCGTGGCTGTGCGTGTACGCGGCCTACCGGGCGCGCCCGGATGATTTCGAATCCATGGGATCGTCCTCGCCGCTGGCGGAATACCGGCCCATGATCGGCAACAACATGCGTCCATTCCTGGTGGGCATGCCCGTGTTCATCGCGTTGATCACCGGCTTGATCGCGCAGGCCAACTGGCGCACGGCGCTGCTGTTCTTCAACGGCACGGCGTTCGGTCAGCAGGATCCGCAGTTCCACAAGGACCTGAGCTTCTACGCGTTCAACCTGCCGTTCTTGCAGTTCATCCTGTCCACGCTGAGCATCCTGCTGATCGTGGGATTCGTGGTCAACGGACTGACCCACTACCTGCTGGGATCCATTACGACCGGCAACCCGCGCGTGGGGGAGAAGGCGTCCGTCTCCGTGCCGGCGCGTCGCCAGTTGGTGATCATCGCGGGCGCATGGATGATCCTCAAGGCCGTGGACTACTGGTTTGACCGCTACTCGTTGCTGAACAACCAGCACGATACGTTCACCGGCGCCTCCTACACCGATATCAACGCGATGCTTCCGGCGCAGATCATCCTGCTGGTGATCTCCCTGTTCGTTGCGGCAATGTTCTTCTCCACGATCGTGCTGCGCGACCTGCGCCTGCCAGCCTTGGCTGCGGCGCTGATGGTGGGCTCCAGCTTGGTGGTGGGCGTGGCCTGGCCGATGATTCTGGAGCAGTTCTCCGTCAGCCCTAACCGCGCGGAGAAGGAAAGCGAATACATCTCCCGCAACATCCAGGCCACGCGCAACGCCTATGGCATTGGCGATGATGCCGTGACCTATGAAAACAATTGGGGCGCGCAGACTGGCGAGAAGCCAGAGCAAGAGCGCAAGGAGATCGCCAACGATGAGGCCACGTTGTCTAACGTTCGCCTGCTGGATCCAGAGGTGCTGAGCCCTACCTTCACCCAGCAGCAACAGCTGCGTAACTTCTACGGCTTCCCGGATGAGCTGAGCATCGACCGCTACCAGGTGGACGGCGAGACCCGCGACTTCGTGGTGGCTGCGCGCGAGATTAACCCGAACACGCTAACAGGCAACCAGAATGACTGGCTGAACCGCCACACGGTCTACACCCACGGCAACGGTTTCATCGCGGCACCGGCGAACAAGGTGGACGAGGTGGCACGCGAAGCTGGTTCTGCTCGTGGTGGTTTCCCCGTATACACCCGCGCTGACCTGCAATCGATCGCCTCGGGCAAACAAGGTGGCGAGCTCAAGGTGGACCTGGAGCAGCCGCGCGTGTACTTCGGTCCGTTGATCGCCTCTTCTCAGGCTCCGAACTCGGACTATGCCATCGTGGGCACCACCGGCCAGGAGCCAGTGGAGTATGACACGGACACGGAGAACTACACCTACACCGGCTCCGGCGGTACGGATATCTCCAACTACTTCAATCGCGTGATGTTCGCTGCGAACTTCGAATCGATGAACATGTTGCTGTCTGACCGCATCGGTGAGAATTCCAAGATCCTCTACGAGCGCGATCCGCGCGAGCGCGTGCACAAGGTGGCGCCGTGGCTGACCACCGATTCCAAGACTTACCCCGTGGTGGTCGATGGTCGAATCAAGTGGGTAGTGGATGGTTACACCACGCTGACGAACCTGCCGTACTCCGAGCGCACGTCCCTTACTGATACCACTGCGGATGCTCTGAATCCCGATGGCGTGAACCAGACCCAGTTGGTCAACAACGATGTCAGCTACATCCGCAACTCGGTTAAGGCCGTGGTGGATGCCTACGACGGAACTGTGGATCTCTACGAGTTCGACGAGCAGGATCCCGTGCTCAAGGCGTGGCGTGGTGCGTTCCCTGACGTGGTGAAGCCGAAGTCGGAAATTTCTGAAGATCTGATGTCTCACCTGCGTTACCCGGAGGATCTGTTCAAGGTGCAGCGCGAGTTGATCGCCAAGTACCACGTGTCTGATCCTGGCGTGTTCTTCCAGAACGACGCCTTCTGGTCCGTGCCGTCTGATCCTTCCGCCGCGGAGGGTCGTCAGGAATTGGCGCAGCCTCCGTACTACGTGGTGGCCAAGGATCCTGAGAGTAACGACGCAAGCTTCCAGATGATCACGCCTTTCGTCGGCCTCCGACGTGAGTTCTTGGCTGCTCATATGACGGTGGATTCTGATGCAGCATCTGATTCCTACGGCAAGATCTTCGTCCGCGTGCTGCCGACGGGTACGCAGACTCAGGGTCCGAAGCAGGCCCAGGACACGATGATGTCCTCTGATGAGATCGCCCGTGAGCGTTCCTTGCTGGAGGGCACCAACCTGCTGACCAACGGCAACTTGCTGACGCTGCCGGTGGGCGATGGCCAGATCCTGTACGTGGAGCCGGTGTACTCGCAGCGCAAGGGGCAGGAGTCTGCCTTCCCGAAGCTGCTGCGCGTGTTGGTTTCCTACAACGGCCAGGTGGGCTACGCACCGACGATTGCCGAGGCATTGGACCAGGTGGGTATTGATCCGCAGAACGCGACGGACCTCGAGGAGATCGACGGTTCTGTGGTGAAGCCTGAGGAAGAAATTGACAGTCAAGGCAGTGGCTCTGATGATTCCTCCAGCGATAGCCAGTCCGACGACCAGCAGGATGGCTCCGGGGCTGTGACGGGTAACTCGAGCGCTGCGCAGCGCGTACGTGACGCCATGGACAAGGTCAAGGACGCGCGAGCCAATGGCACCTTCGAGGAATTCGGTAAGGCTCTGGACGAGTTGGACGCTGCAGTGAGTGCCTTGCAGCGTGAGCAGTAGTGCTCCTGAGCAGGCGATTTCACTATTTGTCCACTCTGCGTTAGAGTAAATGAGTCGCTAACAAGGGCAATCGAAATGGTTGAACTAGTTAAGCACTCGACGCGGGGTGGAGCAGCTCGGTAGCTCGCTGGGCTCATAACCCAGAGGTCGTAGGTTCGAATCCTGCCCCCGCTACCAACTTCAAGTCCCAATCAGCTTCGCGCTGATCGGGACTTTTCGCTTTCTTGATCTATAGCTGCCTTTAGGTACCTGTGATCAGGCCAGCAATGATCCATCCGCCTAGGTCAATCTTGGCCCGACTCGCCTGCACCCAGGCTCTTCCAAATTTTCCTACCATTCCTTCACTGAGCGGTTCACATGCGTCACATTGGCCTGCGGAGATGCGTCGCCCTCTTTGAGGATTGGTACAGAAGTATGAAGAGGGGCGAGGTTGGCGTCGGAAATGAAGGGGCAACGAAGGCCTAATAGTCACCTAATTCAATCAGCCTGGAGGATGACTAGCGTCGCGGTTGCCGGATTGTCTGCGCTCAAGCTGTGTACTTTCCTAGCGGCGATGTGAAGGGCAGTTCCTGGCTCAAGGCTGACTGTCGATGTTTCGCCGTCGTCGTTGGAAATCGTGACCGCAATCTCCCCGACTTGCCCGAAGATGAGAATCGGAGACGGGGCCGTGTGATCCGCCATCGAATCTCCGGGGCGGAATGCCAGGCGAACCACGGTTGCGCCGTCAAGGCGTTCAATGACCTTGAGATTTGGTACTGCTCGCTGATCGTCAGTCCGTGGGATGCGATAGGGGTGATGCGAGATGGCTTCTGCGTCGCCGGGGTAAGAATTGGCGAGCCCAGTGAGTAGGGTCCATGATTCGTTGGATGGGTTCGCCATGGTGATTCTCCCTAACAAATTAAGGCGCAATGGTGGTTCCGGGGCCTTCGACGAGGTCGTCCGCGGAGATGTAGTACGTCGCCATCGTACCGTCGAGCATCACCGTTTGCGAGGAAACAGCGTCCGGCAGCCCAGCGCCGATCTTCTTCAGCTCCTTGCCGGTGTTTTCCGGCACATCGTCCGCACTCACTGGAACCGCGAAGGGAAGCGGCACACCTGCAAGCTGCGGGGTGACGTCCAGGGAAGCCACGATGATGTGGAAGTTACCGTTCAGCGTACTGATCTGGCCTGGGCCGGAACGTTGCCAGATGTCTACTCCGATGGCGTGATCGCCGGGGAAGCGCACGCGCAGGTTGTCCAGGATCACGCGGTCGGAATCGATGCGAATGGCAGGCTTTGGTCCCTGAGCGGTGTCGATGGTGACGTAGGACATCTTCACGTTGCCCACCAGAGTGGTCTTGTCCGCCTTGACCGTGTAGGTCTTGCCGTTGGGCAGGAGCATGCCGGGGATTGGCTCTGGGGGAGCGGAGTCGAGGCCGCCGATTTCTGGCAGCGCCAGTCCGGAGAATTCCTTCGGCAAATCGATCTCGGCGTTAGGGTTCGGTGCCGGTAGGCGCGGAGCCTCCGGCAGCTTTGGTAGTTCGGGTAGATGTGGGACCGTCGGTGCCGATGGCGCCGGATTCTGCGTCAGTGGGTTCTCGTTCAGCTGGTCAGGGTTCTGCTGCTGATCGTTCTGATTAGGCAAAACGTCGTCGATGCCAGGCAACTGCAGGTTGGGCAGCTGCGCCTGGGCGTTGGACATGTGCGTGCCGGTGCCCACAGCCAGCGCGGTGAGCACAGCGATGACCGTCGTTGCCCCACCGCGTCCGCCGCGCTTGAAGAAACTGCTTCCCTTTGGTGCCTGAGCCTCGGAATTTTGATCGTTAACGGTGGGGATTTCGGTGGTTTGGTTGTCGTCGAATTCTTCGTCCGACGCCACTTCGTCCTCGTCCGCTACAGTGAATCCTTCCGGCTCTTCATCAGCGGACTCGTCGGTGGGCTTGTCTTCGTAACCGCTCTCGCGCAGGCGCTTGCGCTCCTTGCGGCTCAACCGTTCTTCGGGGTCCCACGACAAGGACATTGCACCTCCGATGAGGGCCAGCATGGTGCCCAGAACGAAGCCGCCGAAGTTCGCGGCGGGCAGGGGGACGATGCCCAGCACCATCGCGGCCACACCGGTGAGAATGCGGCCTTCCGTGCGGGTCCAGGTGGAAATGCCACACGTGATCAGCAGGATGCCCAGCAAGGCAGTGGAGACTCCGGACAAGGTGGAGACCTGCACCTGGATATTAGAGACCTTGAAGGACAGGTAAGCGGGGGCGAGCATAACCAGGCCGGAGAGGATCATGGCCAGGCCAGCGCCGAAGGGGCGGCGCTTACGCCACGACTTGAAGCGGCGGTTCCGTGGGCTGTCCTCTACTACGGCTTGCTCGTTGTCGGTGAGTTCAGGCTGTTTAGCAGGCACTATCTTCACTGTCTACGATGCTGATCTTTCCGCCCTTGGCGGTGAGCTTATCTGCGGCGATGGAGGTGGCGTGGATCGTTTGGTCGGAAGCTTCCAAGCCTTCGGAGACGATACCGCCGGAGCCGGGCACTGCAGAATCTGAGAGCTGGCCGGCATCCACACCAATTTGTGGCTTGATTAGCGTTAGGGATCCGGCGAGGTCCTTGGCACCGATGACTAGGTTGGATGCGGTGGTGCCGTCATCTGGAACGAGCATCTAGAACTTCTTGTCTCCTACACCGGGCAGGGAGATTGGCGCGGTCATGCACATGTCCGTCACCGTGGCCTGATCGATGCGCAGGCGGGAAACGGGAACGTCATCGGAGACATTGATTTCGTGATCCACGAAAAGGCTGAAGCCGTCACCGTCGAGTCCGCCGACCTGCTGGGTGAAGATCGTGTCGGACAGTGCCAGGTTGGCGGACAGGCCGTTCTGTGCCATGGAAACGCCCATGCCACCGGTGACGACAAGGCCGGTGCCAAAGATTCCAGCGAACCTCAAACGTCGAGTGTGTCCCATGATTACTCACTTATTATCTTGAGATCCGGCGCTTCGTGAGATGCCGTGAGGGGTCATTGCTGTCCTCAGTAGCGGATGGAACGGCGCTGTTGCACAGCCCACATTTTTGCGTAGGTGAATTTTTATAGACCAACGCCTACACACCGCGTTTTCACTACTTTCGGCTCTTAGGGACTAGAAAAAGAACTTTACTCCCCCGTGAAGTCTTTGGCCTGGCCTGTTCCGCCGAAAATCCAAGACACAAGGATGGCGCCGGGATCGACCACTCCTTGGGATGCGGTACCGAGGTAGCTGGCGCGTCCCTTCTTGGCGATCATCGCGCGAGTGTTTTCCGCGCCTTGGGCTGCCGCCTCGTTGCACGTGCGCAAGACTTCCTCGAAGGAAGCAGAATCCCCGGCGGCTTCGGCTGCTGCTCGAGCCGCAGGCAACAGGGCATCAACCAAGGTGTTGTCTCCCTCCTTTGCACCGCCCAATTCGGTGATGGCCTCGCAAGCCTTCCCGAGTCCATCGCGCAAACCGACGACGTTGGACGAAGCATTCTCCATAGCCAAGGCGAGCTCACGGAACAGTGTTCCCAGGACTGCACCGGAGGTGCCGCCGGAACGGATGAACAGCCGGTGGGCGAGGGCGCTCAACACGGCCGAATCTTCTCCGCGCAGAGGAAGCTCGATGTCCCCAAAGGCCGCCTCCATGTTCTGCCCGAAGTCTCCATCCCCGGCCAGCCGATCCAACTCGGTGAGATCGTCCGTGGAGTTTTGCACTCGCTGTACGAAGTCGCTGAGCCACGTGTTGTCATCCCCGGAAGAGGGAAGCTCGTCGTCGAACACGGTGCGCGCTGCTTCGTAACGCATCGCAGCGTCGCCGCCCTCCGGTGACTGACCACCCACTACGCGTGGCCAGGCGGGAGCGTCGGTGGGAGCGTCAAGAAGTTCCACGAGTTCATCGGTCGCCTCGGTAAGGGTGAGGGAGACACCCGCCATGTTCATTGAGGTCACGTAGGTGCCCACCATCGCACGGCGCACTGTGATGCCCCGCTGCTCGAGCTGGCGCAATGCAGAGCCGAAGACCAAGGAGAGCTCCAGCGGAGTGGTGCCGCCCAGCCCGTTGACGAGGCAGATATAGCTGCCCCTGCTGGCGTCGATCCCATCGAGAAGGCGCGTGACCACCTCATCGGCAGGCTCCACATCCACCCGATCCACGCCGCGTTCGCCGTGGATACCTACGCCGACCTCGATTTCGCCGGCGGGGAGATCAAAAGTATCGCGGCCGTTCGTGGGCAGGTGACCTGGCGCGATTGCCACCGCCATGCTGCGGGAATGATCGGCAACCCACTGGCCCAGCTGGGCGACGTCGTCCAGGTTGTCACCGCGCCTAGCTGCCGCCCCGGCGATCTTTTCCACCAGAATCGTCGCACCGGTGCCGCGTCGTCCGGGGCCTTCCGATTCGTTGTCCTCACCCTGTTCTGTGGCGACGTCATCGTCGACCAGAATCACTCGCGCTTCCACGTCCACGAGAGCCTGACGGGCGACCTTGAAGTTCATTACATCGCCGGTGTAGTTCTTCACCACGTGAACCACACCCGCTCCTTGGTCGGCCCACCGAGTGGCCTCGGTGATCTGCACTGCGTTTGGAGAGGTGAATAACAGGCCCGGGACGGCCGCTGCGAGCATTCCGTCGCCGACGAATCCCGCGTGCATGGGTTCGTGTCCGGAACCGCCGCCGGAGATGACAGCGACGGAAGGGGTGCCCTCGGCGGTGACGATAGGGGAGGACTGTCCGATGAAGCCGCTATCGTGCCATTGGGCATTGGGGTGCGAGGCTACGAATCCGCCGATTGCTTCGGGAAGGAAGTCAGCGGCGTGATTGCGAAAGGAACGGAGGGGTGAGCGCTCGGTGGAGTTCATATTTTCAAAGAGTAACAAGGCTTGCGCTGCCCAGCTAACTTCAAAAGATCTAAGGTACTTATTAGGAAAAATTGGCGGAGAACGCCTAGCGGCGCGAACAGAGCCGAGCGTAGGCTGGGCAGTGGAAAACCGAACCTCGCTACCCCGCGCTCCCGTACACAGGAGGTGGGAAAAGGAAGTGACCACCGACATGTCTGACCAGATGTTCACCAGCCCCAGCCGCTACGTGCAAGGCATCGACCTGCTGGAGCGGGCCGCGCAGTACGTCCGTCCTCTCGGCAGCACCCCGTTAATCATCGCCGACGAAATTGTGTGGGATATCGCTGGCGCTCGTTTGCAAGAGTCTTTGCGCGGCGATGAGTTGCAGGCCACCAAGGAGATCTTCGGTGGTGAGGCGTCCATGAATGAGATCAAACGCATCGCCGAGAAGGTCGAAGAGGCTGGCAATGACGTGATTATCGGACTGGGCGGTGGCAAGACCATCGATACGGCCCGTGCGGTGGCGGACCACGCGAAGTTGCCCGTGGCCATTTTTCCCACGGCCGTGTCTGCGGATGCGCCCACGGCGCGCGTGTCCGTGATTTACACCGATGAGGGAGTGTTCGATTCTTACCTCTTCTATGAGAAGAATCCGGAGCTGGTGGCTGTGGATACCCGCGTGATTGCCAACGCTCCGGTGCGCACGATGCGCTCTGGTATTGGCGATGCGTTGGCGACCTGCGTGGAGGCCCGTGCGGTCAATCGTGCCAATTCTCGACGCATGGACGATACTGCCCGGCCTACCCTCGCCGGCTTGGCACTGGCCGAAATGTGCGAGGAGACGCTGTTTGCCTACGCGCACCAGGCTCTCCGAGACAACGAGGCACATATTGTCAGCCGGGCCCTAGAAAATATCTGTGAAGCGAATACCTTGCTCTCCGGGCTGGGCTTCGAAAACGGTGGATTGGCGGCCGTGCACGCCATCCACAATGGGTTCACCGCGCTGGATGGCGATATCCACCACATGACGCACGGAGAGAAGGTGGCGTTTGGCATCGCGGTGCAGTTGATGTTGGAAGGCGCCGACGAGGCAGAGGCGGATCGTTACATCGGATTCATGCAGTCCGTGGGGCTGCCCACCACTTTGGAGGAGATCCACCTGCAGGATGCTTCTGAGGAGGATCTGCGCCGTATCGCGGAGCTGGCATGTTCCGAGGGCGAGACCATGAAGCAGATGCCCGGAGAGATCACGCCGACTGACGTGGTGGAAGCGATCAAGGCGGCGGATCTCTACGCCCGGGGGCTGCAGGAGCGCCTAGCGAAATGATGCGCGGTTGCGCTGCGGTATTTCGCCCTGCGGAATCCCACGGGGCATGACAGGATAAACAGGATGTAGAAAACCTGTGGAGATCCTGTCTCTCCCCCTGAAAGCTTGAAGGAAAGACTGCCCCGTGAAAATCCAGCGTCGCGCTCACTCGTACAAGATGGCTGCTACCGCAGCCCTTGCCGCTTCTGCTATCTCTTTCGGCATGGTGACTCCCGCCCAGGCTGAGCAGACTCTGCCCGCTATTGCTGGCGCAGAGGCTGTGCCTGGTTACCCCCTGCCTGTGCAGCACCCAGGAGCACCAACTCCCGTTCCGTTTAGCCCGGACTACGTGGGCGGGTTCATCTCTGACATCAGCTCCCACGACTATGGCGTGTACGTGGATGTCATTGATGGCTTCAATGATCTGCGGGCCAATCACCCGGAAGTGATGCGGCAGAACTTGGCGACCACCATACGGATCAACAATGAAGCAGCCGGAAACCCTGCTGCTATTTCTCGCGCGCAGATGGATGCTGCCGCTGATAAGGCAGGACTGCTCACTGCATTCTCTGACGCGTTGGGTGCGGAACTAGGTGGCCACTTCCGGGACGCACTGCGCGAAAACCGTCTGCCGAAGACGAACTACCTATTTGGAAACGGTTACCTAGCTCGTGCGGGCGGATTGGCATCCTCGACCTTCGCAGAGAAGACCTACTACGGCTACGAGCGTCCATTCGTCGTTGCTCCGGACAAGATCAACCGCTACGACCTGCCGGGAGAGGACTTCTACGGAGATTCCAAGTCCTTCCCATCCGGTCACACCAACCAGGCAACCTGGTCCACCACGCTGCTGGCATTGGCTGTTCCAGAGTTGGGACCACAGCTGGTTGCACGTGGCTCCGAAGCCGGTTACAACCGCATGGTCATGGGTGTGCACTACCCATTGGACGTCATCGGTGGCCGGATGACCGGTACCGCTGCAGCAGCGGACAGGTGGAATGACCCGAAGATGCGCGATGCTGTTCGCCAGGCTGGACAGGAAATCAAGGCAGAGCTGGAATGGCGCACCGGAAAGCCACTAGCTCAGGCTGTTGCGGAAGATTCTCCGTACCGCTCCACCGACGTGGCCGTGGATGAATACACCGAGCGCATGACCAACGGTTTCCAGCAGGTCTACCGCAATGATGCACCGATGATCGTGCCGCAGGCAGCGCCGGATCTGCTGCTGTCCGCTCACCCTGAGCTCAGCTACGCACAGCGTGCCTCGGTTCTACGCCAGACTGCTATTCAGTCCGGCTACCCGCTGGATGACCAGAGTCCCGAAGGCTCTTGGCAGCGCCTGAACATTGCAGCAGCAATGGCGGCCTATGTGCGGGTTAACGCCGATGGAAGCGTCACCGTAAAGTAACTGCTTCCTCGCCGGGCACAATCATTTTGTGTCCAAACTGTGACTTCCGTTCAGTCTGATATCGCGCATCAACGCGATATGCTGGACGGAATTCTGTTTGTTGGTGAGGTTTGCTTCTCCGATTGCAAGCCCACGCGGACAGGTGATGACGTTGACGAAGAAGGATGGAAATGCGTAGTTTTACTCGCGGTTTTGTTGGATCCACACGACGGCGAGTATTTGCCGCATTTGGGTGTGCAGCGGTTCTCATCACGGGCAGTCTTTCGGCTACTGCCCAAGCCGAAGCGCAGTCTTCCGTGCCCTCCCCGGCGCAGGCGGCGGATATCTTTCTGACGCTCACGGGAGAGCCAGGCCCGCACCGCGTTCCTGGACACTACTTCACCTCTCCAGTGCCACCGAAGGCGCAAAATGATATCCGCCCTACGGCTCTTGTTGGCCCATCGACTCCCATCCTGGTGGGCGATAGCCTGTGCACCATTGCGGTTTCCGGATTCGATGCACACGGCAACAAGGTAGCCATCACCGCTGGTCACTGCGCTAACCCGGGCACCCCAGTCACCTCTGGTGACGCTCCAGAAGCTGGACGCATCGGCACCTATGTCCGCACCGGAAGTCCGGATTACGGCGTGATCAAGTTGAACAACAATGTGCGCCTGACTAACACCTACGGTCGCGCGTCCATCGGTCAGCTGGGCGGAGCGGTGCCGGCCACTCTGCAGCAGATCTGCAAGACAGGCATTTCCACGGGCACCTCGTGTGGCCCCGTGATCGGTGTTGATGGTCCTTACCTGCTGGCTCATCTCTGTGGCTCTCACGGAGATTCCGGCGGACCGATCTACGCTGGAAACCGCCTGGTTGCCATCGTCAACGGCGGCCTGGGGAATCTCCCGAGCTGCACCACTCCTCTGCAAGGCCCTGTCCACGCACCCGTGACTGGTGCTCTGTGGAACGTCATTCAGCGCAGCCTGGATGCCAACGGTGGCGTGGGCGCAGGCTTCCGTCTTCCTTGATGAACCAAAGCAAAAGAACCCGCGATCAATGGTCGCGGGTTCTTTTGTATTGTGGGGCAGCGTGAATCCGGTTGCGGTGATTTAGCCCAAGCGTCCTCGGCCAAGCTGCAGCAGTGCCTTGGCGATCTGCACGCCCTCGGTACCAAATTCCTCCCGGAACTGGTTGATGATGGCCACCTCACGGGTGTGTACCAACTTGGTTCCCCCGGAGGTCAACCTAGTTTTCCCAATGGCACGGGAAACTTCCGTGCGACGATGAATCGATTCGCGGATGATCTTGTCTAAGCGATTGATCTCTTCGCGATACGTCTGAATCTCCGCATCGGAGGGTGGATCATCGGTCCCCGAAGGCATGCGGATGTGGAAGTCGCCGTCAGTCATGTATCCGATCATACGACGTTCCGGGCCAAAGTCTTCAGTGATTGCTGCAACAGATGCCAGACTCGTAATCGCTCATATGCTCGCCAGGAATGCAGAGTTGCCTCGGCTGGAATGTAGCCTTGTGCATGCGAAGCAAAAACACCCGGCACATATCCAAGCGAATGAGGAGATCATGCGAAAGCCCGAGGAGCAGCCCACCTTCCAGGAGCAGCCCAACCTGTTTTCGGATTTCTCTGAGGTTCCCCTGCCAGAGGAACCAGTGGATGACGTGCCACCACCGCCGGAAGAAGATCTGCCACCGGAGGGCTACGATCAGCTCTTCGATAGCACGCGGGATAGTGCGGCAATTGTGCCGAGTGGGCGTCGGGAAAAAAGGGCACAGGTTCCACCGAAGAAGGCAGATACAGACCTGCTCACGGGGCTGAACCCACAACAAAAAGAAGCTGTAGAGCACCGCGGGTCGCCGCTGTTGATCGTGGCGGGCGCAGGATCTGGTAAGACGAGCGTGCTGACCCGGCGCATTGCCTACCTGCTGCACCAGGGTGCCGCTCCGTGGGAGATCCTCGCGATCACGTTCACCAACAAGGCCGCCGCGGAGATGCGTGAGCGTGTCATGGACTTGGTGGGTTCGCAGGCGGAGCGGATGTGGGTCTCCACCTTCCACTCCATGTGCGTGCGCATCCTGCGCGCTAACGCCCACCTCGCGGAGGGGTTGAACTCGAACTTCACCATCTACGATTCAGACGATTCCAAGCGTCTGATCTCGATGGTGATTAAGGATCATGACTTGGATCTCAAGGAATTCAGCCCGCGCGGCACCCTGAGCGTGATCAGCAATTGGAAAAACGAGCTGGTCGGGCCAGATGAAGCGCTGCAGGATGCGAAGGTCAGCAGCAACTTTCACCGCGAGAAGATCGCCACGTTGTACGAGGCCTACCAACAGCGTCTCCGTGCGGCCAATGCGGTGGATTTCGATGACATCATCGGGGAGGTCGTTGCGATTCTGCGGCGCAGTCCCGAGGTCACTGACCATTACCGACGCCGCTTCCGCCACGTCCTAGTGGATGAATATCAGGACACGAACCACGCCCAATACGTGCTAGTCAGCGCGCTGGTGGGTAAGGGGCCAGACATGGCAGAGCTCTGCGTGGTTGGTGACGCGGACCAGTCCATTTATGCTTTCCGCGGTGCGACGATTCGCAATATCGAGGAGTTCGAGCGCGATTACCCAGATGCGCGGACCATCCTGTTGGAACAGAACTACCGCTCCACGCAGACGATCCTCACCGCGGCCAACGCGGTGATTGATAAGAACCAAGGCCGGCGGCCGAAAAAGCTGTGGACTGATCTGGGCAGTGGCCAGCCAATCGGTGGATACGTGGCGGATAACGAACACGACGAAGCCCGATTCATCGCCGAGCAGATCGATGACCTAGTGGACAACGAAGGCTTCCAGCACAAGGACATAGCCATTATGTACCGCACCAACAATGCGTCTCGCGCGTTGGAGGATGTACTGGTGCGCAGTGGGCTGCCGTACAAGGTGGTTGGCGGTACGCGCTTCTACGAGCGCAAAGAGATCCGCGATCTAGTGGCGTACCTAAAGGTGCTGGATAATCCGGACGATACGGTGGCTTTGCGTCGAATTATTAACACTCCACGGCGAGGAATCGGCGACCGGGCACTGGCGCTGGTCACGGTGCACGCAGAGAACCTGGAGATCCCGTGGGCGGCGGCACTGCAGGACGCGGCTGAGGGCAAAGTGGCCCAGCTTTCCGGACGCGGACGCAATGCCATTGGCGGGTTCCTCGAGATGATGACGGCACTGCGCAAGGAAACCGAAAATGCGGATATGCAGGCCTCGGACGGCACCAGTTTGGGCCTGCCGGATCTGGGCAAGGTCGTCAACGCTGTGCTGGATATGTCCGGGTACCGCGCGGAATTAGAGAAGTCCAACGATCCGCAGGACGGCGCACGCTTGGACAATCTGAACGAGCTGGTGGCCGTGGGCCACGAATTCAGCCAGGAATCAGCCAATCTCCAGGCATATATGGACATGCCGGGGGGCAGCGACGGCGAATCTGAAGCAGAGGCGATGCTGAGCGAGGGCGAGGCACCCTTGGGCAGCCTGCAAGCCTTCCTCGAGCGCGTCAGCCTAGTGGCGGACGCAGACCAGATCCCGCCAGAAAGTCAGGACATGATCACGCTCATGACCCTGCACACCGCCAAGGGACTGGAGTTTCCCGTGGTGTTCCTCACCGGCTGGGAGGACGGGCAGTTCCCACACATGCGTGCTCTTTCTGATCCTACGGAGTTGGCGGAAGAGCGGCGCCTGGCCTACGTGGGCATCACTCGTGCCAAGCAGCGTCTGTTCATCTGTCGGGCGGTCACTCGGTCCGGGTGGGGGCAGGCTGTTAATAACCCGCCGTCTAGGTTCCTGGCCGAGGTGCCAGAAGAGCTGTGGGAATGGATTCGAGAAGAACCTACCTTCGCTGGCGGTTCGGGGAGTTATGGCTCCGGCAGCTATGGGTCAGGCTATGGCAGTGGCTCGGGTGGCTGGTCCGGTTCCGGCGGCTATGGTTCTGGTGGGTCGACCAGCTTCGGCAGTACGCCGATGTATCGCAACGGTGGCAAGGCTGCGAAGCAGCCAGCACCGAGTGCCCGCAGCTCTACCGGCCGTGGAGGCAAGCCATTGGAGTTGGCAGTGGGGGACCGCGTGAACCACGACAAGTACGGCTTGGGTTCGGTGAAGTCCGTGGACCGCGTGGGAACGCATGCCACCGCGATGATCGATTTCGGTGGATCCGGAACGGTTCGCTTGATGCTGGTCGGTGGGCTGCCGATGGAGAAGCTGTAGTTGAGTGCCGGCTGACCTGCCAACGAAAGGGGCACCGAGACTAGAAAGTCTCGGTGCCCCTTTTTTCGAAGAAGGTAATTCCTAGCGGATGATCGCTAGAGTTATCCTTACTGGATGGTGATGCCGCGCTCCTGCAGCCAAGGCACTGGATCAATAGCGCCGCCGCCTGCTGGGTGGACCTCGAAGTGGAGGTGGGAGCCGGTGGAGAAGCCCTCAGAGCCCATGCCGGCGATCTTCTGGCCAGCGGTCACGTGCTGGCCAACTGCAACGTCCAGGGTGGACATGTGGCCGTAGACGGTGACGGTGCCATCGTCGTGACGGATACGGATCCAGTTACCGAAGCCGGATGCTGGGCCGGAATCGATGACGATGCCGTCCATTGCGGCCAAGATCGGGGTGCCGATGCCGTTGGCCAGGTCAATGCCATTGTGCATGGTGCCCCAACGCATTTCGAAAGGGGAGGTGTAAGAACCCTCAGCTGGCTTTGCAGCCAAAGGAGCGCGAGCCAGAAGATCGGCAGCCTCGCGAGCCTGTGCGAAGCGGAGAGCGGAGCTCAGCTGGTCAGACAGCTCGGCGATGGGGGCGTTCTGGGGAACTTCCAGAATCTGTGGAGCCTGAGCTTCGGCAGTCTGTGGGGCTGCGCTGCCTTCGGCACCTTGTGCAAGAAGGGTGGTGTTAGAAGCCAGAGAGACATCATCTGCGTTCGCCTGCTGTGCGCCGGCGGTGGCGCCAGCTGCACCAGCGGAGGTCACTGCGGACGCGGCAACTGCGACCATGGCCATGCGGCGCTTGGCGGCGTTGTCGGTCTTGCGGTGAGCACCCGCCTTGCGAACTTCAGTGGTCTTCTGCACTTTAATTGCTACCTTCCTGTCGGGGACGTGGCTACCGCCCCTACTGGGCGCAAAATTGTAACCACTTCGTTATCAACGAGATGTAACACTAATGTTTTGTAACGATTCGGGCAAGCGAATCAGTAAGAAAATAACGATTCGTAACTTATTGCACCGCTGTAGTTTTTGAGTACATGTGCAAAGGGCAATCGTTTCCCCAGCTCGCGCCGAGTAGTATTGGTTACTTTGTGACATTCAACACTTTTAAAAAAGTTACAAATTGGCCACGAATTGGGGTTCAACCATAGGTTTAGCGTTTTGCGCCGCTGCGCGCCCATACCCACCCACTAACGCGAGTCACAACTCCAGCTTGGCTCGCCCACGGTGCACAATAGGCGTGTGAATATTCCATCCGATGCTCAGCGTCCGCAGCCCCGTCGATCGTCTTCTCGACGTCGCAGAGGCGCGCGCCAGGTTTCGGGCTCACCTCAAGATGCGCGTGATAGAAGGAAGGCGTCTCAAGCTCGAGCCCAAGCTGCCCGCGAGGCAGCGGCGCGTGAAGCCAGCCGTCAGGAGCAGGCATCAGGCGCTGCTGCCAACAGATCTGCCCAAGCGAGTGCCAACTCTCGGCGTGAATCCACTGAACAGTCGGCTCACCGATTCGTCGATGAAAAGCACGGCGAGCGTCGCCGAACCGCCGCAGCGACCGCTTCACTACATAAAGGAGAAGAGCCCAAGGGTGCGCTGGCGAGCCGCTGGGCGCTGTGGAAGCCCCACGTCAAGCGTTTTGCTGGGCCTCTGCTCATTAATTACGGTGTGACGTTAGGCATCATCGTTGCCTTGGCTGTGGTGGTGGGAATCGGCGCGGGCTTCCGTCGGGTGCCCGCCACAATCGGTTCGCTGTGGATGGTCGTCAACCTGGGCACGTTGAACATGACTGGCGCTCTGCTGGGCTTTTTACCGCTGGCGCCTGCGCTCATCTATATATGGGCCACGGCCCGCAGAACCACCAAGATCATCGGTAAAAGTGTCAGCGTGCGGGGCCTGCGAGTCTTCATCGTGCTGAGCCTGCTGATCCCACTGTTGATGACGCTTCTGGCGTGGTTCATGTTGTGGGATGCCTCCAAGGTCTTTGATCTGGCCGCGCCGAACGTGGGGGAGGCGTTGGTTTCTACCGCGTTGGTCAATGGTGCTGCCGTGGTTATTGGTCTGCGCTCGCGTATCTGGCGTGCGTTGCTGTTGCGCCGCGAGCTGCCCGCCTGGCCGGTGGAGGCGTTCCGCCTCGCTGCGTCGTTCTTGCTGTCGATGATGGTGGCAGGTGGCGTGGTCGCTTTGGTGTATGCCGCGACGAATATGGGCGCCGTGGTGGATTCGTATGGAATCACCAGCAGTCTCACCGGCGCGATCGGTTTGAGCTTGCTGGCGTTGCTCTACCTGCCCAATATCGCCATTGGTGCAATGGCCGTCTTGTTGGGCGGCGAGTTCCACGTGGGCGATGGCGCGGTGTCCTTGTTCACCTCCACGAACGTCAACTTGCCTCCGTTGCCGATCCTCGCGGCCGTGCCGAATCAGACAATCCCGGGCGGTCCGTTCTTCCTAGCTGTGACTGCCTTGGTGGCAGTGGCCACGGTGTACCGCTTCGTTAAGACCCGCGGTTTCATCGAGGCTCCCGTTGCTTTGGCTGTGGGATCGGGCGCGGCGGTTGCGTTCCTCGGGTTCTGTTTGTCGTGGTTGGCAGGCGGCGAGCTTGGTGTGTACGGCAGCGCTGGCGCCTTGGAGTGGTTGTTCGCCGCAGAGAGCGCTGCCTGGCTGATGGTTCCCGCCCTCGTGTTCATGCTCTACGTTTCCCGTGCTGGTGCGGTTGTTGTGGAAGATGTTGAGGATTCTTCGTCGACGCCAACATCTACCGAGTCCGAAGAAGACCGCCCCGAGGAATCAGAGGATCAGGGAGACCAAGACGATCGGAACAAGCACGTCACTCAAGACGAGCAGAATGATCAGACTGAGGGCGCCGAGGATGACGAAGCACCTGAGGGCGACGAGGACCCTGAAACCACTGAGGACACTGAAGACACGGAGGACGAAGACTCTTCCGTAAAGCAGGAATCTGACGAGGCTTCCACTGCCGAATCCGAAGTTGATACGTCAGATAAGCCCGACAGGACCGAGGAATCCGAACAAACTCTGGAATCCGAACAAGAAGAATCCACCGGCGAACAAGACGATGACAGAGAAAAACAAGATTGAGACAGAGACGATGAGAGTAGTCATGCTGGCGTCGGGCCAGGGGACCTTGTTGCAATCGGTAATCGATATGGCACCAGAGAGCGTGCAGATCGTGGCCGTTGGGACGGACCGGCAGTGCTCAGCGCTGGAACGTGCGGAGGCCGCGGGGCTGGAGACTTTTCTCGTTGAATACCGCCCGGGGCAGACTGACCGCGCGCAGTGGAATCGCGACCTCGCGGAGGCCATTGCCGCCTTTGAGCCGGACGTTGTGGTGAGCGCAGGTTTCATGCGCATCATCGGAACGGATGTGGTGGAGCGTTTCGCCGGCCGCATTATCAATACTCATCCCGCGCTGCTGCCGACCTTCCCCGGTGCGCATGCGGTGGAGGATGCAGTAAATTACGGTGTGCGGGTCACGGGGTCTACTGTTCACATAGTGGACAGTGGCGTGGATACCGGTCCCATCCTGGCTCAAAAGGCCGTCGCGGTGGAATTGGACGATACCCCGGAATCGCTCCACGAACGCATTAAAACGGTTGAACGGCAGCTACTAGTAGACGTGCTCACACAGGTTGCTGCACACGGAATCACAATTGACGGACGAAAGGCCTGGATCACGCAGTCATGAACGAGAACAACGGTCGCAGAAACATCCGCCGCGCACTGATCAGTGTGTATGACAAGACTGGTTTGGAAGAACTGGCCACCGGTCTGCACGAGGCTGGGGTGAGCATCGTTTCTACCGGCTCTACCGCGTCCAAGATCGCTGCAGCCGGAGTTCCCGTGACTGAGGTGGAACAGCTGACGGGCTTCCCCGAGGTGCTTGAGGGTCGTGTGAAGACCCTGCACCCACGCGTGCACGCGGGAATTTTGGCGGATACCCGCAAGGATGATCACCTGCAGCAGCTTGAGCAGCTGGAGGTCGAGGCCTTTGAGCTGGTCGTGGTGAACCTGTACCCGTTCACACAGACCGTGGCCTCTGGCGCGTCCTTTGACGAGTGCGTGGAGCAGATCGATATCGGTGGCCCATCCATGGTGCGCGCCGCTGCGAAGAATCATCCTTCCGTCGCGGTTGTGGTGGACCCTCGTTCCTATGGTGATGTCATCGAGGCAGCGAAGAACGGCGGTTTTTCCCGCGCCGAGCGCACCAAGCTGGCCACCGAAGCTTTCCGTCACACCGCTGCGTATGACGTGGCCGTTGCCAACTGGATGGGCGAGTCCGTACTCGAGGAAGGCGAGATCTTCCCCGAGTGGATCGGCAGCAGCTATGAGCGCACCAACGTGCTGCGCTACGGCGAAAACCCTCACCAGGCAGCTGCGTTGTACTCCACCGGGACGGGCCTGGCCAGCGCCAAGCAGTTCCACGGCAAGGAAATGAGCTACAACAACTACACGGATTCCGATGCTGCATGGCGCGCTGCGTGGGATCACCAGCGTCTGTGCGTGGCCATCATCAAGCACGCCAATCCGTGTGGCATCGCGGTGTCTGACACGTCCATCGCCGAGGCCCACCAGCTGGCTCACGCGTGCGACCCGATGTCCGCGTTCGGCGGCGTGATTGCCGTGAACCGCGACGTGTCCGTGGAGATGGCGGAGCAGGTCGCCAAGATCTTTACCGAGGTCATCGTCGCGCCGGGCTACGAAGATGGCGCGGTGGAGATCCTCAGCCAGAAGAAGAACATCCGCATCTTGCAGGCTGAAGCGCCTTCCTCCGAGGCCGCCGTGAACGTGGAGCGCCGCGAGATTTCCGGCGGTCTGTTGGTGCAGCAGCGTGATGTGATCGACGCCAAGGGCGATGACACCGCCAACTGGACCCTAGCCGCAGGCGAGGCAGCGGACGAAGCAACGCTGGCTGAGCTGGAATTCGCCTGGCGCTCGGTTCGTGCCGTGAAGTCCAACGCCATCCTGCTGGCTCGCGATGGCGCGACCGTGGGCGTAGGCATGGGGCAGGTCAACCGCGTGGACGCGGCCAAGCTTGCCGTCGAACGTGCGAATACGTTGGCCGAGGATTCCCAACGCGCACAGGGTGCCGTGGCGGCATCAGACGCGTTCTTCCCCTTCGCTGATGGCTTTGAGGTGCTGGCAAACGCAGGTGTCCGCGCGGTGGTGCAGCCGGGCGGTTCCGTGCGTGACGCGGAAGTCATCGAAGCGGCCAATAAGGCAGGCGTGACGATGTACCTTACTGGTGAACGCCATTTCGCTCACTAGAGCGCAGTAGGGAAAACGAGAGATAGGTCGGAAGCAGTGAGTGATCCGCAACAGCCGAATGGAGGCTGGCAGAACTCCGGCTCCCGGAATCCTGATTTCAACCAGGATCCGCCCACCCAGGAGATCCGGTTGGATCAGGCGCAGGCGCAACAATCCCGGCAGCAATCGCCGCAGCAGCCTCAACAACAGCCGCCGCAGTACCAGCGGCCCAATAATGGATGGCAGCAGCCCCAGTACCAGCAGCCCCAGCACCAGCAGTACCAGCAGGCTCCTCACCCGGGACCGTATGGCCGTCCGCCGCAACGTCCGGCGAAGAAGAAGTCAGACGCGGGGATCATCATTGCGCTGGTGGTTTCCATCGTGGCGGTGTTGTTTGCCATTGGAGTGCTCGGAATGAGCCGCGGCTGGTTCGATTTCGGCAGTAGTTCTGGCTCGTCGTCCTCTAACCAGCAGACCAGCGGGCAGGAATCCAGCGGTTCGGACTCTGCAACGCAGGAATCTTCTTCCTCGTCCTCCAGCAGTACTACGGCCTCCACGGAGGCACGTCCGAAGGCCCCGTCGCTTCCTTCGGGAGCTATCCCGGCGAATGAATCGGCCCGCAACAGTGAGCCAGCAGGAGATTTCAACAACGTCTACCGCGGAACGGAAATCACCTCGGAGCCTTTCGCTCAGTCGGTGCGCGATGCGTTTGTGGAGCACTACCTCGACACAAAAAACACCAGCGGAACCATCGAGGCATACAGCTCTGTTACTGGCACGAGCTACACGATGAATTGTCGCGACAATAAGCAGTACGTCACGTGTACTGGTGGCAACAACGCCGTGGTGTACATCTCCTAAGAGCGCGCGGAGAAAACAACAGTGGCAATAAGGACCAATACTGAGAAGCAACCACGCCGGATAGCGTGCGCTGCGGCGCTCGCTGTCCTATCCTCTGGCTCGCTGATGCTTGCAGGATGCACTATCGGTGATGTCGCGGAAGATATCCCTGCGGACGTGATGAGCTCCGAGGATGGGCCGGCGCCCACGCGGGGAGGGGTGGCGTCGGAGGAAAATAACACGAATAGCGGCGAGATCACCGCCACCGACCTGCAGGACTTGGCGCTGCCAGACACGACCATCGCCGTGGCCGGAGTGGGCAGCACGCAGGAGGTGTCCGTGCCGGCGTGGTCGACCATCAAGGTGCCGCTGTCCATCGCAGCGGTGCGGGACGGATACGCGGACATGAGCGCGCTGACCTCGGCGATTACCGTCTCAGACAATGCAGCCGCAGAGCAGCTGTGGGAAGGGCTGGGGCAGCCTGAGGGAGCCGCCGAAAAGGTGGAGCGAGTGCTGAGTGAAGGTGGCGTGCAGACACAGGTCAGCGCGCAGGTCACGCGCCCAGGCTTCAGTGCGTTTGGGCAAACGATGTGGACCACGGAAGGCCAGGCCACCTTTGCCTCGCACCTGCAGTGCCTGGCGGGCGCGCAGTCAGTAATGGAGGCGATGGGATCGATCGCCGGTGGGCAAAACTACGGTCTGGGGCAGATCCCTGGCGCCATCTACAAGGGCGGATGGGGACCTAACGAGTCCGGTGCGTACGGCGTGCGTCAGTTCGGCCTCATCCCGCGCGGTGACGGCACCTTTGCCGCGGTAGCGATCGCCGCTGTCTCCCCGGATGGCAGCTATGAATCCAGCCAGGTCCAACTCGATCAGCTGGCGCAGAAGCTTTCGGAGCGAGCGGCAGATCTGCCCGCCACGGAGTGCTCCAGTTCCTAGAGCAAGCCCAGGCTGCTCCTGATTTCGCCCAAGCGTGCTACACAAGTAGATATATAGATTAAGAAGGCACTGTTAGTCGCCACAGAATTTATTGACCATGAAAGGGGCAATGAATCATGACTGAGACCAACCCGCAGGATGTCGTTATTGTCGGAGCCGTCCGCACGCCACAGGGTCGTATGCTCGGTGCGCTGTCCTCCCTGTCCGCCGTGGATCTCGGTGCGCACGTGATTAAGGGCTCTTTGGACAAGGCCGGTGTGTCTGCCGATGACGTGGATTACGTGCTGATGGGGCAGGTCGTGCAGGCCGGTTCCGGTCAGAATCCGGCCAAGCAGGCTGCCGTGCAGGCGGGCGTTCCCGTTAACGTTCCCGCGCTGACGATCAACAAGGTCTGCCTTTCCGGTCTCGATGCGGTGATCAATGCGTCCCGTTTGCTTCGTGTGGGCGACGCAAACATCGTGGTTGCCGGAGGTCAAGAATCGATGACCAACGCTCCTCACATCGCCGCTGGTGTGCGCGCTGGTAAGGGCTTTGGTTCCCTGAACCTCGCTGATTCCTTGGAGCGCGATGGCTTGGCTGACCCGATTGCCGGTACCTCCATGGGATTCGATACCGATGGCCACGCTGCGAAGGCGGGCCTGACCCGTGGGGAGCAGGACGAGATCTCCGCACAGTCGCACCAGCGCGCCGAGGCAGCGACCAAGGATGGTGCGTTTGCCGAGGAGATCCTGCCCATCGAGGTTAAGAAGCGCAAGGAGACCGTCACGGTCTCCGAGGACGAGGGCATTCGCCTAGGTACGACTGTCGAGGGCTTGAGCAAGCTGCGTCCGGCCTTCGTGAAGGACGGCACCATCACCGCTGCTTCTTCCTCGCAGATCACTGACGGCGCTGCTGCCGTGGTGCTTACGACCCGCAAGTACGCCGAGGATAACGGCTTGAACATCCTCGCGACCTTGGGCGAGTACGGACAGACCGCCGGCCCAGATACTTCGCTTCTCTCCCAGCCATCCCAGGCTGTGAATGCGGCACTGCAGAAGGCTGGCTGGTCCGTGGATGACCTGGATTTCTTGGAGATCAACGAGGCTTTCGCCGCTGTGGTGGCCCAGTCCGTGAAGGATCTTGGCTACGACTTGGAGAAGACCAACATTCACGGTGGCGGCATTTCCTTGGGTCACCCAATCGGTGCCTCGGGCGCTCGCCTGGTGGTTCACGCGGCGCACGAGTTGGCTCGCCGTGGTGGCGGCAAGTCCGGCGTGTCACTGTGTGGTGGCGGTGGACAGGGCGACGCCCTGCTCCTGTGGGCTTAAGCTTTTCGCTCGAGCTCTAGTTCAGTAACAACCAGACGACGGCCATGGCAGGTAATGCCATGGCCGTTGAAATAACCACGGTGTCCCGTGCCAGCACGGTATTGACGCCGAACCGCTGCGCGTAGGTGAATACATTTTGGCCAGTCGGAAGCGCTGCGACCAAGACCATCGCCAGCAACATTGGGCCGTTTGCGCCAAAAACTAGACTTCCGAGGCACCACGCGATTGCCGGATGAACAATAGTTTTCACTGCGGAAGCGGCAAAAACCGCCTTGATCGGGGAAGTACCTCGCTGTAGAACTTTGATCTCTGCCATGGACATACCGAAGGCGATGAGCGCGACAGCAACGGTGGCGGAAGAAATCATGTCGATCGGCTCCGCGATGACATCGGGTAGAACCCAGCCCGTGCGTTCACGGATGATGGCCAGCGCAATTCCCGTGGTAGCACCGATAATCAACGGATTTCGAATGATGGATAGCGCCAATTCGCGGACGATGCCGTGCCGTGCCCGATCTCCTGAGTTCATGTCCAGGAGCAACACCGAAAGCGGGCCGTAGAAGCCCACTTGGAACATCACCACCGGCAGTGTCACGGTGGGATCGTCCAACAAGTGCACCATCAGTGGTATGCCGAGGTGCGTGCCATTGCAATAAGAACTAGCGAGCATCGCCACGAGGGAATTAGTGGGGGATTGGCGAGCAAAAACCCGATAACCCGCGTAACCGAGAATTCCTGCGAGCACAGTACTGAGGGCCACTACCGCGAAATTGGCTCCAAAAAGGAGGCTCAAATCTGCCGTCGAAAGAAAATGAATCAGCAACATGGGCAGCGCGATCCAAAACACGAACATGTTGAGCGTGTAGACCGCGTGGGAGCCCAATAGGCGTAGGCGTCCGACGACGAAGCCGAGAGCCATCACGATGATTACGACGGCAAAGCCGGAGAGGACATCTAGCATTGCTTCAGGATAGCGGGAGTAGAAGGCGTGTCCCCCACCTGCCATTGCTTAAGAAATGAATTAAAAAGTGATAAGTTGTTGGTGATAATTCACCCCCGGTGATTAATTAATTGAATTTTCAGAGTGAAGATCTTGAAGGTGTGGATAGGATTCACCTTTATGATTCTTACTCAGAATCCACGCATGTTCCGCACCTTCGGAGCAGTAGCGTGCCTATCCATCCTTTCCTTCGCCACCGCCTGTGGAAAAAGTTCCGATAAGGCCAACGACGAGACGGCAACCGCCAACCAAACCTCTGTGGAAGTGAACCACGATCCTCTGCCTGAAGGAACTCCACCTGCGTCGCTGATCCTGAACGGCGATAACACGCCAGCTGGATACACCCACGCGCCGACGAGTGCAGAATCTCAAGGAGCAACCCAGGACATCTTCGGAGACACCAATGACGATGATCGTCCCACCACCGTGCCTGAACAGTGCGCGGGAGCAGTAGTTGATGGCACCACGTTCCTAGACTGGCTCTTCCAACCTGCGGAAACGACAGCGGTCACGAGTTTCACCCGGACCGATAACGAGGATGCAGCCGTGCAAGCCATGGTGAGCACCCAACCGGCGGATCCAAGTCAGTACCCGAAGGACGTGGCAGAGTGCGCAACCACGACGAGAACCTCAGACCGGAGCGAGTGGGCAACTGCCAAAGAATTTGAAGTCAGCCCCGTGGACCTTAACGTCCAGGGCGCGGACACCCTCGTGGCAGCTCAGACGAAGTTAATATCCAATAAGCTCAACGGCGAAGAGGTTGGCGAAGGTGGAGAAACTCTCTACGTCTATACGGGTTCCGTTCGCGGGGCTCCCTTCACCATTGCATCCACGACTACCATAACCGCCGATGAGTTCTCTGCCTTGGCCACAGCTCAGGCCAAGAAGATCTCCGAAGCCAGCTAGGAGTTGGAGTGTGCTCGGTCGGCTTGATGATTAGGTCGGCCGACCGGTACTTGGTTCACGACGATGGTCTTAGACAGCTTGTCTGGAAGGCTTTGGTTGTGGGAGCTTGCGAGAATGGAGACGCCGAGGATGAAGATCGCGGTGCTTCTGAGGGAATCGCCGAGGTCATCGCTAAAGAGTGAACCTAGGGTGAGGAGAGCCCAGGAATTTCTCACGAGAGCCGCTACGCACGTCACGCGCCCGCCGCCCATCACCGTGACCTTGACGTCCGTCATTGACTTGCCGAGTGAGGTGCCCGTTTTCATTTCTGCCCAGATGCGGTGAACCATCCACACGATCACCCAGGAGATGATCATGACTGCTTCATTCCACGATTCTGCTCCGGGGAAAAAGCGAGAAATATCTGTGGGGGCGAGACGGTCGAATGCTCCGAGATGGTGCAGTGCGCCGGCGAGTAGCGCGCTCAGAAGCGCGGGGACTAATGAATCGACGAAGACTCCCAATCCACGCCGAAGGAAACTGGGGTAGAGGGGCGGTGTGGAATCGACTGGCTGACTCGTGGGGACTGGGGAATCTCGTTGGAAGCGGGAGTGTGGTTATCGCTCATCGCGTGTTCCTGAAAATGTTGCAGGCCCGTCCCAAGGGGGAGCGGGCCTGCGGCGTGCTTGATTGGGCTGTAGTGGTTTCAGCCTCGTCGGATTACTTGTCTACAACGATGGCCTTAGCCCACTTGTCAGAGAAGCTCTGCTTGTTGGGGCTTTTACCGATGGTCACGCCCATTGCGATGGTGATGCCCAGGGAGATCAACGATCCGATGATCGGGACGATGTTTGTGACAGTGGAGATCAGGTACCACGAATTGCGGACAAACGAAGCGCCGTAAGTGATAGGGCTGCCGTCTTCCATCGTCACGCGAGCGCCAATGGCCATCTTGCCCACAGTTCCACCGTTGTTGACCTCCATGATTAGACGGTAGGCGAACCACAGGACGATAGTGATGATGCCAGAGCCAATAGAAGCGCTGATTGGGAAATCTGGAGCAGTAGCGGTAGACGACGAGGAGTTAGCAGCGTCCATGGTCTGCTCCCACCAATTGGCGATGTCGCTGCCGAAGAGTAGCCAAGTGATGATGCCGCCAACGATGGCAAGGATGATGTTGTCAAGGACCAGCCCCAAGAAGCGCTTCCAAGCACCTGGGCGGAGTGCTCCGGGAGCCATCTGGTTAGCGCCAGGGAAGCTAGCGTACTGGCCACCCTGAGGCTGCTGCTGGCCGTAACCGCCCTGGTCGTAGCCGTTCTGGCCATATCCACCCTGTGGCTGCTGGCCGAAGCCGCTTTGCTGGCCACCGGTGTAGGGGTTGTCATCCCCGGAGTTTGGGAAAGAAGGATAGTTATTGCTCATGATTTGCTCCTTAAACACCGGCTGAATGCTCAGCGCATTCCCAGCCTGCTTGCTGTAATGGACAAAAGATTACCCCGCTATTGTAGCCATCAATTGTCTACATAAGCAGGAGATAATAAATCCTCAGAAAGTGCAAGAAAAACACTGGAGGCCCGCCCCAGCAAAGGGGACGGGCCTCGAGTGTGTCTGTGAAACGTCTAGAGAGCTGCTGCTAGATCTTCACTAAAGAAAGTTTAGCGAGCGTTGAATGGCAGCAGAGCCATTTCACGAGCGTTCTTGATTGCGGTGGCAACCTGACGCTGCTGCTGAGGGGTCAAACCGGTGACGCGGCGAGAGCGGATCTTTCCACGGTCGGAGATGAACTTACGCAGCAGAGCGTAGTTCTTGTAGTCAACCGACTCAATGCCTTCGGCCTTGAGCGGGTTCTTCTTTGGGCGGCGGGACTGCTCCATCCGCGCCTTCTTCATATTGGTGCGCTTCATGTTGAAGTTCCCCCTTACCAGCTGGACTTGCGGACGCCCGGCAGCTCACCACGGTGAGCCATTTCGCGGACGCGGACGCGGGACAAACCGAACTTACGCAGGTAACCGCGTGGACGACCGTCAGCAGCGTCGCGGTTGCGTACGCGCACTGGGGAAGCGTCACGAGGCTGACGATTCAGCTCCCACTGTGCTTCCGTACGGTCCTCGTCAGAGGTGTTCGGGTTCTTGATGATGGCCTTGAGCTCAGCGCGACGCTCCGCATAGCGGGCGACGATTTCCTTGCGCTGCTCGTTCTTAGCGATCTTGGACTTCTTAGCCATAGATTATCGCTCCTCGCGGAATTCGACGTGCTTGCGGACTACCGGATCGAACTTCTTGAGGGTCATGCGATCCGGGTTGTTGCGCTTGTTCTTACGGGTGACGTAGGTGTAACCGGTGCCAGCCGTAGACTTCAGCTTGATGATTGGGCGGATATCGTTACGTGCCATTTGTTAGATCTTCTCCCCACGGGCGCGGATCTTGGCAACGACAGACTCGATGCCGTCACGGTCGATGGTCTTCAGGCCCTTGGTGGACACGTTCAGCGTGATGGAACGGCCTTCAGAGGGCAAGTAAAACGAGCGACGCTGGATATTTGGGTTCCAGCGACGGCTCGTGCGGCGGTGCGAGTGGGACACGGTCTTACCGAAGCTTGGCTTGCGGCCCGTGACCTGGCAATGTGCCGACATGGGTTTCTCCTTCCGCCTCGCAGAGTTTCAAGCTCATGTTCGGCGAAATTACCTACCGGTTAGACGGGCCGATTGGGCATACCGAAGAGCGAGCTGCGTGGCGATGACGTTTACATAGACAACAGCAAGCGATAACCCTACCGTTTGTCCCGCCGAAATCCTAATTCCTCTTCTTGCCGGCTCGCGTACGTAGAGGGTGCAGGTAGGAAGTCTTCTCGACGTCAAGCTCTAGCGGCGTCAGGTGATTTCAATTTCCCACCCAAGGGCTGTAAGATGCTTCGAGTTGTACGTTTCCAACCCAACTCAGGCACGATCTGCACTTCGTGGAGAACCGGCCTGATGTAACCACCTTAGGGATTAGAAGTATGAAGAAGGATATCCACCCCGATTACCACCCAGTGGTATTCAAGGATGCCAGCACCGGACACAGCTTCCTGACTCGCTCCACCGCGAGCTCCGACCGCACGGTCGAGTGGGAAGATGGCAACGAGTACCCGCTGATCGTCGTTGACGTGACCAGCGAGTCTCACCCATTCTGGACCGGCGCTCAACGCGTCATGGACACCGCAGGCCGCGTCGAGAAGTTCCAGCGTCGTTACGGCGCTGTTGCTCGCCGCAAGAAGAAGACTCAGTAGGAGGGTAGAAAACAATGGCAGTTCCAAAGCGTCGTTTGTCCCGTGCGAATACGCACTCCCGTCGTTCGCAGTGGAAGGCTGACAATGTCGCCCTCCAGAACGTGAAGATCAACGGTCAGGAAGCTCAGATTCCTCGCCGTCTGGTCAAGGCCGCTCAGCTCGGCCTTGTGGATCTGGACAAGTAAGCCTCCAGTTCACTAGCTAGTAAGTGAAGCGTCATCCCCTTTCGGGATGGCGCTTCAATTGCGTTTCGGGCCAGGGCGGTGGCGTCGAAACAAAGGAAAGAAGGAAACCGCTGAGAGAACATGAAGGTTGCAGCCGCAATTTTTCTAAGGTCTCAGTAAGTTCGGGTCTCGATGTTAAAAACTCGGCGCGGACGTGCACAATAGTCGTATGAAGATACTCATTGCCGATGATGATCAGGCGGTACGGGAGTCCCTGCGGCGCTCGCTCATTTTTAATGGCTACACCGTGGTGCTGGCTGAAGATGGTGCGGAAGCGCTCAAGATGATCGAGACGGAACAGCCGGATCTGGCCATTTTGGATGTGATGATGCCGAAGCAGAGCGGGCTTGAGGTGTGCCGCGAGTTGCGTAGCCACGGCGATGATCTGCCGATCTTGATCCTGACTGCTCGCGATACCGTGTCTGAGCGCGTGGCGGGGCTGGACGCTGGTGCGGACGATTACATCCCTAAGCCTTTCGCCCTAGAGGAGCTGCTGGCGCGCACGCGTTCGCTGTTCCGCCGCGCGACTCGGCCGTCTATCTCCGAAAACTCCGGCGCGGAGCCGATGCGTTTTGAGGATCTGACCTTGGATCCTGAGACCCGCGAGGTCACGCGCAACGGTAAGCCCGTCAGCCTCACTCGCACGGAGTTTGCGCTGTTGGAGCTGCTCATGTCCCACCCACGCAAGGTGATGGCACGCAACAGCATCCTCGAGGAAGTGTGGGGTAGCGATTTTCCTACATCCGGCAATGCGCTGGAGGTTTACATCGGCTATCTCCGACGCAAAACCGAAGAGCACAACGAGACACGTCTGATCCACACCGTTCGCGGCGTGGGCTACGTGCTGCGTGAAAGCGCTCCGTGACAGAAGGGCCAGCGAGTAACCCCACACCGGATCCGCAAGGGTCCGGCTATTCGCATGCCCTAAAACAGGACGAACTGAAGAAGAAGGTTACGCCGGAGGAAGGGAAGGGCTCGATTTTCTCCCTGCGTAGCTGGTCCCTGCGCACGCGCTTGGCCGCGCTGACTGCGGCGGTGGTGATTGTGTCCATCGTGGTGATTACCCTGGCGGCGTTCACGTCCGTCAGTCAGATTCTGTATTTGGAGATCGATAAGAACCTGCAGAATCAGGCGCAGAACATCATCGATTCCGGGGTGGAATTCCCCGCCGAGCATTCCTATGAAGACGGGCGTTACGTGCCCAACTTCCAGGAGACTTCGAACCGCATGAACGTCCTGGTCATTCCAGCGGCCGAGACGGGGATCAAGCAACCGGGTAGCAGCTCTGATTCAACCCAAGCCACCGATGCAGAATCAGAAAGCTCCAGCTCCTTGGAGCCGGTGACGCCTGGCATCCAGGGCACCCAAGGCCTATCGACGTTCACTGCGGATCCGGACAGCCCAGTCGATCATGAATTCGACAATGAAGAGGTCTTCGAGGGCGTGCTCTCGCCTGTACAGATGGCTGTGGTCAGGGGAGAGCAGTCATTCTCCTTCAGCACTGAAGGCTCCATGCGCATCTATGCGGTGCGTGCTCCGGATTCCCGCGTGGTGGTCGTGCAGCAGGACATTGAGTTTTCCAAGGAAGCGCTGAATTCTCTGCGCATCGTGCTCATCCTCATCGGTGTGACCGGCGCGCTCGCGGCAATCATCGCCGGCATGGCCGTGGGATCCGCCGGTGTGCAACCGATCGACAGGTTGCGTCGCGCCGCCAACCGCGTGGCGGAAACTGGCGAGCTGCGGCAAATTCCCGTGGAAAGTAATGATGAGCTGGGCTCGTTGACTCGTTCCTATAACGCCATGATGCGGGCGCTGCAGGTCTCTACGGAGAAGCAGCGGGATCTGGTGGCTGATGCTGGCCACGAGCTGAAGACTCCGTTGACGTCTCTACGTACCAATATTGAGTTGCTGGTGATGGCTTCTCGCGCCGAAAATCCCGCGCTGTCGGAGCAAGATCGTGCGGACTTGGAGCGGGACGTCATCGCACAGATCAACGAGATGTCCACCTTGATCGGCGATCTGGTGGATCTCGCCCGCGAGGACAGCATGCCTCTAACCACCGCGGAGGTGGACCTAGAGGAGGTCTTTGCGGACTCGCTGGAGCGTGTGGAGCGCCGCAGGCCGGACGTCCACTTCGATGTGCACCTGGTTCCGTGGGTGGTTGTCGGCGACGAGTTCAGTCTGAGCCGAGCAATCAGAAACCTGCTGGATAACGCCGCCAAGTGGTCGCCGCAGGGTGGCACGGTGCGGGTGTGGATGCAGCCCATTTCCAACGCCAACTCCGATACACCCACCGCGGTGGAAATCCGCATTGCTGATTCCGGACCGGGTATTCCGGAGGAGGATCGAGCGAAGGTCTTTGAGCGTTTCTACCGCTCCATTCAGTCCCGCTCGATGCCGGGTAGCGGACTGGGGTTGGCGATCGTCAAGCAGGTTATTCTCCGGCATAATGGGGCAATCATCGCCGATGCTTCGGATGATGGCGGAGCGCTCATGCGAGTGGTGCTTCCCGGTAAGTCTGGCAGTCCGCTGGACATTAACTGAATACATCAGGCAGGGTTTTCGTTTTAACTAGCAGGCACTGTCCAGCGTCTCTACGAGGATTTCGGGGGATAGGGAGAGACAATGAATTTCATGCAGTCATGCGAGGAAAGGACACACGATGACTAACGGCCCAGCAGGCAATGGCCAGTTCCATCCCAACCAGCAGGGAAATGGGTGGAATAACCCAGCACAGGGTGGCCCGCAGCCCGGACCTCAACCAAGTCAGCAGCACGGTCAGCAACCAGGACCACAACCAGGTCTTGGACAGCCCGGACCACAGCAGAACCCGCAGCAACCAATCCCACAGCAACAGCCGGGCGCGCACCAGAATCCGCACACCCAAGCATTCCCCGGCCCACGTGCTGGAATGGGACAGCCACCTCAGGATCCGTTCGGCGCTCAAGGCCCGGGAAGCCTGCAGCACAATCAGCCGGGTGACGGCGCAGTGGGAGTCAAGGAAAAGCAGCGCTTTTCCACGCCCGCTGTGGCGGCGCTTCTCCTCGTAGGAGCAATTGCAGTCAGCGCCACCACCGCTGTGGTGATGGATCAGACGGGCGCCACCCACAACGTAACTAGCTCGTTCGATACTCAATCCTCCAGTAGCGGCGAGAATGCTTCGAACCCTATTGACCCAGGCACCACGGAAGATATCGCTGCCCGTGTCCTTCCATCCGTGGTGTCCATCCAGGTGGCCACCGCGCAAGGCGGCGGCGAAGGCTCTGGATCCATCTTCACCTCGGACGGCATGATCGTCACCAACAACCACGTGGTCGCTGGTGCAGAAAACGGCAAGATCCAGGTCCGTCTCAACGATGGCCGGATCCTGGACGCCAAGGTAGTGGCCGCCGATCCACAGACGGACATCGCAGTGATCAAGGCCGAAGGCGCCACGGATCTCCAGCCCATCGAGCTCGGTGATTCGGACGCACTGAACGTTGGCGAATCCGTCGTTGCTATCGGTTCCCCGCTGGGACTGGCATCCACCGTCACCACCGGAATTGTTTCGGCGAAGAACCGCCCCGTGCAGGCCACCGGTGAAGACGGCGGCGAGGCCTCGTTGATCGATGCGATCCAGACTGATGCCGCCATCAACCCCGGTAACTCCGGCGGCGCGCTGGTCAATATGGAAGGGAAGCTGGTGGGCATTCCTTCGGTCATCGCATCCCTCGGCGGCAGGCAGGGACAATCCGGCTCCATCGGTCTGGGCTTTGCAATCCCGTCCAACCAAGCGCAGCGCATTGCCCAGGATCTCATCGAGACCGGCAAGACCTCCCACCCCATCATCGGGGCCAAGGTGAACACCGGATCGGACATCTTCGGCGCAGAAATTGCCGATGTGGATAGCGGAAGTCCCGCCGAGGAGGCTGGTCTGAAGAAGGGCGACGTGGTGACGAGGGTCGATGATCGCCCTGTGGAGTCTGGCGTCGGACTGATCGCTGCAATCCGTTCCCATAAGGTAGGCGACACGGTAGAGATGACCGTCACCGACTCCAACGGGCGCAATGAACACACCGTGAGCGTGACCTTGGGCGCAGAGTAGTACACCCTAAGGGGTAGCCAAGTTGTGAGGTACCTTACGCACAGGTGCTGCAAACGATACGGTAAATGAACACTGTTAATCATTGACCGAACACCCGATTGGAGCCCGATTCCATGAGCCCTCACCACTCCGCGAAGGTGGCCGAGGACGTTCGCCTGCCCGTCATGGACAACGTGAACCCAGAGGATATCGACCGTCTCGATGCTCGTGTTGAAGAGCCCGATGATCAGGTCTTTCACCAGCTAGACATGAATTCTCGCAGCAACGGTGAGCGCCGCGATCACAGCCTGCTGCACGCCATGGTGGTCATCGTTTCAGACCGCACGGACGGTCAGGATCAGTCCGGCGAGCTGGTCACAGAGCTGCTCACCGAGGAGAACTTCTTGGTGGACGCACTGGTGCACGTGGAATCCCGCAAGCCGGCGATTCGCAAGGCGATCCAGACCGCTGTGGTGGGAGGCGCGGACCTCGTCATCACGGTGGGCGCCACGGGAATGGGCTCGCGAGATAAGGCCCCAGAGGCAGCTCACGCGGAGATGGATCGCAAGGTGCCAGGTATCGCGGAGGCGCTGCGTTCCTCCGGTCTGGCTGCGAATTCTTTGGAGGCTGGCTTGTCCCGCGGTGTCGCGGGCGTGTCCGGTTCCACCCTGGTGGTCAACATCGCTGGTTCTCGTAGCGCGATCCGCGACGGCATGGCGACCCTGTGCCCTCTGGCCCGGTACGTCATCGCGGACATGAATCGTTAGTTTCGCCGTGGGGGACCGTTCTTCTTCTCGACGCCACGCTCGCAGAGTTCCGCGCCGGACCTTCGGCAAGCTAGGGGCCCGCGAGGGGGAGAGCGCCGATAATCAAGGATCCGCGTTATCTTCTGTGGACGGCACCGACGTACCAGAGACGCCGGAGGAAGCTCGTCCCATCAGCGAGGACTTCTGGAAAGAGCAGAGGCCGCCACACTACTAGTTGCGGCGAAATGTTTGGCAAGAGCCAAGGCCAGCCGGGAAAACCCCTGCTGGCCTTTGTTGTTTCGGCGATTACTCTGCGGAAATTACTCCGCGGAGTGCTTACCTGCGCCGTATGGGTCGACGTTGTTGTTCAGAGCGTCGTATGCAGCAGCGCTGCCGGTGGTGGAGTTTCCTGCCTGCTGCTCCTTGAGTAGGTCGCGGATCTCGGCGAGCAGCTCGAGGTCGGTCTGACCCGCTTCTTCTGGCTGGATGCCCTTGCGACGTGCCTGCAATTCGGCGAACTTGTTCATTGGGGCGATCATCAGGAAGTAGATGACTGCAGCAACGATCAGGAAGTTGATCACTGCGGTGATGATAGCGCCGAAGTCGAGGGTGGAAGCAGGGATATCGTCCCGAATGCGGTAGCCGAGACCCACCTCTGGACTGCCACCCAGGGCAGCGAGCAGGGGTTCGATGAGGCCGGAAGTGAAAGCGGTGACGATAGCGGTGAAGGCGGTGCCCATGACCACAGCAACTGCCAATTCTATGACGTTGCCTCGCATAATGAAATCTTTAAAGCCCTTGACCATGTAAGAAACTTCCTTAAAAGTAGTAACTCTGACGTCCCCAATCTGGAGAGTCTCGGTAGACAATACGATTGACGAAGGTGTGATGTTACTTACCTTCAATTCTTACTAAGGAATATTACCTAAACCTGCAGCCTCGTGAAACCATCTTCTGTCAGCACTGAAGTGACGCGCAGGTCCCACGGCTCGGTCGGCACGTGATCGAGGTACTCGTGTGCGTAGACTATGGCGCACACTTCGGCATCCGGAGCAAGTTCGGCGAGGTTCGTATCGTAGTAGCCGCCACCTTGACCTAGCCGCGCTCCTGTTGAATCCACCGCGAGCGCAGGGATGAAGAATAGGTCAATGCCAGCAGGAAAGCCGGAAAATGCGGGTCCAGGCGGTTCCAAGATCCCCATCGGGCCGGGCACTAGTTGCTCAGTGCGTGGATCGAACGCGCAAAAGTCCATCAGGGGAGGCCCATCGTTGGCCGTCGCGATCCGCGGCAACAGTAGGTGTTGCACCTCGTTAGCCAAGGCAAAGGGAAGCTCCGCACCGCCGGGTTCAAAACGCATAGGGACAAAGGCAGTGGCCACCGAAATGTCATGGGTGCGCAGATACTCCACGGCATGTGAAGCAATCAGGGAATCTTTGTCCGCCTTGATTGCAGAGGAAAGCGCACGCCGATCACCTCGAATCGTGGCGCGCAATTGCTGCTTGCGCTGGGCACTATCCGATTTTGGGGAGTGATCGGAGTTTGCGTCAGGAAAATCGAAATTCAACGTTAACGACGCTTGTGCTCACCGTAATTGATACCGCAGTGTTCCATGGCCGGATTCAACGGCCACTGGCGCATCCACGGTGCGCACGCGGAGGACGGGAGAATTTGCTTCCACTCCGGATTCTGTGGACTGTAGGAGGCCATCTCCTTTTCCTTGATCATCGAATCGTACTGATCGATGGAATCTTCCAGCGTGTTGGCTTTCAGCACCACTTCACGCTCATAGAACTCGCAGTTGGACTTCAAACCGGGGATCTTGGAGAGCTCAGGCTGCCAAGAATCCCTCGCCATGCCGTTTTCCGAAGAAATCCACACGCCATCGGAAGTGTTGATGCACAGCGAGTAGTTACCGTCCGTGTGGCGGGGAGTCCACAGCAGAGAAATACCCACGCCAACTTCCACATCGCCCGGGAACGTGGCCAGGACCTCGCGATCCACGCCGCGCATGGTCTTGTTGAACCACTTGGGGCCGTTACCGGAGCCGATCAAGTTACTGTAGAAACCAGCCTTTTTGGAGCCGTCTGCCACCGTGGGCTCCCACACCAAGGTGCGAGGAACACCGTTAAAGTCCTTGTACTGAATCACCATCATGCGGTTGATGATGCTGATCAATGGGTTGACGTAGCCCGAGTAATTCTGGAAGGCGTACTGGGAAGGATAAGGAGCCGCGGCGATATCGAAGGACTTCACGCCCAGGACGGTGCCCTGGTTGATGAAGCGCTCGCGGTAGTTCTGAGCTGCCTCGCGAATAGCGGCCAGGCGGTCGCCGCGGGGCCACACGTTGTGGACACCCTCGAATTCCGGAATCGGGCGGAACGTGGGGCGGTCGACTAGATTGTGCCTCTCCGCGAAGTTCGGGTCATTGGAGTAGGGCAGCGATTTGTGTCTATTACTGGTCCAGGTATCAACGCGTCCGGAGTGCTGATCCGCGTGCGACATGGAGCCCCATTTCCTTAGAGACAGTGAATTACCTCTAACTTTAGGCACATGGTAGCGCCTTCGTGCCCAAATACAGAGAAAACGGCACGCAGTAGATGCAGTTCCAACTGTCTGGGCCGTTCAGGCGGTACCATCGCCACATGACTTCCGATGAACAGACGATCGCTGGTCTGCGCACTGTCGTGGTTCCAGCTGCCGGACTGGGAACCCGATTCCTGCCTGCCACCAAGACGGTGCCTAAAGAATTGCTGCCAGTCGTCGAAACTCCAGGCATTGAGCTCATCGCCCGCGAAGCAGTCGCCGCCGGAGCAGAGCGTCTCGCGGTGATTACCGCACCGAAGAAGCAAGGTGTCATGGGGCACTTTGCTACCGATGAGGAACTCGAAGCCACGTTGGAAGCACGCGGCAAGGAAGACCAACTGCGCCGCGTCAAGGGCGTCAAGGGCATGATCCACGCTCAGGCTGTGGAGCAGGAAAAGCCATTGGGCTTGGGCCATGCCATCGGTCTGGCCGAGCAGGTGCTGGATGAAGACGAGGACTGCTTCGGCGTGATGTTGCCGGATGACCTGGTTCTCCCCTTCGGTGTGATGGAAAAGATGCAGGCCATCCGCGAGGAGTTCGGCGGCTCCGTGCTGTGCGCTTTCGAAGTGCCAGAAGAGGACGTCTCCAACTACGGCGTGTTTGACGTGGAAGAGTGCGGACGCGATGACGTGCGCCGCGTCACCGGCATGGTGGAAAAGCCAGACACCAAGGATGCCCCGAGCAACCTGGTGGCAACCGGCCGCTACTTGCTGGATCGAAAGGTGTTCGACGCGCTGCGCCGCACCGAGCCAGGCAAGGGCGGAGAAATCCAGATCACTGATGCCATCGTGCTGATGATCAACGAGGGCCACCCCGTGCACATCGTGGTGCACAACGGATCCCGTCATGATCTGGGCAACCCCGGCGGCTACATTCGCGCCTGCGTGGACTTCGCCCTGCGTGACGATATTTACGGTCCGTCGCTTCGCCGCTGGCTCGAAGAGCGCATCGAGCAGCCCGATGACAAGGAAGTAGTCAGCGGCCTGGAGCTCGCTCAGCGCGATTAATTTCCGTTATACCAGCGGCAGCATCGTGTCGCTGGTACCCCACCACAGCGTTTCAGAAAGGTAGAAGGCACCGTGAGATCAGTCGAGGAGCAGCTTGCTCTGATCACCGCTGCGGCCGTGACCCCAGAGCCCGTCCGCATCGCCATTTCTGAGGCGCTGGGTCTGCGCTGCGCCGAGCAGGTCGAGGGCACCTCGCCGATCCCCGGGTTCGATCAGGCCGCCATCGATGGTTTCGCGGTGCGTTCCGTGGACGTTCGCCAGGCCTTCGATGTTGCCCGACGCAATGGGGCGCCTGCCGAAGACTCTGCAGATCAGCCTGCAGATATCGTCCCGCAGGACGTGCGCCCAGTGTTGCCCATCGTGGGTGAAGTCACCGCCGGTTCGCACCGGCCAGTGCGCTTGCAGCCCCGGCAGGCTGTGCGCGTGCACACTGGCGCTCCGCTGCCCACCTTGGCCGATGCCGTGATTCCACTGGACTGGGCTGACGTACAGGGGCGCCGCATGGAGCCGCTGGAGCTGGTGCATTCCGGCCAGTTCGTGCACCGCAAGGGTTCCGATGTTCAGCCCGGCGACGTCGTGGTGGAGCAAGGCTCCGTCATTGGCGCTGCCCAGGTGGGCTTGTTGGCTGCTGTCGGCCGTTCCAAGGTGCTCGTATATCCACGTCCGCGCTTATCCGTGCTGAGTTTTGGTCCGGAGTTGCTGGATATCGATCGCGACCCAGGCTTGGGTCAAATCTACGATGTCAATTCTTATGCCCTGTCCTCGGCAGGCAGAGAAGCTGGCGCGGAAGTGCACCGCATCGGCATCATCTCTGGCGAGGCGCGCAGACTTAAAGACATCATCGAAGGCCAGTTGCTGCGCTCTGAAGTGGTGGTCATCAGTGGTGCGGTAGGCGGAGAAGCCTCCGATCGCCTGCGGGAAGTTCTCGGGGAACTGGGGGACATGGATGTCTCCCGTGTGGCCATGCACCCAGGCTCTGTGATGGGCTTTGGCCAGCTCGGTCCGGACCGGGTCCCGACCTTCCTGTTGCCCTCCAACCCATCCGCCGCGTTGGTGGCCTTCGAGGTGATGGTTCGACCGCTGATCCAACTCATCCGCGGTCAGCGCCAATCCGGGCGTCGGATCATCAAGGCCCGCACTATCGCCTCCATCGAATCCGCCGCCTACCGTCGCGGATTCATCCGCGGCCAACTGATGCGCGACCGCGACACCCGTGAGTTCCTCGTGGATCCACTGGGCGCCGGTACCGGACGCGGTGAGCCACTGCACTTGCTGGGCAGCCACGGCCAGGCCAACTGCCTGATCATCATCCCTGCGGATGCCACGAACGTCGCCCCTGGACAGGTAGTCGATGTGATGTTCCTATCGAATCGCTCCTAATCTGGAATGCATAAGAAAAGTTCTCCGCAGCCAGGCGTGCGGTCAAATTATCGTCGCGCGTGCCTTCTGCATCCAGGGAGGAAATAATGAGTAAGACTCCTCGCTCCGGTTGGCCGTTTGGAACCACAACTGTGCTGACCCGTGGTGGAGATGGTGTGGAAGTCCGCCTGCGTTCTTTGAGCCGTAAAGACGGCGTGGAGTGGCGCAGAATGCGCATCGAAGATGAAAAGTACCTGCGCGCCGTGGAGCCTACGGTGGATGGAGACTGGGCGGAGGCACACTCATCCAGCCAGTGGCGCAAGACCTGGGGCAACCTCAAGGGTGTGGCCAAGGAAGGAACTGTGGTTCCGGCCGTCATTGAAGTTGACGGTGCCTTCGCCGGACAGCTGACTCTGGGAAACATTCAGCACGGCATAGTCTCCAGCTGCTGGATTGGCTACTGGGTCCACTCAAAGCAAACGGGTCAGGGAGTAGCCACGGCTGCGGTGGCGCTTGGCGTCGATCATGCAATGAAGACCTTGGGACTCCACCGGGTGGAAGCCACGGTGATGGGAGAAAACGCCTCCTCCCGTGCGGTTTTGAAGAAGGCGGGGTTCCGCGAGGAAGGTTTCCTCAAGCGCAATCTCCACATCAACGGTGAGTGGACCGATCATTACCTCATGGCCGTCACTCGCGAGGAGCTTTTCGGCGAGGAATCCCGCGGACTCGTGGAGCGCATGGTTCACGAGGGCGAGCTTGTCTACGTGCCGCCAGGGAAGCGTAAGAAGTCCTAAAATCCGGTGGCTCGGACGGCTCACAGCGAGTTCCCAGAAGAGTCTTCGGCGTGGCACGGCCATAGGTCAGCGCGGTAGCGATAACTTGGAATCCAACTGCTGCCGCATTCAATAACCTGTTGGGAGGACATCTCGCCGTGTCCGGATCATTACTGCTCATTGCCGTCGTGTGGATCGTGCTACTCGCACCACTTCTGCTCCGTAATCAGTCGCCCGTTCGCCGTACCGCGAAGGCACTCACCGAGACCCGTGTTCTGCACCAGGGTGGCGAGACGATGAGCCGTAAAAAGCGCCTCGCGCCTGCGGCGGAGAGCTTTCGCTTCTCCGATGCCGACGAAGAGCTGGAGCTGGTGGACGCGGAGCCGGAATTCTTCTTGCTCGACGACGAGGACGAGTCACGTCCGCTGAGCCTCAAGGACCGGGCCGGGCTGTCCGGACGCGGCCGCAACTTCTCCCGTGCAGCCAAGAACCAGGATTTCGCTGAGGCAGCGGAGCCAGAGACCGTGGACGCGGAGTCTGTCGAGGCAGAGCCAGTTGATGCAGAGATCGTGACCGAGACCGCCGACGAGGATTCCGCTGTGGCAGCTGCGGAGACTATCGATGGCGAAGTGGTCGAATCAGACGCAGACCCAGAGGCAGAAGCTGAGGCTGAGTCTGCTGATGCAGCTGAGTCCTCCACGTTCCGCTCCCACAGCGAAGCCGATACGGGCTCCTTCGCGCCAATCCGTTTGGTGGCAGAAGCTGAGGAAGATGACCAGGCCCACGACGCGGAAGACGACCAAGCCGAGACCTCTCGCCGCCAGGTCCGCAGTATTTCCGACGCATACTTCCGCGGCTCAGACCTGGACCCGGAAGCTTCAGTGGAAGAGGCTGAGCGTGGCGTCGAAAATGGGGAAAAGGAAGCCGCCGCGCACGCTACGGCGATGGCGCGGAAGCTGCGCGAGGAAGAGGAATCCACTCGCGCCGAGCTGGACGATGAAGACATGCAGTACCTGGCCGCGCGCAAGGGTCGCGGCGTCTACGACCCAGTGGCCTCGCAGGCGGCTGCGCAGCGCCGATTGAAGCGACGTAAGCAGATGCTGCTTGCCCTGCTGGTGCTGTGCATCGTGTCCGTGGGCGCCGGCATGATCTTCGGATCTGCCGCGTGGATTGCTCCCGTGATTGCCCTGGGCGTGACCGCGATGTACCTGTACTTCCTACGCCGCAGCGCGATCGAGGAGGCGAAGATGCGCCGGCGTCGTATCGCCCGCATGCGCCGCGCCCGCCTGGGCGTGCGCAACACGGAGGACGAGGAGCTTGGCGTGCCTGACCGCCTGCGCCGTCCGGGTGCCGTGATCGTGGAAGCTGACGATGCTGATCCCGAGTTCGATCACCTCAGCTACATTGATTCCCGCGATTACTTCGACTACCACGACGAAGACTCCTACTACGCTGACGATGCCGCCTACGGTCGCGCGAACTACGGCTCCCAGCAGCGCATTCACGCTGTCTAAGGTTCTGTTCTCACGATGAACCACCAGGTTTTACGCGATGCCGTTTTGCTGCTCGTTCGCCTCGTTCTGGGCGTGAGCTTTATCGCCCATGGCTGGGAGATGGTGTTTCAGCGTGGCATGGACGGGACTGAAGGCACCGTGGAGCTTCACCGGGCCGCGGAGGTTCCTGCCCCGGAAGTGATGGCATGGCTCTCCGCAATCACCCAGATGCTGGGTGGGGCGTTGCTCATTACCGGCTTGCTGGCCACCGCCGCGGCGGGAGCGCTGGCCATCGTCACCTTGATTAACTTCTATTTCCTGCACATGCCGCACGGTTTCTACGCGGTGGACAACGGCGTTGAGCTGCCGCTTGTGTTGCTTGTCTGCTGCCTGATTATTGTTGTCTTCGGAGCTGGACGAGCCAGTTTGGATCGCGCACTGTCCCGCTTTGCGTGAGGGAGGAAGTGACCAGTCATGAATTGTGATGACGTGCGTACCGCGTTGTCCGCGCGGCTGGATGGCGAAACTCCCACTCTTCCCGATGATGTGGTGGACGCGCACCTAGCAGGCTGCGAGGAGTGCCAGCGCTGGTTTTCCACGGTCTCTTCGCTGGGCCGCCAGCTGAAATTCAACTTGGCCCCCGAGCCACAGCCCTCCCGCGACGCGAATGAAGCCGCCGCGCGCGTCCTCGATGCGACAGTCGATTTCCCGCAGGTGGCAAGCACTATGCGCGCGCGTTCACTGCCGCTGACGCTGTCTCGTGTGGTGTTGGCCGGGCTGGCCGTGGCGTTTTTGGTGTGGGCGGGCGTGTTGTTGTTTGGCTCGACGCTAGGAGCCAGCCTTCCCACGGGGACCGGCTCATTGCCCACTGTGGACACCTCCGATACCCAGGATGCGGCGATAGCCCGATTGGTGATGGATGCCGCGACCACTCGTTTTGCGCTGGGGATTGGCTTGGCGTGGGCCGCGTGGAAGCCACGGGTGGCGGGGGCTTTGCTGCCGATCTACCTAGCGATGTGGGCATTCGGCGCGGGCATTGCCACCCGGGACATCGTGATGGGGCTGGTAGAGACTTCCGTGGATGTCCCGAGCGTGCTGGGCACCTTGGCTCTGCACTTGGTGGCCGTTATTGCTCTGATCACGTGCTGGCTCGCGCGAGTGCACACGGTAACGCCGCTGCGACAGTACTGGCGGTGGCTGACGGCCCAGCCAGTGAGCTTTTCTCGGTTGGATGTGGAGACGAACTCCACTTTCCGCGCCGGCGATTAACCAGCTTTCAGACCGGTTATGCCCAGCTAGGCAGCCATATCCGCGAGTACCAATCCAACGCGGTCAGCGGCATGCCCGTGTACATGGGCAGGAAGAACAGGAAGTTCCACACGCAGAACGCCACGTAGAAAACCACCACGATCCGCCCCGTGTGTTTCTTCCACCAATTGACGGCCTTGTACTGCGAAGGGACCTGGCCGGGTTGAGCAATCCGCCACGTGCTGATCTGTCCCAGCGCTAAGGCCAAGGCGAGGATCAAGAACGGCGCCAAGTTCACTGCGTAGAACAGGTACATCTGCCGGTCCATGACTGGAAGCCACGGTAGGAATCCTGCGGCAAAGCCCACCAATGGAATGGTCCAACGGCCGTCGCGGTGAATGAACCAGCACCACAGACCCCACAACAGCACCGGCACGCACGGCCACCAAATGGCGGGAGTGCCGACCAACAACACGATGTGGCGCATGCCTTCGGAATCCACATCCGGGTTGTAATACATCAGGCTGCGTGAGCTGACCAGCCAGGACCACGGCTTGGATTCCCATGGGTGCACGTGCCCCGCAGAGTTGGTCAGCTCCGTGTGAAACTGCAGCACGGACTGCTGGTAGTACAGAAAGTTCTGCAGCGCCTGGGGAAGCAACCCCACTAGGCCGTCTGCGCTGAAGCCACCAGCCTTGCCCGCTTCTACGGCGTGCCGATAGACAGAGGAATCGCCCGCGAACCACGCACGGAAACTCAGCAGATAGATGATGACCGGAACGATGACCAGCGAGGCAAACGCGGAGACAGCATCCAAGCCCAGCATTCCAAGAAGAGGTTTGCGCACGCCGTAGCGCTTGCGTCGCAAATAATCCGCCACCACAAAAGCCACCCCGGCAAAGGCCATGTAATAGAGCCCAGACCACTTCACGGACAGGCTCAGCCCCAGCGCCACCCCGGCGGCAAACCGCCACCAGCGGAAACCCGCGCGCGGACCAACGGGAAAGTCCGAGATGCGCCCCTGCACCAGCACCCGGGAAAACACGGTGTCCATCTGCTGGTGGTCTCGCACTGCGAAGTAGGCCGCAGCCACCACAAACAGAGTCTGGGTGTGATCCAACATGCCAGAGCGGCCAGTGACGAACAGGATGCCGTCCGAAAGTGCCAGAATGCCCGCCAGCAAGCCGACCCACTCGGAACCAGAAATCCGCTTCGCGATGGATGCGATCAGAAGGATGACCATCACAGACAGCAACGCCGTGACGATGCGCCATCCCACCGGCGTGTAGCCAAACACCCACATGCCAATTGACTGCAGTTGCTTGGCAAGCGGGGGATGCACCACCAGGCCAAAGCCGGGGTTGTCCTCAATCCCGCCGACAAACAGCCCGTCAAACCCACGCAGGATCTGCCACGCCTGGGGGACGTAGTGTTTTTCGTCGAAAATGGGGGTTCCGGCATCCGTTGGCCGGCTCAGCATCGGCAGACGCAGCGCCATCGCCAGCACCGCCAGGCTGCCTAAGATTGCTTGCCACCGGCTCCACTGCAGAAACCGCGACAGTCCGCGGGCTGGCGTGCGAGCAGCACGCGCGGACGAGGGCGGGGGAGCGAGGGTGGCAAGAGGCACGAGGACTTAGTCTAGTGAACCTGGCGGACACCGTGAAGTACCGTGGGGCACATGGAAAGTTTGTTGGCCACCGCTGCTGCTCGCCGTCCGCTGCCACAGGGTGGAATCATTTTGGCGGCCACACCGCTGGGCAATCCTCTGGATGCGTCGGTTCGCTTGATCGATGCGTTGGGCAGTGCGGATGTCATCGCCGCGGAGGATACGCGGCGGACGCGGGCTCTGGCAGATGCCCTGGGGATTCAGATCCAGGCGCTGGTGCTCAGCAACTTTGATCACAACGAGAATGACCGGGCCAGCCAGTTGGTGAACTTCGCCCGTGAGGGCAAGCGCGTGCTGGTGGTCACGGATGCGGGCATGCCGTCTGTGTCCGATCCTGGGTTCCCGGTGGTGCAGGCTGCCTACGAAGCTAGCGTGCCTGTGACTTGCTTGCCGGGTCCTTCTGCCGTGCCGACCAGCCTTGCTTTGTCCGGATTGGGAGTGGGCAAGTTCGCGTTCGTGGGGTTTGCGCCCCGCAAGGACGGTGCGCGCCGTACGTTCTTTTCTACTTTTCTCGACGCCACCCATGCCACCTGTTTCTTCGAATCGCCGCACCGATTGGCGGACACGCTGGGCATCGCTGCTGAAGTGATGGGTGGGGATCGGCCTGCCGCTGTGTGCCGGGAGTTGACGAAGCGCTTTGAAGAGGTCAAGCGGGGAACCCTGGGCGAGCTCGCGGAATGGGCGGCCGAGGGTGTCAAGGGCGAGATCAGCGTGGTCATCGAGGGCCGTACCGAGGCCATTGCGGTGGACCCGGAGCAGTTGGTGGACAAGGTGGAGGCCAAGGTGGCTGGGGGACAGCGGCTCAAGGACGCGTGCGGAGAAGTGGCGCAACAGATGGGCGCCAGCAAGCGCGAGCTTTATGAGGCGGTGTTGGGGCAACGGAACGGCTAGTTTCTGGCCGTTTCGCAGTCTGTCAGTATAAGTTTATCGATTCTTGATGAACGGGCATGGTCTTGCGCCTGACCTGCAGTTTACCGGGGTAATAATTGGAAAACCGCAGCTCATAGACCGAAATCTGGGTTCTAAGAAGTTGATTAGTGAGCCGAAACACAGCAGTGTAGAAGGAATGACTGACGTTCAGGATAATACGAGACATGTAGAGAGCGAGGCAGACCAGGACAATATGTCCATCAACTGGGTCGTGACAATCACGGCCGTAGTGTTGGTGGCTGCGGTAGTTCTGTGGGGCCTCATCGGCAAGGATTCCTTCGCGGAAGTATCAGGAAACGTCCTGAACTACCTGGTGGAAGACTTCGGTTGGCTGTTCATGCTGGCCGGAACTGCTTTCGTGGGATTCGTCCTCTTCGTGGCTATGAGCAAGTTCGGCCACATCCGTTTGGGCAAGGAAAACGAGCGTCCGGAATTCAGCACGGTGAGCTGGATTTCCATGCTGTTTGCTGCTGGCATGGGCATTGGCCTGATGTTCTACGGAACCACCGAGCCACTGACGTTCTTCCGCAACGGCGTGCCAGGACATGAAGCGGAACAGGCCGGACCTGCTTTCGCCTCCACAATCTTTCACTGGGGCCTGCACCCATGGGCGATCTACTCCGTCGTGGCGCTTGCCATTGCCTACTCCTCCTACCGCCTGGGTAACAAGCAGTTGCTGAGCGCTGCCTTCATCCCGCTGATTGGCAAGAAGCGCGCCGAGGGGCCTATTGGTTCGGTCATCGATATTTTGGCGATCTTCGCCACGGTGTTCGGTACTGCGGCATCTCTGGGTCTTGGTGCCCTGCAGATTCGCTCTGGTCTGGAAGTTAATGATCTGGTGACCAACCCAAGCCAGATGGTTATCGTCGCCATCGTTGCCGTGCTGGGTCTGTGTTTCTTGGTGTCCGCTGCTTCTGGCGTGGGCAAGGGAATTCAGTACCTGTCCAACTTCAACATGGTGCTGGCACTGATCCTCGCGCTATTCGTGTTCATCGTGGGCCCTACGGTGATCATCCTGAACTACTTCCCGAACGCTTTGGGAAGCTACCTATCTGAGTTCTTTGACATGGCATCCCGCTCTGCCAATGCTGGTGAAGAAACTGAGTCTTGGCTGAACGCGTGGACGATCTTCTACTGGGCATGGTGGACCTCGTGGTCCCCATTCGTGGGCATGTTCATCGCCCGCATTTCCCGCGGTCGCACGATTCGCGAATTCGTCATCGTGGTGCTCTTGGTGCCAACGATCGTTTCCGTCGTATGGTTCTCCATCTTCGGTGGCACGGCGATCACCTTCGAGAAGGAAGGTCGTTCCATTTGGGGAGACGGCGACGCTACCTCCCAGCTGTTCACGCTGCTGCACGAGTTCCCAGGTGGCGTGGTCGTGAGCCTCATCGCCATGCTGCTGCTGGCGACGTTCTTCATTACCTCCGCGGACTCGGCATCCACCGTGATGGGCTCGATGTCGCAAAACGGTAAGGAAACAGCTTCTCGTTCGGTCACCGTCGTGTGGGGCCTGTTGACGGCTTTGATCGCCGTGGTCATGCTGACGACCGGTGGAGAAGACGCGTTGACCAACCTGCAGAACCTGACGATCATCGCGGCCAGCCCGTTCGTGCTGATCATCATCGGTCTGACCTTCGCCATCGCCCGCGGTCTCGCGAACGATCCTGCGCACCTTGCAGAAAAGGAGTACCGCAAGTACACGCTGCGTCAGTCCCAGATACGCCGGATCGGTCAGAAGAAAAAGGAGACCTGGCACCGCCAAGAATTCGGTGAGTCACCCGCTGCTGCAGTGGGTACCACCGAAGAGGAAGGCTCCGTGTTGCCGATCCACGATGTGGAAACGGATGAAGGCGTGGTCAACGTCATCAAGGTGGAAGACATTCAGGACATCGTGGAGCAAGCACAGGCTGCTGTGCACGATGCACGGCAGGCAGCTGATACTGCTGTTGCCGCTGCTGATGATGCTGGTTCCTACTCCGATGAAGAGTTGTTTGAAGCCTACGAATCCACCACGCCTAGCGTGGTCAAGGACAAGTCCTAGGTTCTTAAACTAGCGAGCGCTCGGGTTTCCTGGCGCAATGCAAAAGGAGGCGCTCCGCACTAAGTGCGGAGCGCCTCCTTTTTGTCTGGGGAGACCGAGATCTTGCCGTTAGTCCTTCATGAGGAAGTGCTGGCCGGAAATATCGAGATCGAGAACGTCTGCCACCGTGAACTTATCCAGCTCGGCGTAGAAGCGATCTTCGGCTTCTTGCAGAACGAGTTCGAAGGACCTCTGCGCCTCGGAGCTGGAGCCGTTCGATTCGGCGACGAGAGGCTGAATGTATCGGTCAACCTGTTCCACTGGGCCTTCGAGCTTGCGGATCAATTCCCCGAGACGGAAGCGCAAGCCGCCCTTGATGATGTGAATGCCTCCGGCGCGACCTCGGGAGGATTTAATGATGCCGATTTCCACGAGTCGCGAGGTGAGTTTGGCGACGTGAGTGGGGGAGGCACCGAGAGCTTCTGAGATGCCTGCGGCGGTCAGCCGGGTTGTCTCACCCGCCTGTACTTGCTGGCGAGAAAGCTCTGCAATGATCTGCAGACCTAGGTTGGTCGAACGTGAGAGATGCACAAATTTCCTTCAGGAAAAGCAGGTGGAGCCCAGCGGAAGGAGATCAACTTGCGCCGGACTGGGTGTGACAAACAAACAGAAACTTTACACTAGTGGATTAAACAGGGGTAAAGAAATGATGCAGAACGTTGAAAACCTCACACTATTAGTTTTGTTCTGAAATAAAAAAGTGGCTACTTACTAAGTGCAAGAACTGCAGGCAGAAACGTTTGCTACGTGCAATTTCATCCTTGCCCTCGGGTGTAATCTTAGATATTGGAGAAAATTTTTTCTTTTGGAAGGCAAGATATGGATATGGGGGAACGGCCCGACTTTCGCGGCGTGCACCCAGCCCGCATTCACCATCTGTCGCGCCATCTAATACGCTAGGAGCCATGACGAAACGCGTTCTCACCTCCGTTGCTTGGCCATATGCCAATGGCCCTCGCCATATCGGTCACGTTGCAGGCTTCGGTGTCCCCTCGGATGTTTTCGCCCGCTACCAACGCATGGTGGGCAACGAGGTGTTGATGGTCTCCGGCACCGATGAGCACGGAACCCCTCTGCTGGTACAGGCGGAGAAGGAAGGCGTGAGCGTTCAGGAACTCGCGGATCGCTACAACCGCATCATCGTTGAGGATCTCGCAGGACTGGGTCTGTCCTATGACCTGTTCACTCGCACCACCACGCGCAATCACTACGCCGTGGTGCAGGAACTGTTCACCGGCCTGAATGACAATGGATACATGGTCAAGGAGACCACCCGCGGTGCTATCAGTCCATCCACGGGTCGCACCCTGCCGGACCGCTACATCGAGGGAACGTGTCCCATCTGTGGCGCCACGGATGCCCGCGGAGATCAGTGCGATACCTGCGGCAACCAGCTGGATCCAGCGGATTTGATCGATCCGCGCTCCAAGATCAACGGCGAGACCCCAGGGTTTGTGGACACCGAGCACATCATGCTGGATCTGCCGTCCCTGGCTGGTGCACTCGAGGAGTGGCTGCACGAGCGCAAAGACTGGCGTCCGAACGTCCTGAAGTTCTCTTTGAACCTGCTCAAGGACGTGCGTCCCCGTGCGATGACTCGCGATATCGACTGGGGCATCCCCGTTCCCATCGAGGGCTGGCAAGACAATAATGCCAAGAAGCTCTATGTGTGGTTCGACGCCGTGGTGGGCTATCTTTCTGCGTCGATCGAATGGGCTTGGCGTACCGGCCAACCAGAAGCATGGCGTAAGTGGTGGAATGATCCCGAGGCTCTGAGCTACTACTTCATGGGCAAGGACAACATCACCTTCCATTCCCAGATCTGGCCAGCAGAGCTGCTCGGCTATGACGGCAAGGGAACCAAGGGTGGAAAACCCGGTCCGTTGGGGGAGCCGGCTTTGAACCTTCCGACGGAGGTTGTCTCCTCGGAATTCTTGACGATGTCTGGTTCCAAGTTCAGTTCCTCCAAGGGCGTCGTGATCTACGTGCGCGACTTTCTCCGCGAATTCGGCCCAGACTCCCTGCGTTATTTCATCGCCATGGCCGGTCCAGAGACCACGGATACGGACTTCACCTGGGACGAGTTTGTACGCCGCATCAACGGTGAGCTGGCCAACGAATGGGGCAACTTGGTTAACCGCACCGTCTCCATGGCGCATAAGAACTTTGGGGAAGTTCCCACTCCCGGTGAATTCACGGCCGAGGATCAGGCACTGCTGGACGAAGCAGCCCAGGCTTTCGATGTGGTGGGACAGGCGCTGGATAAGTCCCGCTTCAAGGCGGGCATCACCGAAGCCATGCGTATCGCAGGGCGTACCAACCAGTACATCGCCGCGATGGAGCCATGGAAGCTGGCGAAGGATGAAACGCAGCGCGAGCGCCTGGCGACTGTCTTGTACGTGGCGCTGCAGATTGTCTCGGACGTCAACACCCTGCTGACCCCCTATCTGCCGTTTAGCGCGCAGAAGATCTTCGAAACCTTAGGTGGCCAGGGCGTGTGGGCCGCACAGCCGAAGATCGTGGAAGTTACGGATGAGTCTCCACGGACACCTGTTGGCGTCGGCTTGCCAGAACAAGGACGCTCGTACCCCGTGATCATGGGAGACTACGACGACCAACAGGCCACCTGGGCCCGCCGGGACCTGCAGCCGGGAACTCCACTGTCTAAGCCGAAGCCGCTGTTTCCGAAGCTGGATCCTGAGTTGGGTGTTACCGGGCCGGAGTGGGCGCCGGTAGCGCCTGTCGAATAGTGCGCTGAGCGCGCTAAGTTGGGGGACATGTCTAAGAAGTCTCGGCCAGTTGCAGTCCCTCCGGAAAAGCATTACCCGCTGTTTGATGCGCATACGCATCTGTACTCCGCGTTTCGCAAGAGCGAACAAGGGGGCTCGCCTGAGACATATCGCGACGGGGTGGAGCGTCTCATGGATCGTGCCGCGGGATCTGGTCTAGTCGGCGTGTGCACAGTGGGGGATGGATTCGAGGAGACCGAACGTGCTCTCGAGGCTGCACACTTCCACCCGCGAGTGTGGGCAGCCTGCGCGATCCACCCGACGCGCGCGCACGAGCTCGATGAAGCGGCCCGTGCTCGGCTGACGGAGATGGCCGACGACCCACGTTGCGTGGCCATCGGAGAGACCGGGTTGGATACGTACTGGCTGGGCAAGGACGAGTCCACGCCAAGCTTGGACGTGCAAGAAGAAGCACTGCGCTGGCACATCGATCTGGCGGTCAGCTCCGGCAAGCCATTGATGATTCACAATCGCGAAGCAGATGAGGACCTGATGCGGGTGCTGGACGATGCGCCGCGGCCGGTCAACGTCATCCTGCACTGCTTCTCCTCGCCGTTGGATGTGGCGAAGGAAGCGTTGGAGCGTGGCTATATTCTCTCCTTTGCTGGCAATTCCACGTTCAAGCGCAATGTGGAGATGCGGGAGGCAGCGAGGATCGCACCAGCAGAGCAGATTCTGGTGGAGACTGACGCGCCATACATGACCCCAGAACCGTTCCGCGGACAGCGCAATGAGCCCAGCTTCGTGGGCTACACCGCGCGGATGCTGGCGGATGTGCGTGACGTGAGCGCCGCTACGTTGGCGGCGCAGGTGACGGAAAATGCGCGCAGGATCTACGGACTCGGGGAAATTACGGAGATGTAATCCGTGTTGCTTTTGTTATAAAACGGGGCGCACGCTTACTGCTGTGCGCTCATGTTTACGCCTGTTAACTCGTGTGACTGGATTGTTTGTGCAGATGGGGGCGATTTCTGTGATTTGTCTGACAATCTTGCCGAGATTTTGGACGTAACCATTTCGTTATCGTATTGTGACAAAAGATTGTTTGAAGGATCCCGAGTCCTGCCTCTGCGAGGCGGGAAATTTCTGAAGTTCTTCGTCGCCACACAACGGCGATGAAGCTGTGAGAGGCAAGAACCGAGTGTCACCAAAGAAGAAGTCCCACCTGCACCGCATTAACCACACCAACTCCACCCCGCTGCGCCTAGCAACGGGCGGCATGCTGGCCACCCTGGTGGTTGGCGGCGGAGCTGCAGTGGCAACGCAGAAGGACGTCACGCTCGACGTCAACGGCGAGATCATGCAGGCTTCATCCATGTCCTCCGACGTGCAGGGAATCCTGGATTCTGCCGGCGTAAACGTGGGCGACCAAGATCTGGTTACCCCAGCCCTCGGCGAGTCCGTGGACAATGACGAGACCATCACCGTCCGCTCTACCCGTCAGGTCAACCTCATCATCGACGGCAAAGCCAGCGAAGTAGACACCACCGCGCTGACCGTCGGCGACCTGCTGAACCAGATTGGTCGCGGCGACTCTAATGATGCGCTGTCTACCGCTTCCAACCAGTCCATCCCTCTGGAGGGCATGGACCTGAAGATCTCTACCAACAAGTTCTTCACCATTAACGATGGCGGAAAGGAAGGCCGCATGAGCCTTCCTGCAGCCACCGTGGGCGATATCTTCAAGCTGCGTGGCACTCCGCTGGGTCCAGACGATAAGGTCACCCCTTCCGCGGACACCCCACTGACGGAGAACATGCACGTCGACGTGCTTCGCGTGAGCAACAAGGAAGTCACGGAAGAACGAGACATCGAGCCTCCAGTTCGTCGCGTGGAGGATCCCAACGCTCCTGAGGGCGAAGAAACCGTGGTCAACCCAGGTGCGGCAGGTCGCGAGCGCGTGACTGTGCGTATCCGCGAGGTCAACGGTGAAGAGGCTGGTCGCGAGGTCATCAAGCGCGATGAGCTCACCCCAGCGCGCGAGCGCGTGGTTAGCGTGGGCACCAAGCCTGCCGCACCAGCAGCCGCGAGCGCTCCAGCCGTTGCTGGCGGAACCGTGTGGGACGAGCTCGTTCAGTGTGAGGCCACTGGCAACTGGGCCATCAACACCGGCAACGGTTTCTACGGCGGCCTGCAGTTCACCCAGCAGACGTGGGAGGGCTTCGGCGGCACCCAGTACGCTCCACGTGCTGACCTGGCTACCCGCGAGCAGCAGATCGCCGTGGCAGAAAAGGTACAGGCTGCACAGGGTTGGGGCGCATGGCCTGCATGTACCTCCAAGATGGGCCTGAGCTAACTTTCACGCCACCACCCACAAGTCTTGAGGTGCAAGCCCAAGGGGCCGTCAGTCACGTGCATCGAGAAATTTAGCCCAGCGCTTTGCTGGGCTATTCTCATGTGAGAAGTCGCAAAGGAGACACATGACTGACCCGGACACCGCCCGCGCGCAACTTTTGGGCCCCATCCAGGTGCGGGAACTAGCCGAGGAGCTGGACATTTCCCCCACCAAGAAGCTGGGGCAAAACTTTGTGAACGATCCCAACACGGTGCGAAAGATCGTCAGTGCCGCGGAAGTGGGCGCGGAAGATTCCGTGGTGGAAGTCGGTCCCGGCCTCGGATCTTTGACCCTCGCCTTGGTGGACACGGTGGGCTCTGTCACCGCAGTAGAGATTGACCCGCGCCTCGCCCAGCGCCTTCCGGCAACCATCGAGCATTTCGCGCAGCCCTTCGCGGATCGCTTCCACGTGATCCCCAAGGATGCGCTGCGCATCACTCGGCAGGATTTCGAATCCGCGGATCGCCCACTACCCACTGCACTGGTGGCGAACCTGCCGTACAACGTCTCCGTGCCAGTCTTGCTGCACGTCATGCACGAGTTCCCGACGATTGATCGAGTGCTGGTGATGGTGCAGCTGGAGGTCGCGGATCGACTCGCAGCCGGTTCCGGATCCAAGGTCTACGGCGTGCCGAGTGTCAAGGCCGGATTCTACGGCCGCGTCACCCGCGCGGCGACCATTGGCAAGAATGTGTTCTGGCCGGCTCCGAAGATCGATTCTGGCCTAGTCAAGATCGTTCGGTGGACCGCGGAGACCCGCCCGTGGTCGTTGGAGGACCTGCCCGCAGGCACCGGCGAGGAGGATCTTCGGCGCACCGTTTTTTCTCTTGCCGACGCCGCCTTCCTCCAGCGCCGCAAGACTCTCCGCGCAGCACTTTCTGGCTGGTTCGGCTCTGGTGTGGCTGCGGAAGCGGCTTTGGTGCAGGCCGAGATTGACCCGAAGGAGCGCGGCGAGAAGCTCTCCACTACCCAGTTTGTTGCCTTGGCTAAGGTGGCGATGCACCAGGGAATCCACGCCCCAGAACGCGCAGGACAGGAAGGCTAACAGATGGCAATCACTATCTCGGCGATCGCGCACGGCAAGATCAACCTGCATCTGGGAGTCTCCGATGTGCGGGATGATGGCTATCACGATCTGGAGACAGTCTTTCAGTCTGTGGCTTTGCAGGAGACGGTGCATCTGACGGAGGTGGCGTCGGAAAAAGGAGCGACCGTGACCGTGGAAGGACATGACGCACATCTGGTGCCCAGGGACGAAACGAACCTCGCGGTGCGCGCAGTGGCCGCGGTGCAGCAGCGCGTGGCGCAGCAGATGGGCGCGGACTTTCAGGTCCCGCCCGTGGCCATCCACATAGATAAGGGTGTGCCGGTGGCCGGGGGCATGGCCGGAGGCTCGGCGGATGCGGCTGCGGCGCTGGTAGCGGCCGTGGAGTTCTACTGCTCGCGGCATCATGAGACCCGGGACCACGTGGTGCTGAGCCGGGACGAGGAATATCGGATTGCAGCCAGCCTGGGTGCCGATGTGCCGTTTTGCCTTCTGGGCGGGACTGCTCTGGGCACCGGACGCGGCGATGAGCTGGTCAGCGTGATGGCTCGCGGCCCGTACCATTGGGCGATCGCCACGGACAAGCGCGGGCTGTCCACTCCGAAGGTGTTTGCGCAGCTAGACAAGCAGCGGGAGAGTGGGCGCTCGCACTCCCACGCGGGCTCTACTGATGAGCTGATCCGCGTGCTGCACAGTGGCGATCCTGAACAACTAGCTCCGTTGCTGGTCAACGACCTGCAAGCGCCAGCCATCAGCCTGCTTCCCTCGCTGCGAGAAACCTTGGCCGCGGCCAAGGAAGCAGACGCGTTGGCGAGTATCGTGTCTGGTTCGGGCCCCACCATCGCGATGCTTTGCCGCGATGCGGAGCATGCACTCGAGGTGGCCACCGCCGTGTCCGTGTCTGGCAAGGCCAGTGCGACGATGACCACCACCACTCCTGCGGGACATGCGCGGCTGGCGGACGCTGCGGTCATCCGCGAATCTGGCTTGACCGAATAAATAACCACACAACCCCGAAAGGTTCACTGCGTGACCAACCTCATCAACTTGGAGAACGTGTCCAAGTCCTATGGCCTCAAGACTCTCCTCGACGGCGTGAGCTTGGGTATCAACTCCAGCGATCGTGTGGGGGTGGTGGGCCTCAACGGTGGAGGAAAGTCCACGTTGTTGCGCATTTTGTACGGCGCGGACACGCCGGATTCCGGTCGTGTGTCGCGCAACAATGACCTGCGCATGGCGATGGTGAACCAGGACGTGCTTCGCGAAGTGCTCACCGATGACACTCTCGCCGAGACCACCGTGGGGGATGCTGTGCTCAAGCCGTTGGGCGTGGAGACCTACGAGTGGGCGTCCAACCCGCGGATTCGTGCGGTGCTGCATGGGCTGGGCGTCGCGGAGTTGGGGCTGGACACGAAGGTCCGCGAGCTTTCGGGTGGTGAGCGCCGCCGCACCGGCCTGGCAGGTGCCTTGGTGCAGGACCTGGACCTGTTGATTCTGGATGAGCCGACAAACCACCTGGACGTGGAGGGCGTGCAGTGGCTGGCGGAGCACCTACTGCAACGCAATACCTCGCTGGTGGTGGTCACCCACGATCGTTGGTTCTTGGACACGATTGCCACCACCACGTGGGAAGTTCACGACGGCGTGGTGGACGTGTACGAGGGTGGCTACAACGATTGGACGTTTGCCCGCGCGGAGCGTGCGCGCCAGGCGGATGCGGCGGAGCAGCGTCGGCAGAATTTGGCGCGCAAGGAACTGGCGTGGTTGCGCCGCGGAGCTCCTGCGCGCACGTCCAAGCCGCGCTATCGCATTGAGGCTGCTGAGGCGCTGATTTCAGATGTGCCACAGCCGCGTGATTCGGTGGAGCTGCAGAAGTTTTCTATTCGCCGCCAGGGCAAGAAGGTCATCGACTTGGTGGATGCTGAGGTGGCCACCCCGGACGGGCGCACCTTGGTGGACGATCTGACCTGGCGTCTTGGTCCCGGTGAGCGCATTGGTTTGGTGGGCGTGAATGGCTCTGGCAAGACCACGTTGTTGCGCACCATCGCGGGTGAAAATCCGTTGGTTTCCGGCCGTCGCGTGGAGGGCAAGACGGTGCGTTTGGGTTGGTTGCGGCAGGAGTTGGATGATCTTGATCCTTCCCGACGCCTACTCGACGCAGTCCAGGATGTGGCCAGTTACGTCACTATTGGCGACAAAGAAATGTCCGCCTCGCAGCTGGCTGAGCGCCTGGGATTCAGCGCCAAGCGGCAGCGCACGCCCGTGGGTGATCTGTCTGGTGGCGAGCGCCGCCGCCTGCAGCTGACGCGCGTGCTGATGGCTGAGCCGAACGTGCTGCTGTTGGATGAGCCCACGAATGATTTGGATATTGACACCCTCCAGGAGCTGGAGTCCTTGTTGGACTCGTGGCCGGGCACCATGGTGGTGATCTCCCACGACCGCTATCTGATCGAGCGCGTGTGTGACTCCACGTGGGCGCTGTTTGGGGATAAAAATCTGACGAACTTGCCGGGTGGAATTGAGCAGTACCTGGAACGCCGGAAGAAGCAGGGTTCCACGGCGCCCGATAACAAGGCACTGGGCGGGGAAGCGGCGCAGGCTACGGATCGAGGTGCGACGGTCGCTGAGGTGGCGTCGGAAAACCACAACAGCGCACCGAGAACCACGCTGAGCGCGCAAGAGGACCGCGAGCTGCAAAAAGAGATGAATGCCGTGGAACGGAAGATGGGCAAGGTGTCCAAGGAACTGGAGAAGCTGCAGGCAAAGATGGCAGAGGTGGCCGAGCGTATGTCTAGCGATGCCTCGGCGGCGGATGAGCTAACGGAGCTGGATGCCAAGGTCAGGGAAGCGCAGGAGCAGCACGAGGAGCTGGAAATGCGGTGGTTGGAGATAGCGGAGCAGCGCGAAGGGTAGTTGTTGAGAGCCTTGCCGTATACCCTATGGGGGTATAGGCTTGTTGGTGAAGCAATCATCAACGAGGAGGATTCACCATGGCTACCGCTGAATACACCGTCACCGGAATGTCCTGCGGACACTGCGAAAACGCCGTCCGCGAGGAAGTCTCTGGCATCGATGGGGTCACCGAAATCGAGGTCAGCGCAGACACCGGACGTCTCGTGGTCACCAGCGAACAGCCCGTGGACGATCAGGCCGTCATCGACGCTGTAGACGAAGCAGGATACAGCGCCACCCGCAGCTAGACCGCACAACCACGAGCAACGAGGAGAACAATGAACAAGCGAACGCTGACCGGCCTCGCTCTGAGCGCCATGCTGACCGGCGGGTTGGTAACCGGATGTTCCCAAGCTGAAGAAGCTGCGGAACAAACCACCCATGATCACAGCACCATGGAAAACAACGCGAGCCACGACATGGAACATCCAATGGACGGCGGACCGGCACCTGAAGGCATCACCGATGCCACCGACCCGAAGTTCCCCGTGGGCACCGACGTGCGACTCACAGCCGACCACATGGAAGGCATGGACGGGGCGAAAGCCACCATCGTCGGAGCGTTTAACACCTACACCTACTCGGTGAACTATGACCCCACCGATGGCGGCGCCCGCGTGGAAGACCACCGATGGGTCGTGCAAGAAGAGCTGGAAAACGCAGGCGACCAGCGCCTCGCAGACGGCACGCCCGTGACCATCCTCGCCGACCACATGGCAGGCATGAAGGGCGCCAAGGGAGACATCGCCTACTCCACGGACGAGACCGTCTACATGGTGGACTACCAGGCCGATGGCATGACCATGAAGAACCACAAGTGGGTCGTGGAAAGCGAAATCGAACCACTGGACTAGTTGGACAAAGCCCTACTGTGCGCGGAGTACGATGGGCGACACTCATGCTCACAATGCACAGGAGGCCAACCCTATGATTCTCATCAACGTACGCTTCAAGCCACTGCCGGAATACGTGGATAACTTCCGCGACGTGGTGGCCGAATTCACCGATGCCACCCGCGCCGAAGAGGGCAACCTCTTCTTCGACTGGTACCGCAGCGAGGACAACCCAGCCGAATACATCCTGGTAGAAGGATTCGAAGACGACGCAGCGGAAGCGCACGTCAACTCCGAGCACTTTGAGAAGGCCACCGAGCTGTTCCCCACTGTGCTGAAGGAAACCCCAGAGATCATCAACACGCTGATCGAAGGCAAGACGCACTGGGACCGCATGGCCGAATTCCAGGTCGACTAACCCCACACTCAGGTGGCTCGGTACGTGTTCTATCCAGCGGAGAAGGTGGCGAATAAGTGACAGTCAGCGTCTTTGACCTGTTCCGGATCGGTGTGGGCCCATCCTCGTCGCACACCGTCGGACCGATGCGCGCCGGGCTGAGCTTCGCCCGCGAGCTGCGCACAGTGGTGCGCGGTGGCACGAGGGCCAAGTTAGATGTGGAAACCAACCACAGCAAGCTCGCAGACGTAGTCACCCCGCACGCAGATTCCGGGTTGAGCATCAGCGTGATCCTCTACGGATCCCTGGCCGCCACCGGCACTGGACACGGCACCCTCGAAGCCTGCCTGCTAGGCCTCGACGGCGCTGACCCCTCCGAAATCGATCCGGACTATTCCACCGTGCGGGTCAAAGAGATCCGCGACGGTCGCGCACTTCGGCTCGCAGGCGATGAGTCCATCCCCGTGACCTGCGGTTTCCAAGACATCATCCTGCGCCCCGCCGTCCGCCGAACCATCCACACCAACGCCGTGACGTTCGTAGCCAACCTCGGCGATGGCCAACCGTCCTACAAACAGACGTACTACTCCATCGGCGGAGGCTTCATCCGCACCGAAGACGACATCCCCCAACTCGAAGAAATCACCGGAGAGGCAGTCTTTGAATCCGGTGCGAAATTGGTGGCACTCGCGGAGGCGGGAGAGGTTGGCGTCGGAGAAATTCAACGCCGGTGCGAACGCACCCTGCGGGACGATGAAGGAATCGACGCCGGACTCGATGCCATTGCACAAGCCATGGGCGACTCTGCCAAGCGCGGCGTAGCGAGCGATGGGCTACTGCCCGGCATGCTGCAAGTGCGGCGACGCGCCAAGCGCTGGTACGACCAGCTCATGGACGAGGACCCCGGGCGAACCGCGGAATTCTCCGAGGACTGGGTGAACCTGATTGCGCTGGCCGTGAACGAAGAAAATGCCGCGGGTGGGCGAGCGGTTACCGCGCCTACAAACGGGGCGGCGGGGATCATCCCGGCGGTGCTGTTCTATGCGCAGCACTACACCCCGGCGGGGCGCGCATCGCAACGAGATACCGCGCGGCGATTCCTGCTGGCCGCGGGAGCTGTGGGCTCGCTATACAAAGAGCGCGCATCCATTTCCGGGGCGGAAGTGGGATGCCAAGGCGAGGTCGGATCCGCGGCATCCATGGCGGCGGCCGGTTTGGCAGAAGTGCTGGGCGGAACGCCACGGCAGGTGGCGAACGCGGCAGAGATCGCGATGGAGCATTCGCTGGGCCTGACATGCGACCCGATCGGCGGGCTGGTGCAGATCCCGTGCATCGAGCGCAACGCTATCTCCGCAGGTAAAGCCATCAATGCGGCGAAGATGGCTCTGCGCGGCGATGGTGAACACCACGTGAGCCTGGACGAGGTGATCGAGACGATGAAGCAGACCGGCGCGGATATGAGCGACAAGTACAAGGAGACCGCGGGTGGCGGACTGGCGACGAACGTCGCGGTGAACGTGCCAGAGTGCTGAGGTTTTGTGCGCTGGTGGGGGGTGTTGGTGTGAGGGTTGGCGCGGGTGTGGCGCGCTTCTCCATGTGGGTCTGATGCCGGTCAATTGGGGAAGCGCCAGTGAGTGGGGGGTGAGGAAGCGTCATACTTCCGTACCAAAACTCGCAGGTTCCAGTCACATGCACGACATTTACCTTGGGGAATGGCTCTGTCCGATTGAGTTTTGGTACAGAAGTATGAATCCCAGTTGATTTTCACTCCTTCCATGAGCGCCCAGCAGCTCGCCATTGCGCTTTGGGTGCTGAGAAACCTGCGTTCTGCATGTGCTTGAGCAAGTTATGGATCTGCGCTAGATAAGTCTGATCCCAAAAACTATCCGCATCCACGCGTAGAACCACGAATCCCTCGTTTTGCAGGGCTTTCTCTCTGTTTCGCTCGTTCAGAAGTACGTGGTCCAGGGGAGTACCTAGGCTGTTGTCATACTTCACGCGCCCGTCGTATTCCACTACCAGGCCGCACTCAAACATGAAGTCTACGCGGCCGAGTAGTTCGCCTGTGCGTGCATAGATATTGACCTGTTGGTAGGGCACAGGAAACCCGGCTCTCCACAAAGCGACTTTGAGCTCTGATTCCCGTGGGCTCTCAGAAAACGGCGTGACCAGCTTCAATGCCTGTCGTGCTTGAGCCGCACCTTTCCGGCCGGCTACCCGTTCAATGATGAGCTCAACCATTTTCTCCCATTCACCAACGTGCAACGGTCTTCGTTGGAACGCAGATTCGATCGCTGTCACTGCGGCCTGGGTGGAATGCCATAGGGCCATCTCGGCGCAGGTATCGATCAGTGAGCTGGCTCTGACTTCCCCGAATTCTGTCTGGACGGTTTGCGCCCGGCTTTCATGGTCATTTGGCACGTTGCGATACTTGCACCCTCTTTCCGTCCTGCCAGTGCTGGTCGCATTGCCTATTTCTACGGTGATGCCATTTGAAGTGTATGAAGGCGTGGCCAGGCCGTGTATGAGTGCTGCCGATTTTCCCGTCAATATGCACCTCGGCCGTGTCAGGGCGGTGGCTACGATGTGTAGTTTTTCTCGTTGCCTTCTGGTCAACCGTCGGTGCTTTTGCGTGGGCAGATATACGCCTCTACGTACGCGGACGAGTTCCCCCGAAGCGTACTTAGCGTGGATCTGTTGTCTGCCTGCTGTATTAGTATCCCTTAGTAGCACGAGTGGTCCCCCAACCTTTCCCATGACTTAAAGATCTCATGTTGACTTGGAATTCGCCTTGCGAGTTGGAGAATCTTTGGTTGGGGTGTGAGTTGGTGTGTTCGAAGTCGGGTTGGGGGCGATTTATGTGTCGATTCGGTTCGACGTCAGGAGCCTCCATAGTTTCGTACCAATTCTCAAAATGTGTTCTACATTTCCCCAGTTGAAGGTTGCAGGAGTGATCCGCCGTGAGCAGTTTTGGTACAGAAGTATGAGGCTACGCCAGAATTAGGCGGCTGCGGGGGCAGTGGCGGGAGCAGGACAAGCTCGGGAGCGGAGAAGAAGGTAGAGCAGCGCAGAGCACAAGCGCGGGAGCGGAATAGAAGGCAGAGCAGCGGCGAGAGCAGAGCAGAGGTCGGACGGAGGCGGGGTAGAAGCGAGGGCTGCGCACCTTTGCGGAAATTGAAGAAAACCCTAAGTGCGCAGGTAACATAAGCATTTATGAGCCCCGAGTCACGCGCCTCCACTGAACGCGCCACTACCGCCGCCAGCGCCACCGAACCAGCCACCACCAAACCGCCCAAGCTGGACAAGGCCGCCTACGAGGAAGAGCTAGAGCGCCTGCAGGCCGAGCTCGTGGAAATGCAGCAGTGGGTCGTGGAGACCGGCGCCCGCGTGGTCATCATCATGGAGGGCCGCGACGCCGCCGGTAAGGGCTCCGCCATCAAGCGCATCACCCAGTATCTCAACCCGCGCACCTGCCGCGTGGAAGCGTTGCCCGCGCCAAACTCCCGTGAGCAGGGTCAGTGGTACTTCCAGCGCTACATCGAGAAGCTGCCCACCGCCGGCGAGATCGTCATCTTTGACCGCTCGTGGTACAACCGCGCTGGTGTAGAGCGCGTGATGGGTTTCTGCACCACGCAGGAGTATCGCCGCTTCTTGCATCAGGCCCCGATCTTTGAGCGCCTCCTCGTGGAGGATGGCATCCTGCTGCGTAAGTACTGGTTCTCTGTGTCCGACGACGAGCAGATCCGTCGTTTCACCTCTCGTCGCGAGGATCCGCTTCGTCAGTGGAAGCTTTCGCCGATGGATTTGCAGTCCATCACGCGCTGGGAGGATTACTCGCGTGCGAAGGATGAGATGTTCATCCACACGGATATCCCGTCGGCACCGTGGTACACGGTGGAGTCTGAGGATAAGAAGCGCTCGCGTATCAACGTGATCAATCACGTGTTGAATACGATCCCGTGGGAGTACGTGGAGAAGCAGGTGCCGAAGATCCCGCCGCGTCCGCAGTCGGCGTCGTCGTATGAGCGTCCTTCTCGTACGCAGTTCCGTTATGTTCCCGACGCCGCCAAACAGTTGGAAAAGGAGCACGTGGAAGCGCTGAAGGCGGAGGAGAAGTCTGCGAAGTCCAAGAAGGATAAGAAAGCCGCCAAGGACAAGGCAGACAAGAAGAAGGCTGCCCAGTCTGCTGAGGTGAAGAAGTCGGGCAAGGATAAGGCTGACAAAGACAAGGCGAAGAAGGCCGACAAAGCGAAGAAGTCCAGCGAGTCCTCCAAGGCAAAAGCTAAGTCCGGCAAGGCGAAGAAGTAGCTACATAGATCCACACAGCCGCATAGGTCTAGGACTATCAGGTCTTAAGCCGAGCCCAAGGATTTTCTGGCACTGTTGGGGTATGTCTGATCACAAAAATATTGTTGCGCGCGTTGAGGGCCATGCCGGTGTCATCGAGCTGGATCGCCCGAAAGCGCTGAACTCCCTGACTCCGGACATGATCGCCGGGATCACGCAGGCTGTGTCGAAGTGGGAAAGCGATGATTCCATCGAGGTGGTGATCATCCGCTCCACGGCCAAGCGCGCTTTCTGCGCGGGCGGCGATGTCCGTGGCGTTCGCGAGACTGACATGGAAGGCAACTATCAGCCCGGCGATGATTTCTTCCGCGATGAGTACGCCCTGAACCTGCAGCTCGCGGAGTACAACAAGCCCATCGTCGCCCTGATGGAGGGGGTGTGCATGGGTGGCGGCTTCGGTATTTCTGCGCACGGTTCTCACCGCGTGATTACCCCGCGGACCCTGGGCGCAATGCCCGAGGCTGCCATCGGTTTCGTGCCCGACGTGGGCATGTCGCACGCGCTCACGCACCTGGACGTGGACCCGGCAATTGGGTTGTTCATCGGGTGCACGGGCTGGCGGTTGTCGCCTGCGGACATGTTGTTCACCGGGTTGGGCAACGTATTAGTTGACGACGCAAACGCCTTGGCCGAACAACTTCCCACCCAGTCTCTGCGCGAGGCGCTGCAAGCGGCGCGCATCGATCAGTCGGAGCTGGATGAGCCGCAGTCCGTGCTGGAGAAGCATCAGAAGTGGATCGTGGACACCTTCGCGGATGGCTCGTGGGTAGACATCGAGCGTCGCATCGCAGAGTCCGATGAGGCCAGTGGGGATGTCAATGCCGAAGACCACGCGAAGTTCTTACGGGCCGTGCGGGAATCTTTGGAGACTGCCAACCCTTCGAGTCTCGTGGCGATCGTGGAGGTGTTCCGTCGCAGCGCGCAGACGGATCTCGCGACGGCTCTCAAGAATGAGTTGGCGGTCGGTGGGCACTTGCGTCGAGAAGGAAACTTCGCGGAAGGTGTGCGGGCGGTGCTGGTAGATAAGGACCGCACGGCACGCTTCGATCCCGCACGGGCGGAAGACGTGGACCCGAAAACCTACTCTGAGCTGCTGAGCTGACGCAGGCGGGCTTCCTGGTCATTGGAGCGCTGCACGCCGTTCCACACCACGAAGCCCCACAGCACGAAGGCCGCGTAGACCAGGTAGAGCACGGCGGAGGGGAAGTAGCCGGCGAAGACCAGCAGGGGGATTCCCACGATGTCCACGGCCATCCAGATCAGCCAGAACTCCGTCCACCCGCGCGCCATGCCGTAGGTGGCGAGGATGGAGCCGGTGAAGATCCAGGCGTCCGCCCACGGTCCCCACGACCCGATCGCTTCGAAGATCAGGGCGAAGCCGACCGTGCCGACGATGCCCGCCACGCACAGTCCGATGCGTTGCCGAGTGGTCGCCCAGTGAGGCTGGACCGCGGCCTTGTCCTCGTGGGGCTCGGTGAAGATGGAGCGGTTGGGATCCGTGCCCGCTGGTTCCTGGATTTTCTTCTTGGCCTGGGACCACTTCCACCAGCCGTAGACGCTGACCAGCAGGAACATCACTTGGCGGCCGGCTTGGCCGTACAGGTCTAGATTCTGAGGAGTATGGAACACGCCACCGAGGAATACGGTGAACAGGAGTGCGTTGCCGATGATGCCCACGGGCCAGGCCCAGACCACGCGTTTCATCCCGCCGATGGCGGAGGCCAAGCCGAAGCAGTTGCCGATGATTTCCCGCCAGAGAATGGGGGAGCCACCGATGACAAAACTGGCATTCAGGAGGCTGTTGAGGACATCAGACATGCTATTGATTATTGCACGCCCCGGCAGTCGAAAGAATTGTTGTCAAGGTGCATGAGGATATAAAAAACACCCACTCCGGAAATGAAGCGGGTGAGTAGGGCGCTGGGCATTATCCCAAGCCGCGGTGCAGAAGGTCGAAGGCTTCGTCGAAGAGGCTCTTCAGATCGCGTCCACCGGTGATGGACTTGGTGATGTGCGCCTCGATGGCCGTGGTGGCCGCGGCCAGAACCAAGTGCACAGCCAGGTGTGCTTGGTAGCGGGACAGTCCGCCGTCCGTCTTGCGGAAGAGGGTATCGCCGAGCTCGTCGAAGATCTCGTTAGTGCGGTTCTTCTCTTCCTGGGGCAGGGAGAGGCTGAGCTGTTCCGCGACGGCGATGATCTGTCGCGCGGAGTCCAGGCCCTCGTCTGGGTTATCGATGAAGTCCCAGAGGATGTTCTTCAACATCTCGACGACAGGAGCTGGCTCCGGGTAGCTTTCCACTGCTTCGCCCAGCTGAGTGAAGAATCCATCGATGTAGTGCAGGAATGCATCATCGCGGTGGGCGAAGTAGTTGTGGAACGTGCGGGTGGACACACCTGCGCGTGCCGTGATTTCCGAGACCGTGGTTTGCTCCACGCCGTATTCCAACAGCAACTCGACAGACGCGCGAGCCAAGCGATCGCGAGTTTCCGCCTTCTTTCGCTCGCGCAAGGACTGCGTGCGGGCGTTATCAGACGTGCCTTCTTGTGCTGGGGGAATATGCATGACAGCCATAGAGTCGTTCTTTCGGTGTTACGAAACTCGGGGATCCTTTGGTTTTTACCGACCTGCCATAGGGTCATCGGTGGCGAATATCCTGTGAGGAGAGCTTAGGAATACTCCCCTAGGGTATTTTAGGTGGCAAAAAGTCCCTTTTATAGTAACCGACAACTCAGTAACTCGTGAAACCGGAGCGCAAAATGTTGAAGGCTTTTTCTTCCGCATTCTCTGAACCGCAGCCAAAAGCCTTTTCTTCATCATTGTCGGAAAACATTTGGATTGCGTGCGCCGCCTTCGATGTTACGACACTGATGTTCAAAAAGATATAGGCCTCGAAAAGGTCGAGCCGACCCTCGCTGTAATCACTCAGCGCCTGTGCCAGCCGCTTTCCTAAATCGAAGCACGGGTGCTGGATGTCCAGCAGGTGGGAACCGCGAACGTTGAGCATCGCGGCTTCTACCTGGGCGAAAGCATTGGCGAGATCGCTGGAATTATCTTCGCAGAGAAACGCCTCGCGCACATTCTGTATCACATCGACCGCGTGCAGCCCGCGCGGTTGTTGCTCTAGGCATTGCACCGCGCAGTCCACCGTGTACTCCAAAAAGTGCATGATGGCAGCATCACGATGAGGGAAATAGTTGTGGAACGTCCGCGAGGACACGTCGGCACGTTGGGAGATTGCCGCGATGGTGGCGGCATCCAAACCTTCCTCCGTGATGAGATCCACAGCCGCCTTGGCGAGACGGTTGCGGGTCTCCTTCTTCTTTCGCTCGCGGATGCCCGGAGTGTAACTACTAGCCATGGTTTACGGAACGCTCGCCCTGGGCAGGGGCGTCCTTAGCTTCGGGATCCATGGACTGCAGCTTTTCGCCTTCCACATCTACGGAAGGAATCAGCTTGTCAAGGAACTTCGGCATCTTCCATGCACGCTCTCCCAACAGGAACATCACCGCAGGGATGAAGGTCATGCGGATGATGAAGGCGTCGAAGAAAACGGCCGTTGCCAGCGCGAAGCCCATCACCTTAATGAATGGCTCGTCCATCAGGATGAAGGCTGCGAACACGGACATCATGATCAACGCAGCGGCGGTGACCACGCGGGCGCCGTGCTTGAAGCCGTTGGACACTGCGTTTCCTGCGGTCTTGCCGTGTGCCCAGCCCTCGCGCATGCGGGTCACCAGGAACACCTGGTAGTCCATTGCCAGGCCGAACATGATGCCGATGAGCATGATCGGCAAGAAGGAGATGATCGGCTGCGGATCGCTGATGATGCCGGCGAAGCCCAACTGCCACAGAGCCACGGTGACACCGAAGGTGGCAGCAACGGACAAAGCGAAGCCCAAGGCGGCGATCAGCGGAACCCACAGGGAGCGGAAGACAACCATCAGCAGCAGGAAGGCCAGCGCCAGCACGATGGCGATGTACGGCAAGAGTGCCTCAGTCAAACGCTGAGAGATGTCCTCGTACATCGGAGTGGTGCCGGTAACGGCGTAGGAAGCGCCGGTGGCTTCCTCGAAGCTGGACTCGTTGGAGCGCAGGGAATGCAGAACGTCTGCGGCGCGTTCGTCGATGGCTCCGTATTCCGGGGTCACCAGCACCTGCGCGGCATCGCCCAGATCAGCAGGGTTCTTCGGGTCACCATTGGTGGCGATCACCTGGGCGTTGACCACGCCGTCGGTGCTTTGCAGATCCTTGATTGCAGTCTGGGTGGCAGCGGCCTTTTCTTGATCGCTGAGGTCCTTGTAGTCCACCAGGGCGATCATTGGGGCGTTGCGGCCAGGACCGAAGCTCTCGTTGATCATCTCGTAGGCGATGCGGTTAGGGGAGTCCGGCGACATCGAGCCGTCGGATGGCATAGCCAAACGCAGGTTCATGGCCGGGATAGCCAGCAGTACCAGCAGCACGCCGGTAGTCAGCGCGAAGATGACTGGGCGCTTGCGAACGGTACGTACCCACTTCAGACCCATGGTTGGGGTCTCGTTCTCTGGATCCGGAGCCTGCACAAATGGGGCGCGGCCTGCGAAGACCTTGGTGCCGAACAAGCCCATGATGGCGGGCAGGAGGGTGGTGGCAACCAGTACGGCGACGGCGACGGTTGCCGCTGCGGCTAGAGCCATGGCGGTAAGGAATGGGATGTTGATGATGGACAGCGCAGCCAGTGCGATCAGCACGGTCAGTCCCGCGAAGACCACGGCGGAGCCTGCCTTGCCCACGGCCAGTCCGGCCAGGTGGGCACGCTCGGTCCGGCTGATCTTCTTCAGCTCTACTGCCAGTTCCTTTGGCGAGAGGTTTTGCCCGCCGATGTGCCTGATCAGCTCATTGCGGAAGCGTGCGAGGATGAACAGTGCGTAGTCGATGCCCACGGCCAGGCCGATCATGGAGGCCAGGGTGGGGGTCATGCTGGAAATGGTGTCCGTGAAGTGGGTCATGGCGAAGATGCCCGCCATGCCGATTCCCAGGCCGGTCACTGCGGTCAGCAGTGGCAGACCGGCGGCCACGAAGCTGCCGAAGGTCAGGATGAGCACGATGGCAGCCACTGCCATACCGATGAGCTCTGCGCTACCGCCGGGCTCACTGGACTGGAAGGCTTGGCCGTTCCATGCCACCTTGAGGTCACCCTTGTTGTCCTCGATGGCCTGGATCAGCTCATCACGCTGTTCTTCCGTGATGTCCATGTTGGTCTTGGCGTCGAAGTTCACCTCGACGATGCCGGTGGTCTTGTCCGGGCTCAACGGGGAAGTGGCGGCGATGTTCGCATCGATCTGCTCTTGCGGCATCTTCTGCGCTGCCATGGCCTTGCTCATCTGCATCTTTAGGCCTTCGGCGGCCTGTACAGGTGGGACGATGGAGTCCGTTTTGGTCAAGGAATCGACGCCCTTGATGGCGGCGATGAGGTCATTGACCTGTTTGTCGACGCCAGGGTCGGTCAGATCAGAGCCCTCTGGAGCCTGAATGACCACGCTGCCCTTGGGGGCCTGCATTGGGTCATCTTCGCCTCCGCTTGGGAAGCGTTCTTTGATCTTGTCTTGTGTTTCGACAGATTCCAGTCCTGGAATGCTGAAGTTCATGGTCGTGGATGTTTGCAAGGTGGCGGCTGCGGTGCCCATGCCGATGATGAGCAGCAGCCAGACGGCGATAAAGCGCCAGCGGTGGGCGTAGGCGGAGCGGCCTACGCGATACAGGAAAGTAGCCATGTATGAAATTATTACAAGGGTTCAGAAACTTTTCGAGTTTTGCGCAACCAATCAGATCCTGCGCAACTTTTCATCCAATCGTGATGTAGCGCGGAGTTGGCGTCGAGAAAAAGAAACGGACTAATCCGCGACCATCGGCTCCAGGGTGAGGTCCGGGTGCTCCTTCTCCACAAACGCCAGCTTCCACTTATCGCCGAACAGAGCAATCAGCTCGCCATCCGTGCGGGTGAAAATCTCCACACCGCGCTGACGGCCCAGCTCGGCGGCGGATTCCGCATCGGTCTTGCGCGCGACGGAGTAAGGGATGGGATCCGTAATGGTCTCCACGTTGTATTCGACTTCCATGCGGGCCTGCATGACCTCGAACTGCATGGGGCCCACGGCGGCCATCACTGGGGCAGCATCTCCGCGCAGGTCGTTGCGCAGGATCTGCACCACGCCCTCGGAATCTAGCTGCTCCAAAGCCTTGCGGAACTGCTTGTACTTGCCCAGAGACTTCGCGCGCAGCGTGCGGAAGTGCTCGGGGGCGAACTGAGGCATCGGTGGGAATTGCACCTTCTTGCCGGTGTAGATCGTGTCACCCGGAGCCAGCGAACCTGCGTTGACCAGGCCCACGATGTCACCCGGGTAGGCTGCCTCCACGGTGGAACGGGTGCGGCCAAAAACCGTCAACGCGTACTTCGTGGAGAAACTGCGGCCGGACTGAGCGTGCGTGACCTGCATGCCACGGCCGAACTCACCGGAGACCACGCGCATGAACGCCAAGTGGTCGCGGTGCTTTGTATCCATACCGGCCTGCACCTTGAAGATGATTCCGGCGAAGTCATCCGTGGTCTCGCGGAACTCCTGGATCGCCGCACTCGCGCCGCTGGCGGCCTCCAACACCTTCGGATCAGAACTACGGCCCGCGGGACTAGGAGCAAGAGCCACGAGCGTGTCCAGAATCTGGTGCACGCCGAAGTTCAGCATCGCAGAGGCGAAAATCATGGGCGAGGTCACGCACTGCTCGAACAGCTCTTGATCATGCTGAGCGCCGTCCATCGTCAGCAGCTCCACTTCCTCGGCTGCAGTGGACCAGGTATCGCCTTCGCGCTGTTCGGCCTCGTCAGGGGAGTAGTTTTCCTCCGGCGCGATGGTGGAGCCACCGGCCGTGCGGGTGAAGTGGATGTACTCTTCAGCCTCGCCCTCATCGTTGATGCGGGCGAGTCCGCGGAAGTCTCCCGCCTCACCAACCGGCCAGAACAGGGGAGTGGGCTGCAACTGGATCTCGTTGACAATCTCATCCACCAGCTCCAGCGGAGTACGGCCCGGACGGTCCCACTTGTTGACCACCGTGACGATGGGCAAACCACGCGCCTTACACACGCGGAACAGCTTGAGCGTCTGCGGCTCCAAGCCCTTCGCACCGTCGATGAGCATCACCGCAGCATCCACCGCGGACAGCACACGGTAGGTATCTTCCGAGAAGTCCGCGTGACCCGGGGTATCCACCAGGTTGATCATGTACGGCTCGCCCTCGTGCCCCTCGGGCGCGTACTCGAACTGCAGCGCGGACGAAGCAATGGAGATACCGCGGTCCTTTTCCATCTCCATCCAGTCAGACACCGTGGCCTTGCGTCCCGCCTTGCCGTGGACCGCGCCGGCCTCGTTTATCACGTGCGCGTGCAGCGCAAGAGCCTCCGTCAGCGTGGACTTACCGGCATCAGGGTGAGCGATGACAGCAAAGGTACGGCGACGGCGCGATTCTTGGGCAACAGCAGGGGAATTCATAGAACATAACCCTACTGGGCGCCCTAGCTGAAGACCTAGTGAGGTCGCAGTGAGAACGTCTCCAGATGCAACGGGCTTCCCGCCACGACCATCAGGTCATTGGCGTTCAACGGAGTGGTCTCAAAATACGGCCGCCATTCGCATCCGGGAGACTTCACCGCCACGATGTGCACCTTCTTTTTCTTCCACAGCGCCTCGGAATCGATTGCTTTGCCCACCAGCTCCCGCGGCACGGAGAGCTTGATCATGCCGTAGTCTGAATCCACCTCGGCGAACTCGTCAAAGCGCCCGCCCAACAGGTGCGCCACGCGGCGGCCCGTATCGCGCTCCGGGCGCAGCACGTGATGCACGCCCACCTGCTTGAGGATGCGGGCGTGGGCATCGGAATCCGCTTTGGCCCAAATATCGGGCACGCCAAATTCCACGATGTTGGAGGCAGTCAGGATGCTGGCTTCCAAGTCCGAGCCGATGCCGATGACCACGCACTCGGCCTCGTCCACGCCCAGCTGTTTCAGCGCGTGCGGGTCCGTGGTGTCCGCCACTGCAAAGTCCGTGCACTCCGTGGTGTGCTCGCTGATCAGCTTCTCATCGTCATCGATGCCAAACACCTCCACGCCGTAGCTGGTCAGCTCCTTGGACAGCGCCAAGCCGAAGCGGCCCAAACCGATAACAGTGACGGGACGCAGGGAAAACGGTTGGTTGTCCCTGGACAGTCCAAATAACTTAGCCAATGAGGGGCCTTTCTTCTGGATAGTGGAAATGTCGAGTGGTTTTACGCGCCGCCAGCGCGGCGACCATGGTGATAGGTCCAATGCGTCCCAAGTACATCAACACGCACAGGATGACTTGCGATGGCCCCGTCAGCGCGGCCGTGATTCCCGTGGACAGGCCCACGGTGCCGAACGCGGAGACCACCTCGAAGGTCACGTGGTCTGCGTCGAGATGCGGATTGAGCACCCGCAACATCACGATGGACAGCCACACCACCAGGGCTCCGGCGGCGGCCACGGTCATGGCCTGGCGGATGACGCTGTCTGGCACGTGGCGCTTGCTGACGATGACTTCTTTCTCGCCGCTGAACTCCGTCCACATGGCGTACAGCAGCACCACGATCGTGGTGATCTTTATGCCACCGGCCGTGCCCGCGCTGCCGCCGCCGACGAACATCAAACCCTCGGTGGCCAGGAGGCTGGTGTCTGATAGCTGCGAGTAGTCGATTGCATTGAAGCCGGCGGTGCGCGCGGTGACCGTGGCGAAAAGTGCGTTGAGGATCTTTTTCCCGACGCCAAACTCTTCAAAAGCCCCGTGCCATTCCACCGCCAAGTAGATGGCGAAGCCGGCGATGAGGAGCACGGCCGTGCCAATCAGCGTGATGCGCGAAGTGACAGACAAATGACCGACTGCGGTGGTGCTGCGCGAGTGCCGCATCCGCCAGCGGTGCCGTGCTCGGCGGACAATTTCCGCCAGCACGGAGTAGCCCAGGCCGCCCAGCACCACGGCGATCATGATTGGCGAGAGGATGAACCAATCGTCCTGGAAGTCGATCATGTTTGCCGAGCGAAGTGCGAAACCTGCGTTGTTGAACGCGGAGATGGAGTGGAACGTGCCAGACCACAGGGAATATGCCACGGGTAATTGGTATTCCGTGATGAACCGCCAAGCCAGGATGAGAGCCATGACCGCTTCGGTGACCACGGTCAGCAAAACGGTGGCCAGAATGGTGCGCTTGGCGCCACCCATGCTGAACGGGCGACTCTCTGCTTGAGCTAAGCGGCGAGAGCGGATGGAAACCTTGCGCACCAGGAGCATGCCCGTCAGGGAGGCTAGGGTCATGATGCCCAGACCGCCGACCTGGATGAGTCCCAGGATCACGGCCTGCCCAAAAGGAGTCCAGAAGGTGGCGGTGTCCACCACCACCAGTCCGGTCAGGCATACCGCGGAGGTGGCGGTGAAGATTCCTTCGAGGGGAGGAACCGAGCCCTCACCGCGAGTGGAGATGGGCAGGGAGAGAAGAACCGCACCTATAACGATCAATAGCAAAAACGAGCCTGCAGTTAATCGAGCTGCCTGCAAGCTGGGGGAGGCCGTGTGTTTTCGCCCCTTGGAGGCTGTCGACGGCGCTTGTTGAGAGTCTTTCTCCTCAATCACCCACGAAATATTACTCCCGCTGGGGACAAGGGGGAAGTGTTCGCGCTCCTATTTGCGGGAGTGGATCTTCTGCTGGGCCGCGGCCAGGCCGTTGTCCACGATCTCCGTGACTGCATCCGCTGCTACATCGATCATGGAATCCAGCTCTGGACCAGCCTCGATGGGTCCGAGAACGTGATCAATGACGGATACTCCTTGTGGGGGCCTGGAGATACCCATGCGCACGCGCAAATAGTCCCTAGACCCCATGTGTTCGGTGGTGGACTTCAGCCCCTTGTGCCCATTTTCATTGCCGCCTTGCTTGACGCGCACCTTGCCCAAGGGCAGGTCGAGCTCGTCATGCACCACGATTACTTGATCCAAGCTAATGCCGTAGTGCTTCGCGATGTCTTTGACTGCGATGCCAGACTCATTCATGAACGTGGTGGAGCGCACCAGCAAAACCGGTTTTCCCGCGAGCTCCGTTGCCGCCGCGTGGGCGTGCAAACCCGTGAGCGGAGTCAGGTGGGAATCCGTGCGAACCAGCAGCGCATCGATGGCCAAGTAGCCCACGTTGTGTGGCGTGGCCTCGTACTCCGCGCCGGGATTACCTAAGCCGATGACCAGCCATGGAGTCACTCCTGCGGGGAAAGTAGGCATGGCATTCGCAGACTCGGAAGCCGGAGTAGAAGTAGAACCAGCGCCGAAAATGCGGGAGATGAAATCCTTGAGTGTAGCCACGAGCTCTAGTGTGGCACAGGCCTGCTTCGCCCAGGAAAAGGCAAGCGTGTTTTAGGACTGGATGAGCTGTTCTGCGGCGTCGCTTGCGTCGGCACAAAGAATCGCAACATCCGCGGCGGCCGAGGAGGCAAACGGCTTGAGGACGTAGGCGGCCGGATCCATGCGGCCAGGTGGGCGGCCGATTCCGCAGGACAAACGGTAGTAGTCCTTGGTGCCCAGGGCCTTGGTGATGGACTTCAGGCCGTTGTGTCCCTTGTCCCCGCCACCACTTTTCAGTCGCACCTGGCCGGGGTCTAGCTCGAGCTCATCGTGGGCAACGATAATGTGCTCGGCGGGAACCTTGAAGAAATCCGCGAGTGCCCTAACCGGGCCGCCAGAGACATTCATATACGTGCGCGGGGTGGCGAGGATGACCTTGGCACCACCCAGTGAGAACTCGGCGATGTTGGCGTTTGAACGCTTGTGCGCGCTGAGGTTCGGCGTGGGTACCTGACGGCTGGCGAGCTCTTCAATCACCATCACGCCCAGGTTGTGGCGGGTAAAGGCGTACTTCGGGCCGGGGTTGCCGAGTCCCACGACGAGCCACGGGGAACGCTGTACTGTATCCACGCCTGCCATTGTCCCACACGGTGGGGACAGAACCGTAGATACAGAAAAACGGCGGGCAAGCCAGGATCTTTGTCCTCAACTTACCCGCCGTGACGACGGAGAGAGACTTACTCGTCGCCCTCGGCGTTGCCTCGTGGGGAGTTCTCAGGCTCGTCAGCGGAGCCGTCGGCAGCGTCGCCGTCGTTCTCAGCCTCAGGTTCGGTGGTGTCATCCTCGCCCTCTTCGCCTGGCTCAGGAAGCTCTTCTTCCTCAGGCTCAACGATGTTGATGACCAAGGTCTCTGGCTCGGAAACCAGCTCACAGTTTGCAGGCATCTGGATGTCTGCAGCGGTGACCTGGGTGCCGATCTCCATGCCCTCAACGTCGATGGTGATCTCTTCAGGGATGTTCAGAACGTCAGCCAGGACGGTCAGAACGTCTGCGTCCTGAGTGATCAGGGCGCCTGGGGCAGCCTCGCCGGTGGACACAACTGGGATGTCTACCTCTACCTTTTCGCCGCGCTTCACGTGCAGCAGGTCAGCGTGGTCAACGTCCAGGGTCAGAACGTTCTGATCCACGGCCTTGACCATCACGAGGTGCTTGTCGCCTTCGAGGTCCAGCTCGATAACGGCGTTGGTGCCCTCGTTACGCAGGATGGCGTGGAATTCCAGGATGTCCACGTGTACGTGCATTGGCTCCAGGTTCAAGCCGTAGACAACCATGGGGATGCGGAAATCGCGGCGCAGGCGGCGTGCAGCGCCCTTACCGAACTCGTTACGTGGCTGAGCTGCAAGAACAGTCTGGGTGTTAGCCATGTGTCACTCCTTATTTCTTCATTCAGCTGGGGGCCAGCTGCGGTAGTTTGTCACGAATCGCGTCAACCGGGCATGAAAAAACGCCGCGGTGTCTCGCGGCGTCAAGTCCTCCCGCAGCCGTGGGCTGGGAGTGGGGGTTCGCGCCGATAACGGCCAGTTCCGCAACATGGTCGCGGTTCCAGCCCTCGCCGAGAGATTCAGCTGGTTAGTTTAGCATCGTCGCTTCGTGGAGAAAAATGCCATGTGGGGCGGGCGAACCGAGGACGAGTGACTACTCGAAAAGAGTAGTCACCGAACCATTCTCGAAGATCTCGTGGATGGTCTTAGCAACCAGAGGGGCGATAGGCAGCACCGTGAGGTTCTCCCAGCCCTCGGTGGACTGCGGGAGGGTGTCGGTGGTGATTATTTCGCGGGCACCACAGGAGCTGAGGCGTTCGCGGGCTGGTCCGGAGAACACGCCGTGTGTGGTGGCGATGATGACATCCGTTGCGCCTGCTTCGCGCAGCACGCCCACGGCGCCGGCGATGGTTCCGCCGGTGTCGATCATGTCGTCGATCAGCACACAGGTGCGCCCCTTGACATCGCCGACGACGCGGTTGGCGGTGACCTTGTTGGCCACGTCTACGTCGCGAGTCTTGTGCACGAAGGCCAGTGGGGCATCGCCCAGCACGTTGGCCCACTTCTCGGCAACTTTCACGCGACCTGCGTCCGGGGAGACCACGCAGATGTTGTCCAGGTTGTAGTTTTCCTGGATGTAGTCCGTGAGGATCGGCATGGCATGCATGTGATCCACTGGGCCGTCGAAGAAGCCCTGGATCTGGTCGGTGTGCAGGTCTACGGAGACGATGCGATCCGCTCCAGCGGTTTTGAGCAGATCAGCGATCAGGCGGGCGGAGATGGGCTCGCGTCCGCGGTGCTTCTTATCCTGACGAGCGTAGGGGTAGAAGGGCAGGATGGCGGTGATTCGCTTGGCGGAACCGCGCTTGAGCGCATCAATCATGATGAGCTGTTCCATCAGCCAGTTGTTGAGGGGCTGCGGGTGAGCTTGCAGCACGAAGGCATCGGATCCGCGGACGGATTCTTCGAAGCGGATGAAGATCTCGCCGTTGGCGAAATCACGTGCGGTGGTGGGGGTCAGCTCCACACCCAGCTCGCGAGCCACAGCCTCACCCAATGCAGGGTGCGCGCGGCCACTAAACAGCATCAAGTTCTTTTGATTGTCGATCCAGTGGGTGGTGGACAAGTGTGAGCCCTTCCAGACTTGGCGATGGATATCCATTGGCGGAAATCTATTGTCGATTCCAACGATAGTGGCGTTGGAATCATGGAACAAATACCTATTGTTCGATCTCTCCCGAGGAGGCGGGCGAACCACCGTCCGCGACCCTGCGGTTGGCCTCTGCTGCAGCCTCGGCGGCAGCGGTTCCGGGGCGCTTGCGCTCTACCCAGCCTTCGATGTTTCGCTGGTGACCTTCGCGAATCGCGAGTGCGCCGGGGGCGACGTCGTCCTTAATCACCGTGCCCGCACCCGAGTACGCACCATCGCCGACGGTGACCGGCGCGATGAACATCGTGTCTGAACCCGTGCGGACGTGGGAGCCGATTGTGGTGTGGTGCTTGGTCACGCCGTCGTAATTGACGAACACGGAAGAGGCGCCGATGTTGGAGCCTTCGCCAATGGTGGCATCGCCCACGTAGGTCAGGTGGGGAACCTTGGAGCCGCGGCCGATGCTGGCGTTCTTGGTCTCCACGAAGCCGCCGAGCTTGCCGTCTTCGGCTAGCTGTGTGCCGGGGCGAAGGTAGGTGAATGGGCCGACGTTGGCATTTTTCCCGATGCTGGAATCTATGCCGTGGGTGCGGATGACGGTGGCACCTTCGCCCACGGTGACATTTTCCAGCGTACTATCTGGTCCGACGACAGCGCCGTCGCCAATCCGCGTCTTTCCCTTGAGCTGTACTCCTGGCAGGATCGTGACGTCCTGGCCGATTTCCACTTCGGAATCGATCATCGTGGTGCGGGGATCTATGATCGTGGCGCCGCCGCGCATAGCGACTTCGAGGTTGCGCTGGTTGAGTACGGTTCCCGCTTCTGCGAGCTGGACGCGGTCATTAACGCCAGCCAGCTCGCCGGCATCGGAAGCGGTGTAGGCGCGCACCGGGTGGCCTTCGCCGCGGGCAATGCCCAGTACATCGGTGAGGTAGAGCTCGCCTTGAGCATTGTCCGTGTTTAGCTGGCTCAGTGCGGAGCGCAGGTGACCGGCGTTGAAGGCGAAAACACCGGAGTTGACCTCGGTGATGAGGCGCTGACCTTCGGTGGCATCCTTCTCCTCGACGATGCCCGTGACTTCGCCGTCGTCGGTGCGGATGATGCGACCGTAGCCCTTGGGATTGTCCTGGTTGACGGATAGAACCGTCACCGCAGTGGGGACTTCGGTGTGGGCAGTGTGCAGGTTGGCCAGGGTCTCTGCCTGCAGGAGGGGAACGTCAGCGTTGGTGACGATGACGGTTCCCTCGAAGCCCTCCAGTGCGGGGAGCGCACACTGCACTGCGTGACCGGTGCCGTTTTGCTCTTCCTGAACTGCCTTGTCGATGGTGCGATCCAGCTCGCTTGCCACGGCGTCCACTGCAGGGCCGACCTGCTCGCGTCCGTGCCCGACTACCGCGACGATGCGTTCTGGGTTGATGCCAGCGGCGGCGTGAAGTGAGTGCGAAAGAAGAGTACGGCCGCCAATGGCGTGCAAGGTCTTCTGCGTCTTCGACCTCATGCGCGTACCAGCGCCAGCGGCGAGAACAACGACAGCTACGGGGGAGTTAGTCACGATGGGGCAGGTCCTTTGGTGGTCGACAGTCAGGGTGCACTGCGTGGTTGAGGCTTATGCAATGCGTCCACTTTAACGGGTGGGCGGGCTGGATTGTCTGGAGATCGATCAAAGTAGCGTGCTCTTACCGAATTCACTGCTCAACTAATCGCAGCGTGCGCATATTGTGCTTGTTCATAGTATCGAATGTGAAGCATCGTCGTTTAGGGAGAAATGATGAAGGAACCTCGAATACTGCCCATCCCCGGATTTTTCTGGTCAGGCATGGCGATTTTCGCATCATCGACGATGGAAAGCGTTGGGGGAGCAGGCAACTTCTCTGAGGATCGCCTTTCTCGTCAAAGATATCGTCTACTTCTTCGTCCCCATTAGAAGAAAGCGCGACGGAAAAACCATGGCAACCAAGCCATAAAAAAAGCTCTCCCACCAGGACTCGAACCTAGAATGACGGTACCAAAAACCGTAGTGTTGCCGATTACACCATGGGAGAACGCGCGCTGTAGACGCGCAGAGCACAGAATACATCAGGCGGGTTCGCAGATTGAAACCCGGCTACTGGGCGAGCCGATTCGTGCAGGCATTGCGAGCAACCACCGCTGTCCGGAGACGTTGTCTCGCGGCTCGTTACACTAAGTACCCATGAGCTCCAGTGCACCAACTTCCGCATCCTTGTCCTCGTCACAGCCCAGCTTGGCGGGGGTTCTGCGCGCGGCCGCGCGGGATTCCAAGCTGCGGGGAGTAGTCACGCACATTGGAGAAAAGAGCCTGCACATGCAGGCTCTAGAAGGCGTGTGGCCATTCGTCGCGGGAACGATGGCGCAGCACGCGCCGGTGTTGATGGTCACGGCCTCCGGTCGTCAGGCACAGGACGTCGCTGCCGTGCTCAGGCACATGTTGGGCGATGTCGTAGAAGTGTTCCCAGCATGGGAGACGCTTCCGCACGAGCGGCTCTCGCCGGGCGTGGAGACGGTGTCCCAGCGTATGCGGGTGTTGCGTCGGCTCCAGCTGCTTCAACAACCGCAGGAATCGAGCCCCACGCAGCCGCCGCTGCGAGTTGTCGTCGCCCCTGCTCGTTCGCTGGTTCACCCCATCCAGGATCGGCTCGGCAAGATTGAGCCTGTCCGCCTTATCGAGGGCGAAGAACTGGACTTTGAGAAGTTGCAGGAACGCCTCGTTCTGCTTGGCTACTCCCACGTCGACGTGGTGGGAAAGCGCGGGCACTTTGCGGTGCGTGGTGGCATCGTCGATATTTTCCCCGCCACCGAAGATTTCCCCGTGCGTGTGGAGTTCTGGGGAGACGAGATCAGCGAAGTCCGCGCGTTCTCCGTCGGTGACCAGCGCACCATCCCCGGCCAGATCGAGCGCGCGGTGGAAGTCTTCCCCTGCCGAGAGTTGCTGCTGACAGATGAGGTAGCGAAAAAGGCCAGCGAGCTTGTCGTCGAGCGGGCAGGAAACCCGGAACTCGCAGACCTGCTGGACAAGATCAGCCAGAAGATCGCCGCGCCCGGTATGGAATCGCTGATCCCCCTGCTCCACGGGGGCACCATGGTGACGCTGCCCGAACTCATGCCGAACAACGCTCACACGCTGATCACGGCCCCTGCCACCGTCTACCGTCGCGCCCAGGACCTCATTGAGACCGGGCAGCAGTTCATGGAAGCGGGCTGGGACACGGCTGCCATGGGTGGCACCGCGCCGATGCAGGGCGTGGCCTACCTCGAGGTCGATGACGTGCGCACCTCTCAAGGTGACCGTCCGTGGTGGACGCTATCGCCGATGGGAATGTCTGATGCCGACGCAGGCTTCTCCGCCGACGTGCTCGAGCTTTCTTATAAAGCTGCTCCCGCCCCGCACGGCGATCTGGACGCCATCGGCACCCTGATGACGGACATTCGTCGGCGCGTTGAGGCTGGTGGTCGGGTGGCCTTTGCCGCCCCGACGCCAGCAGTTGCCGGCCGCATGCTTCGTCGCATGCAGGAAGCGGGTATCCACGCCGAAGCGATCGGCGTGGATCTGCAGGGACAGCGCGGGCTGGGACGCATCAAGCCCTCCAAGCTCTCCACCACGGATGAGCCGCCTGCTGCAAACGTCAGCATCTATCACGCCACGGCCTTTGCGGGCATCGAGTTCCCGTTTGCCGGAGATGCCAAGCTTGAACCACTGCTGTTCCTCACTGAGACGGACCTGACGGGTAACCGCGTGGACGCGGCGGCGACGGGTAAACGCAAGCCCGCCAAGAAGCGCAATCGAGTGGATCCTTTGGCCTTGGAGCCAGGGGACTTGGTGGTCCACGATTCCCACGGCATTGGCCGTTTCATCAAGATGACCGAGCGCACCATCGGACGCGGCGCGGATGCCTCGCGCCGCGAGTACCTCGTGCTGGAATACGCTCCGTCCAAGCGCGGCGGGCCGAACGATCAGCTGTTTGTGCCGATGGATCAGCTGGACATGCTCAGCCGCTATGTCGGTGGAGAGAAGCCCTCGCTGTCCAAAATGGGTGGTGCGGACTGGAAAAACGCCAAGCGCAAAGCCCGCGGTGCGGTTCGTGAGATCGCCGCAGAGTTGGTGGAGCTCTACGCCAAGCGCCAAGCCGCACCGGGTTTCGCATTCGCCCCGGATAGCCCATGGCAGCGAGAGATGGAAGAGGCCTTCCCATTCACGGAAACCGAGGATCAGTTCTCTGCCATCGAGGCTGTGAAGACGGACATGGAAAAGGCCGTGCCGATGGACCGCGTGATCATCGGCGACGTGGGCTACGGCAAGACAGAGGTGGCTGTGCGTGCAGCTTTCAAGGCCGTGCAGTCCGGAAAGCAGGTGGCCATCTTGGTACCCACCACGCTGCTGGCCCAGCAGCACCTGGCGACCTTCCGTGAGCGCATGCAGGATTTCCCCACGACCATCCGCGAGCTATCCCGCTTCACCAGCGCAAAGGAATCCAAGGAAGTGCTCAAGGGCATGGCCGATGGCACGGTCGACATCGTGGTGGGCACCCACCGGCTGCTGCAAACCGGTGTGCAGTGGAAAGATCTCGGGCTGATCGTGGTGGACGAAGAACAACGCTTTGGCGTCGAACACAAGGAACACATCAAGGCGCTGCGCACGCACGTTGACGTGCTCACCATGTCCGCCACACCGATCCCGCGCACGCTGGAGATGTCGATGGCGGGTATCCGCGAGATGTCGACGATTCTCACCCCGCCCGAGGATCGTCACCCCGTGCTGACCTACGTGGGGCCGCAGGAAAAGAAGCACGTGGCAGCAGCGATTAGGCGCGAGCTGCTGCGCGACGGCCAGGTGTTTTACGTGCACAACCGCGTGCGCGACATTGAGAAGACGGCCATGGAAATCCGCGAGTCCGTGCCCGAGGCGCGCGTAGTGGTGGCGCACGGTCAGATGTCCGAGGAGCAGCTGGAGACCACGGTCAAGGGATTCTGGGACCGAGAATTCGACGTGCTGGTGTGTACGACGATCGTGGAAACCGGGCTGGATATCTCGAATGCGAACACGCTGATCGTGGAAAACGCCCACCACATGGGTCTGTCGCAGCTGCACCAGCTGCGTGGCCGAGTGGGACGTTCCCGCGATCGCGGCTACGCGTACTTCCTGTACCCCAAGGGCGAGGTGCTCACGGAAACGTCCTACGACCGCCTGAGCACCATCGCGGCGAACAATGATCTGGGCGCGGGCATGGCCGTGGCAATGAAGGACCTGGAGATGCGCGGCGCCGGCAATGTGCTGGGCGGCGAACAGTCCGGACACATCTCCGGAGTGGGCTTCGATCTCTACGTTCGCCTGGTGGGCGAGGCAGTGGAAGCCTTCCGTGCGATGGCCGATGGTCAACCCGTGGACGGGCGCGAAGAGGAGAAGAAGGAAATCCGCGTGGACCTGCCTGTGGATGCGCACATACCGCCGGAGTACGTGGCTTCCGAACGTCTGCGTTTGGAGGCCTACCGAAAGTTCGCGGAAGTGCAGACCGAAGACGACGTACTCAAGGTGCTCGAGGAGCTCCGCGACCGCTACGGCGAGCCGCCCGTGGAGGTCACTCGCCTGGCATCTGTGTCCCGTCTGCGCATGCTGTGCCGCGATCTGCACGTGGGAGAAGTGGTCCAAGCTGGCACCAAGATCAGCTTCAGCCCCATCGAGCTGCCGGACTCGGGACAGGTGCGTCTCAAGCGTCTATTCCCCGCCGCGAATTACCGCGCGACCACCAAGGTTGTGCTGATTCCCGCGCCGAAGGAAGGCTCCGGAATGCGGGCCGTGCCCCTGCGAGATGAGGACATGGTGCAGTGGTGTGCCAACGCCCTGACATCCATCGCGGGACTCCCAGAACGCGATATGAGGGGTCAACCTGAAGTAGTGCGTTAAAGAGGCAGGTAGGATTATTAACCATGTCTGTGGTTTTGCTCGATCCCCGTTTCCCCGCGATGATCCCGGTTGATGCCGTCGCGCTGCTTTCCAGCGACGTTTCCTACACCGAGGAAGTGCCCGTGCGCGTCCGTTGGATCATCGCTGATCTGGGCGGCCACACCGTCGACGAGTCCGACGTGCTCGTCACCACGGATATCACCAACCCCGATGTGCAAAAGCTCCTGGACTCCGGATCCGAGCTGATCACAGCACCTTCTTTGATGGTGGAGATGGAACCACAGCGCCAGCTGGAAGGCACCTCGTCTCCTGCGTCTGCGGAGTCCGCACAGCCCGGCATGCCCAGTGAAAGCGCCATCAAAGGCGAGTTCGGCAAGCCCGAAGAAAAGATCGAGCACTCCGGCGGCCAAGTGGTTGACGGGGAAATCGTTGGTACTGATGAACACACCGTTGCGGTGGCAGGTTTGCGTCGAACCACACGCACCGAAGTACCCGCCTCCGTCATGGACGAAATCGAAGACGCCGTGGCGCTGATGGCCCGGGCGCTGCGCCAAGGGGAGTGGGAGCAGGAGATGACCCACCAGTCCTTGCTGCCGTACCTGCGCGAAGAAACCGAAGAACTGGCGCAGATCGTCCAGGCCATGGGTGATGCAGAAGAGACGCCGCAGTGGCTGGAGCAAGAGCTGTGCAAGGAGCTCTCGGACGTACTGCTGCAGGTTCTGTTCCACGCGGAGATTGCGAACCGTCGGGGCGCTTTCGATATCGGACACGTGGCTGGTGCTTTTGTGGCGAAGCTGCGTTCGCGGGCGCCCTACCTGTTCGAGTCCGTGGAGCGACAGGTGCCGAAGAACGAGCAAGACCGCCTGTGGGCAGAGGGCAAGGAATCCGAGCGCGCCGAGCGTAAGAAGAACCTCGGTGAGGACTACAGCAAGCTGGTTGGCCTCAAGGACCAAGCCGCGCGAGATTCCCACGAAGCTGCCGCCAGCCCAGCCGCAGCACCCGCAGCCCCAGCGCAGCCCGCAACCGCCAGCACTCCAGCGACACCTCGCGGCGCCTCGGTGTTGGAGGATGCGGAGCTGGTCATCGTGGAAGCCCGCGAGCTGGGCTACAAGGATGCGGACATCCCCATGGACGTGCGCTACCCGATGGTCGGCTTGGAGATGGATAAGCCCGGCGAGGCCGACCGCCGCCTGAGCGATGCGGTAGCGAACTTCCGCGCCTCGCTCAAGCCCCAGCGCGGATAAACTGACGCGTGACCAGCCCCTCCCGCGGGGTAAATAGGAACGCAGCAGCGAAGATCGCGGACTGTACGCTGACGATCGTGCCGCCACTGGAGATATCCAGGTAATAGCTCAGCAGGCATGTGCGCCTCACGGGTCAGGTAGGAAAAGGCTCCCTCGCAGGTCACGAGCGTGCGCTTGTTCTTCGACAGGGAGGACAGGCCCTCGTTGAGCTGGCGATCTACCTCCTCGAGCGGTTGCTTGTAGTGCTCGCCGTTGCTACGGAATGTCGCTGTGAACTCCCGCTGTAGACGGGCCAGCGCGTTGATGATGTTGTCCCGTACACTTTCACGCATGCACGTCACAGAATTGCCCGATAAGTCTCAGGATCACCTGAAGGCCATTTTTGACCTGCAGGAATGGGGCGACGGCTCCGCGACCCTCGGGCGCATCGCGGAGCGTCTCGGCCAGCGCACCTCCACCACGTCCGAGGCCATCAAGCGCCTGGCCGCCAAAGGTCTCGTGGAGCACACCCCGACCCGCGATCCGCACGGGGACCCGATTCCAGATGCGCGTGGCATGGTCACCGTTCCCGAAGTGTTTTCTTTGGCCGACGCCAAGCTCGGCGACCATTTCATCATCGACCGCATCAGCGATCGCGATCCCGCCTTGCTGCGCTATCTGACCACCCGCGGACTGCTCCTGGGAGTCACCGTCGAGGTATTGCCGAGGCCGTATCCAGAGCTTGCGGATCTGCTGTTTGTGGACGTATCTGCGGAGCACGCTGATTCCGCAATGAAGGGAGAGCATGTGCAACTGCCGGTTGGGTCGCTGGGTGCGGTGCTGTGCAGGGAGGTAGACAATGCCTGAGCGTGGTACTCATCGGCAATCGCCGCGCAAGAAAGTGAGCGATCTGCCTGCGCCAAAGCGCCAGCCCTCGCGCCATCGGGCGCAGCCTCCAGCAAAGCCAGTTGGTGAGCGCCGGCGCGCTGGCCTGCTCAGCGGCTGCGGAGTTTTCGCGGTAATCGCCGCGTTGTTGCTGGTTATCGCGATGGTGGGCTTCATTATTTCCGGCATGGCCGCGGTCAATGACTCCAACGAGGATCGCATCCAGGTGCCGGACGACGTGCCCCCAGCGGCGGCGGAACCTGCGCCGTCAATCAACATCCACACCGCTGGGCGTACCGCCCTGCAGCTGATGGACTGGGCCACCCCAATTTCCGAGGCCACGGGCATTCCCGTCCAAGCGCTGATCGCCTACGGCAACGCCGAGGTCATCGCCCGGGAATCGCGTCCCGAGTGCGGAATCACGTGGAACACGCTGGCCGGGCTGGGTTACGTAGAGACCGTGCACGGCACCTATGACGGTGTGAAATACGGTGTCTCCAAGCTCGACGACAACGGCTATGCCGTTCCGCCGATCCTCGGCCCGCAGCTCAATGGCGGCCAGTTCGCCACCGTGGAGGACACGGACAACGGTGAGATGGATGGCGATAGCGAGTTTGACCGTGCCATGGGGCCGCTGCAGTTCATTCCGGAATCCTGGCAGCGCTACGGCGTGGACGCCAACGGCGACGGACAATCGTCACCGCAGAATATCGACGACGCGGCCGCATCTGCCGTGCGCCTGCTGTGCGACTACGAGCGCGACATGGGAACGCCGGAAGGATGGACGCGCGCGATCCGCTCCTACAACTTGAGCGACGAGTACGTCCTAAAGGTGCGCGATGCGGCGGCTAACTACGGGCTCAATCAGCCGCCGGAAGGGGTTTAGCGGTTAAGGGAGATTAGCGCTGGGTGCCGGCCAGCGCCTGATCGCTCAGGTTGTTGGCAGTGCCCCGGCCCTGCAGCAGCGTGCCGAGGTCCTGCGCCTGAGCGGCAGGGGCTGCCACGCCGGTCGCGAGGAGGGCGGCCGCAGCCACGGCAGAAGCGCGCTTAGCCACGCGGGAGAAGGTGGAGCTGGAAGTCATGTCAGGGCCTTTCGAGCTCCGGCGAAGTCGGGGGAGGGAAGCTAGAGGACTCAGAGAATCTTAAAGCTTTCTAAGTGTTACGCAAGTGATTATTGGAAAAAATGAGACTGGAGAGACGGATCGAATTAGGGGAGGGTTGGCGTCGGAAAGAAAAAGAGACCCCGCAACGGGGGCAAACTCGGCGCATCCAACAAAGATTTAATGGAACAATAGGGGCAGACCGCACGGCGCAGTTTTGCTGTGCCCAACAACGTCACGAGCCTGAGGAGGCTTCACACATGGCCGAAATTATGCAGATCATCGCCCGCGAAATTCTCGATTCCCGTGGTAACCCCACCGTCGAGGTTGAGGTCGGCTTGGACGACGGCTCGATCGGCCGCGCAGCCGTTCCCTCCGGCGCATCCACCGGCGTGCACGAAGCACACGAACTGCGCGACGAAGATGATCGCTACCTAGGCAAGGGCGTGCAGGAGGCTGTCGCCAACATCCTCGACGAGATCGACGACGAGCTCGTGGGCCTCGAAGCTGACGACCAGCGCCTGATCGACAACGCGATGATCGCTCTGGACGGCACCGATAACAAGTCCCGCCTGGGCGCCAACGCCATCCTGGGTGTCTCCATGGCCGTGGCTCACGCCGCCGCTGAATCCGCAGGCCTGCCACTGTTCCGCTACGTCGGCGGCCCGAACGGTCACGTCCTTCCTGTGCCAATGATGAACATCCTCAACGGTGGCGCACACGCAGATTCCGGCGTGGACGTGCAGGAATTCATGATTGCCCCAATCGGCGCAGAGACCTTCCACGAAGCACTGCGCGTGGGCACCGAGGTCTACCACTCCCTGAAGAAGGTCATCAAAGACAAGGGACTGTCTACCGGCCTGGGCGACGAGGGCGGCTTCGCACCGTCCGTGGACTCCACCAAGGCTGCACTGGACCTGATCGTGGAGGCAGTCAAGGCTGCAGGCTACGAGCTGGGCACCGACGTGGCACTGGCGCTGGACGTTGCATCCTCTGAGTTCTACAAGGACGGCAAGTACCACTTCGAAGGCGGAGAGCACACCGCCGAGGAGATGGCCAAGGTCTACGGCGACCTCATCGATCAGTACCCCATCGTCTCCATCGAGGACCCACTGCAGGAAGACGACTGGGAGGGCTACACCAACCTCACCGCCGCAATCGGCGACAAGGTGCAGATCGTGGGCGACGACTTCTTCGTCACCAACCCAGAGCGTCTCCGCGAGGGCATCGAGAAGAAGGCCGCCAACGCCCTGTTGGTGAAGGTGAACCAGATCGGCACCCTCACCGAGACGTTCGACGCCGTGGAACTGGCACACCGCAACGGCTACCGCACCATGATGTCCCACCGCTCCGGCGAGACCGAGGACGTCACCATCGCCGACCTGGCCGTGGCCCTGAACTGTGGTCAGATCAAGACCGGCGCACCTGCTCGCTCCGAGCGCGTGGCGAAGTACAACCAGCTGCTGCGCATCGAGCAGATCCTGGGCGACGCTGCGGAGTACGCAGGTCGCGACGCGTTCCCACGCTTCAAGGCCTAAAAGCTGGGCTTGCGCGCACCGGCGAGTATGGTGTGAGGGAGTATGACTGAGACCGATAGCGCACCAACCCGCGGAGGCATTCCTCGCGCTCGCAGTGTCGAGCGCCAGGAACGCTTGCGCGAGCGTGCGCAGGCCGCTCCGAAGCGCATCGCTCGCAGCTTCATCCAACTTCCCAGCCAGGTCAGCCCTGCGGTGCTGATCGCTGCTTTGTTGCTAGTCATTTTCTTGGCTGTGTCCATCGCCTCGCCGCTGCGCAACTACTTTGAGCAGCGTGCGGAGCTGGCGGAGCTCAATGCGCAGATTGCGCAACAGCAGCAGGAAAAAGAGCGGCTCACGGACGAGCTCAATCGCTACAACAACGAGGATTACATCCGCGAGCAGGCCCGCACGCGCCTGGGGCTGATCGAAAAGGGCGAGTCCGCATTCCGCATCATCAGCCCGGAGATCAACGCCACCGCGCCGGAATCCACCCCGGGTGCCGACGAAGACGTGCCGCAGCGCGGCGAGTGGTACCAGCAGCTATGGCATTCCATCTCCGTACCGGAACTTGCAGCGCCTGAGGACGATCCAGCGCAGAACAACGATCTGCCAACCGTGGAAGAACCTCCTGCTGGCCAATAGCCTGCCAGCAGTCCCCGAAAATTTTTTAAGGAGAACCGCGTGGCGGTTTCTGAAGCCGATCTCAACACCATGGAAACCCAGCTGGGCCGCCGTCCCCGCGGAGCGGTGGAGGTGTCCTACCGCACGCCGGATGGAAAGCCCGCAGTGGTTAAGACGCTGCCCCGCTTGGACGACGGCACGCCGTTTCCCACGCTGTACTACTTGACTGATCCTCGCCTGACCGCCGAGGCTTCCCGCTTGGAAGTCGCCGGCGTGATGAAGACGATGCAGGCTCGCCTGGCGGAAGATGCGGAGTTGGCTGCCGATTACCAGGCAGCGCATGAGCACTTCCTTGCCGAACGCAATGCGATGGAGGACTTGGGCACGGATTTCTCTGGCGGTGGCATGCCGGACCGGGTGAAGTGCCTGCACGTCTTGATTGCCTACGCGCTGGCCGAAGGCCCGGATCGCGTGCGTTTGGGCACGGAGGCCGTGGCACTTGCTGCGGAGAATAACCCCAAGCTGGTGGGCACGGCTTTGCCTGCCGACTGGCCGGCGTCGGAAAGCTTGGGAACGTCCATGGAGAAAGCCAGCACGGAGGAATAAACGATGACCACTGCGCCACGCTTCGCCGCGATTGATTGCGGCACCAATTCGATTCGTCTGCTGATCGCTGAGGTTTTTCCTGATGGCAGCCTCAATGAACTGAATCGGGACAACATCATCGTGCGCCTGGGGCAGGGCGTGGACGCTACCGGTCGCTTCGCCGACGAGGCGCTGGAGCGTGTGGATGCGGCGCTGTCGACGTACGCCGACCGCATGATTGAGTTCGGCGTGCAGGACGTCATGATGGGCGCCACGTCCGCGACTAGGGATGCGGCGAACCGGGAGGAGTTCTTTGAGATTTCGAAGCGCCACCTCGGGCGCATCCGCTCTGGCCTGAGTGCCGAGGTGATCACCGGCGAGCGAGAAGCGGAGCTGTCCTTCAACGGGGCGGTGACTGATCTGGGCGCGCTGGGGGACGAGGAGCGCGTGTGCGTGATCGACTTGGGCGGCGGCTCCACGGAGTTTGTGGTGCGCACGGCCTCTGGCTCTGTGAACGAGTCCTATTCCGCGAATATGGGCTGCGTGCGGCTGACGGAGCGCTACCTGCACACTCAGCCACCTGCTGCTTCGGAGGTGGCCGAGGCTGAGGCGTTTGTGCAGCAGATGATGGGCGATGTGCAGGAGGCCGTGGATCTGTCTGCGGTGGATCGCGTGGTGGGTGTGGCCGGCACGATGACGACGATGAGCTCTCTGACTCTTGGGCTGACCGAGTACGATCCTGAGCGCAATCACATGTCCGAGCATTCGCTGGAAGATTTCCGCGCTACCGCCCGTGACCTGCTTGCCCGCACGACTGAGCAGCGGATGGAACTGGGGCCAATGCACCCCGGGCGCGCTGACGTGATTGGTGGCGGCGCGATTGTGGTGGACGTTTTCACCATGCTGTTCCTAGAGCAGGGGCTGAAGTTCATCACCGTGAGCGAAAAGGATATTCTAGACGGGATCCTGGCGGAGGTCGTGCGCCGGAACGGCTAGTTTCTGGTAGCTGGCCTGCTTGTTTCGGTGACTGCAGTTGTACTTGTTGGTTGCCGCACACGGTGATGCAGGATCAACGCCCCTATAGCCCAATTGGCAGAGGCAGTGGACTTAAAATCCATTCAGTGTCGGTTCGAGTCCGACTGGGGGCACATTTTTTTGGTGGGCGGAACTTCCATCCGCTCGTTGGAGTCCAACCCTTAGGGCAGTTTTCACTGGGAAGTTTATAGAGTTTTCGAATGAGGTAGGGGATTCGATTGGGCGGGACTATGCCAATTTGGGGAGCTGTAGTTCTTGCCTTGGGCGTAGCTCTACTCACTCAACTATGCACATTTGTCATTCAAGAACGGCGTTTGAACAGGGAAGAGCAGCGAAGAGAGACGGAAATAGCTAGCGATCGTAAAGGGAATCTCGACCATCGCGAACATTTGCGGTTGGAAAGCCAAGCACACCGTATGCATGAGAAAGAGCAGAAGCGCCGAGAAGAGTGGATCAAGAGTGTCAGGTGGGCTGCCGACCACGTTGCTAGTGGTTCAGATCTGAATGTCTTGATCGGAGTGCGGACCCTAGATGCACTTGATAATGAACCGGATCTGACCGTCGAAGAGCAGGCCATGATTGACGCAATTCTGAGTGTCGTTGCCAGCGACTTGGAGGACACTATTTGATCTCTCCGCTTGTGGCTATACTGATTTTCAATACATCATTTTGGAGGTGGGATAGATGACCACATCAAACGCAATGAGCCGAAGCAACGCTAGTAACCGTCGCACGCCTACCAGAGGCCAGATCGCAGCCGCCAAGCTTATGGTGAAGCGTGAACAAGAGGGCAAGTCCACTATGGAAATCAGCCAGAGGGTTCGAGAGGTCGCGAAGAAGTATCAATAGCTTGACCGAGGGTTCGCATTGAGCTATTTCCGGTACTGAAATCCGCTCTTGGGCGTGATATCGGGTAGAAGCCGTTCATCGTCGCCGTAGTCTTCTTGGTCGTGCATTGGCAATTCTGAAGCAGGTCCAAGATTCTGCAGGTAGCTGGAGTATTTTTCCAGTTCTTTGGCGCGTACTTCATCGTCTTGAGACCGTGGAGCGAAGCTGACGAAGGGCTTGTAGGGAGTCATGCCGAGATAGTGGAAAATGCCGTTGTTGATCGGCCACAGCAACCGTTCGATATCGCCTTCGATTCCATCAGGAGCGTAAGTTTCGGCGGGAGTGCCAGTGGTACAGCTGATGAGACCGTGGCGGCCTTTGAACACTCCCTTGCCGTGTTTGCGCCCGCCTCCGTATGCCACGCCTTTGACGAGAACTCGCTCGAACCAGCCCTTGAGGATTGCGGGTGCTGAGAACCACCAGATTGGGAACTGGAGTACCAGTAGGTCGCACCATTCGATGTTGTCCAATTGTTCTCGAACATCAGCCGGGATTGTTTCGGCTTCCGCTTGCCGTTGTTGCATGACATCTGGTGCCAAGCCCTCGCCAGGTTGCATGACATCAGCAAATTCAGAGGAATCACTGATGGCCTTGAAATGGTCAGCGTGGAGATCTGTCACCCGTACTTCATGACCTGCTTGGGAGAATGTCTCAACTGCTGTTTCTTTCATTGCGGCGTTGAAAGATTGGGGGTCTGGGTGAGCGAGGACAACGAAAACCTTCATGCACCCACACTACCTATGTGATTCAGGGGATAGTCTTAGTGCGAGATGTCGCCCGCACCAGCGACAAGCCACATCAGGTAGAACACGATGAGCTGGAACGTGAAGATACCTAGCGCTGTTCCCGCAGCGCCCCAACTCATGAGTTGCCCTTTGCGCCGAAAGAGTAGGAAAGCTCCAAAAGCAACCAAAGGGATGCCAACGTTGATCAAGTAGAACGAGATTGTTGAGCCGAATAGTCCGGTGAAAATAGAGTCGAAAGTTCCTTGAGTAAGCCATTGGAACGCGAACCCTCCGACGAATCCTAGAACGAAACGGGCAATCGCCTTGATAGGCATGTTCATTGGGTTTCCTCATGCTCTTCCTCTGTTTCGAGAATCGGCTGGTACGAAATGCTATTCAGGTCGTTCATCGGCGTTCACCCCAACCGCGCCAGCAGCCCCATCTCCACGGCTGGCCACTCGTATTTCAGGATCGAATACACGCAGGTATCGCGCCACGTTCCATTCGGCAGCAGGGTGTGGCGCCTGAGCACTCCATCCAAGTGCGCCCCCAGACGCTCGATCGCTCGACGTGAAGGCTGATTCATGTGATGCGCGCGCAGCTCGACTCGTTCGCATCCAATCACCTCGAAAGCATGCCGCAGCATGAGCAACTTGGCTTCTGCATTCACACCCGAGCCTTGCACCGACGCGCGCATCCACGTGTAGCCAATTTCAATGTTTCGGTTCGCAACGTCCGGGTCGTAATACGTCGTCATCCCAAGTACCTGCCCAGTAGGCGCCGAGCGCAAGACCAGCGGGATCATTGTTCCCTCATCCAGTCTCCGCAGCCGCGTGGCAATCTCTTCGCCCATTTGTCCCGGCGACGGCACCCGCGTAAACCAGAGTTTCCACAACTCGCCATCCTTCACCGCTTCCACCAGCTCGTCGTGATGCTCAACGGTCAATGGCTCCAGCGTCACTCGCTCACCTTCGAGGTGAATTGGCGCGGTATATGCAGAAGAATTCATACCTCCATAATGCACAATGGACTCTGATGCCGAACGCCCACAGCACCCGCAATCCTCGCTTCACCAAAGCCGTGGAGATGACTCACCGTGCGGCCATCCGCTCCATCGAGCGCGTCGTCGCGGAAACCGCTGAGCCCACGCCTCCTGCTCAGGCCCTCAAGCGCACTGCCGAACTGTTCCGCCAGGGTCCGGCCCTCGTCCTCACCGGCGCGGGCGTGTCCACCGATTCCGGCATCCCTGATTACCGCGGCCCCCATGGTTCGCTCAAGCGTCATCGCCCCATGACCTATCAGGAGTTTCGCCACGATCCTGCGGCTTCTCATCGCTATTGGGCGCGTAGTTTCGTCGGCTGGCGCACCATGCACGAGGCGGATCCGAATCGCACGCACTTCGCCCTCGTGGAGCTGGAGCGAGCAGAGCTCATCACCGGCGTTGTCACCCAAAACGTAGACGGTCTGCACACGAGTGCGGGTGCCAGAAGTGTCGTCGACCTGCATGGCGACCTTGCGACCGTAGCCTGCCTGACCTGCGGCTACAAGGAAGACCGACGCGAACTCGACCGCCGACTCGAGGCCGCCAACCCTGGCTACATCGATTCCATCCTCGTCGACGATTCCATGGTCAATCCGGACGGCGACGTCACCCTGCCCGAGTCCGTGGTCGCCCGTTTCGTGATGCCAGGTTGCGCGCATTGCGGCTCGCCGTTGTTGAAGCCGGACGTGGTGTATTTCGGTGAGTCGGTGCCTTCCACGCGCAGGCGACAGGCCGTTTCTCTTCTCGACGCCAGCTCCTTCCTCCTCGTCGCCGGATCCTCGCTGGCTGTGATGAGCGGCTTCAAGTTTGTGCTGGACGCTCGGCGCGCCGGCAAGCCCGTGGTGGTGATCAACGGGGGACCGGGCCGGGCGGATGCGCGCGTGGACGTGCTGTGGCGGACCGACGTGGCCAGCGCGTTTGATGCGCTGCTCGATGAGCTGGAGCTTTAAGTGGCTAACTCACCGTCGGCAACCGAGATTCGAACTTCTCCTTGCCGATTACGCCACGCTGATGCGTGCCGACGCTGATCGTGTTGTACGAATCCCGAGCGCTGATCTCAAATGTCACTGCCCGCTTTTCTACGGCTATGACCTTCACCTCAATGGTGACGGTGTCGCCGGGCACGGTGGGCGCTTGGTGGGAGAAGTTCACGTGCGTTCCCAGCGAGATTTCGCCCTCGTCGAGGTGATCACGGATGGCTTCCATGCAGGCCCACTCGATGATGCCAACCATGTACCCAGTCGCAAGCACCTCGGGCATGGCGGTGAAGTCCGACGCCTCGGGCAGTAGATTCGGCACCGTCCGATTCCCCGGAACCACGTAGGTCATGGTGTGTTCGATACCGGTGGTGAGTGAGTCCTTCACGGTCGTCTCCTTAGTGTGAACTGTGGCTCAGCGTGGGTGGGGTGGTGGTGCTGAGCCGTTCATTAGAGTGTAGGCCGGTGAGGTGGAGGTGTGGCGCAGTTTGGGAAATCGACGAAGTGCCTACCTAGCTTGGAGGTTGCGAACCTCCTGCGCACGTAGCAACTCTTCGCGCAGTTGCTCATCCACTGCATAGATGTAGAGCCCGTGAACACCGCGGGTGAGAAGCACATTGATCTCATTTCGCAGCAGCTCATCCGAGACCACGACCTTGCGCCCATCCGCCAGGGTGCGCCGGTTCGTCGCATACTTGTTCTTGCTCGCCTTTGGATCGACGACAACCTTGCCATCTCGCCACTTCACCGAAGGCCCTAGGATGACCCCTGCGTAGTTGAGATCGGATCCTTGGATAGTGAACGTCGATCCAACCTCATTGATGGTGTGTTCTTGCTCAGCCCAAGAAAGCCCCTTGACCTTGCGCTTCTCGGATCCTGTAAGCCGAGTTTCGGTGTTCCACGGCAGCTTGAAGTCACCGACTTCTACGTTCCATGTTTCTCCGTTCGCCCCTTTGGGAGTGCTGGAGTAGGCCCAGTCAAAGGTCGCAAGGACTCGAGACAAGCCCTGATCAGTCTTGTCGCTCTTGGCCTTGACGGATTCCCACATCTTGGTCGGGTCATCAAAAATCCGCAGGTCGTATTCTTTGTCCGCGGGGATGGGGCTGATGTCGCCATTGTCCACGAGGTCGCGAACCCACTGCACGGTCTCCGGTTTAGCATCCATCCGCATTTGATTCGTCAGATGAATGGAAGCAGCGGCTCGTTCTCTGAGCTTTTCGAATTCATGCTCTTCCCAGTATTGATTCGCCGCCATGATCTGGCTCTTGTCGAAGACCACGACCACCACACGCGCTCTGTCTAAGAGGTCAAGCAATTGATTCTTGCCACGGTAGCTCTGCTTGCCTTGGGTCCACAGGAGGTGAGCCTCGTCGACGAGAACTACGTCTGCAATTTCAGCGCCACTTTCGAACGTCGGTTTGTCATTGATGAACTTGGTTGGCTTGCTTACCCTCGTTTCTTCCTTGTCCAATACGCCGAGTCGACGGGCGATATTTTTGTAGATCGTGACTTGCTCATCGTGGTTGACGAGCATGTAGGCGTCGAGGTCTTGGTAAGCGAACAGGTCGTCTTTGTTGTCTTCATTTTGGAAGAGCTCGAAGAATAAGCTGCTGAGCAAGACGGTCTTACCGGCGCCAGCGTCACCAGAAACGACGATTAGTTGCCCGCGCTTACCGGTTGCGAGAGCCTCTTGAATTGCACTATGAATCTCTTGTTTGGCGAGGAGCTGTTGTTCGGAGAGCTTGTGAAATGGAGACGCTTTAAATAGAGCTGAATCGCGGACAATTGATTCAGCGGGAAAGAGCTTCTTGTTTTTGGAACGCAGGCCGTTCCACACGTGGGTGAAAATTTCGTCAAATTCTTCCCGCGTGTAGTAATCCAGCTGTTGGTTCGTTCGCCGATTGTTGAGATGCTTTACGGCGTTCACGCCGAGCATGTAGGTCATCAACCTGTTTTCGATATCCAGGGTTAGTGACTTGTTGAAATGCTCATGGCCAATGATGAACATCTTCGCTGTCTCTGAGTGGGCTAGTCCGAGCCAATCTTCCCGAGACTTCGTATCTACCGTGAGATGTTGACTAGTGCGTGCCTCAATGTTGGAGGTCTCTCCGATGTACACCGAGTACTCCGGCTCAGGATTTCGAACTTTTGGTTGGTCATGCACCACATAAACGGTGGGGAAGCGGAACAGAACTTGATGCTCTCGGTTCCCCTTTGTGTCCTGACGCTCTGCAAACTCCGTCTTAAGCCGCTTGAGGTCTTCTTTTGAATACTCAACCTCATGGATGTAGGGAGTGAGTCTGCTCATGACACCAGTTTCTGCGTATTGCTAACAACTCTAGGGAAGTTTAGTCGTAGACCGGACTCCTGCCATGAGGCCGGAGAAATGACTCTAGGAGTCGTCTCGTTCTTCAAAGACTTCCTTAGCCACGAAGGTGGCGTTGAGTGCTCGTGGGAAGCTGGCATAGACTGCTGCGTGCAAGATCGTTTGGGTGATTTCATCTCTACTAATTCCTATATTAAGTGCTGCACCAACGTGGACCTTCAATTGTGGTTCACATCCACCCAAGGCAGTAAAGTTTCCGAGAGTTACAAATTGCCGTGAGCGAGCATCGCGCCCTGGCCGGCGTAGATACTACCGAAACCGAAAGCTGCGACATGGTGGCCGAGAGCAGGATAGATGTCAGTGAGTGAATCGATGACAGTCTCTCCTTGGTGGCCATCAATCTCAGATAAAACTTTCTGCCCGTGAAGACGGCGGGCAATATCTTCCGGTGAGTCAATGTCATGCTGATTTAGGGTCACTGGTTGAGGCCAATGCGTTCGTAGTAACGCAGGGTATGCGGATTGATCTGTAAATGAGCGGCAGTAGTGCGTATGTCCCAGGCGCACGATTCGTCGTCCCGGGCCAAGTCTCGAAGTCCTTCGATGTTTACCTCGCCTGGCGGATCCACAGCGAGCCGCAAAGCGTCGATTAGTGCCTCGTCATCCATGCTGAAAACTTTAAGTCTTCGAGCGCGCTTCAACGCAAGCCCTATAGCGAGAAATCGCCGTCTCGCTCCCAAGTACACTCAAACCGTTCCCTTCTCGTCGCGCGGGTTTTGAAGTAGGTTCTTGTGGAAATTCTGATCGGCATCGTTGCCCTGATCTTCGTCAGCATCGTCATGGTAGCCATCGGCGAACGCCTCGGTCTACCGTGGCCCACTTTGCTGACCGTGGTGATCGCGGGCGCCATCTTCGTGCCAGGGCTCCCCAGCCTGGACGTGCCCAGTGACATGATCCTGCCGATTTTCCTCCCACCCCTGCTGTGGGCACTCGCGCGACGTACCAGCTGGGCGGTCATCCGTTCGCAGCTTTCGACGGTGATCAGCCTGTCCGTGCTCCTTGTCGTCGCCACAATCGCCGCCGTGACCGGCACCTTGATGCTGATGTACCCCACCCTGGGCGTGGCTGCCGCCGTGGTCATCGGTGCGGCGCTGGCCCCACCAGACCCCGTGGCTGTGGACGCCGTCGCCGAGACCACCGTGGTTCCCCGCCGCCTCACGTCCGCGCTGCAGATGGAAGGTCTTTTTAACGACGCCGCCTCCATCGTCGCTTTTCACGTCGCCCTCGTGGCTCTTCTCGCTGGCGGCGATTTGTCCATCGCGCAGGGGGTGTGGGACTTTGTGGTTTCCGTTGCTGTGGCCGTGCTGATCGGTGTGTTGGGTGGGCTGGGGGCGGCGAAGATGTCCAACATGATGGATTCCACCACAGCGCGCACCGCGTTTAGCTGGATTGTTCCATTCGCGGTGTACATCGTTGCCGAAGAACTTTATGCGTCTGGCGTGATTGCCATCGTTATTGCAGCCGTGGAGATGAATTCCCGATTGAACATCGGTGCCGAAGATAGGCTGTCCGGCCAGGCATTTTGGGAGACGGTGGAGATGGTATTCACCGGTCTGGCCTTTGGACTGATCGGCCTGACTGTCCGCGATGCGATCCACGAAGTGGGCACTGACCTGTGGCACGCCGTGTACGTGGGGTTGATCGTGTCCCTAGTACTGATTGCCGTGCGTTTCTGCTGGATGTTCGGGTTCTACAAGGTCAACAAGCACAAGACGCGCAGGGACATCGCCCCACTGCGCATGAAGGAAGTAGTGGTGCTGACCTGGGGTGGCATGCGTGGGCTGGTGAGCCTGGCGCTGATCCTGTCTATCCCTGGTGGCGCATTGACCAATGCGCATGAAGTCTCCGTTATCGCACTGATGGTGCTGCTGTGCACCATGGTGATCCCCGGCATGACGTTGCCGTGGCTGCTGAACAAGCTGGACCTCACGCAAGGACCAGACGCCCTCAATGATCAGGCTCGGGAGGCACTGATTGCGCGCGGACATCGGGCCGCATTAAAGGAACTCTATCGACATGCCAATGACCTGTCGCCACAATTTGTGGCCTCGATTGAACACTGGTTGACAGAGGAAGCCGATGCGCGCATGGATGCCTCGGCGTCTCTTGAGGCTTTTCGCCGGGCAAAGGCGAAAAAGGCGCTGGTTGCAGAAGGGGAAATCACACTGGATGAGGATGGTCAGCCAGTGGACGCCCGTTGCGAGCGTCTAGTTGAGGAACGCGTGGAGGGCACTGGCGATACCCTGTTGCGCGATGCGGAGGTCGACGTGGATGTATCCGAACTAATTTCTGAACGAATGGCCTATGCCTCGCAAATGCGGGTCAAGGCCACCGAAATTAGGAAGGTTGCCCTGGAGGCTGCGCAGTCTACGGTGCTGGCCGCACGACGCGAGCCGGGGCAGGACCCCGCGATCGTTGACCAAGTTCTTCGGGACATCGACCGCATGCTGATTGCAGCGACGGCGCAGCGCTAGCGTTTTGGGCCATATCCACCGTTTAGCGGCGGGTACTTAATCGAACATCTGTTCTAAACATTACATGTTGTCGAAATAGTTGTCCTGCCCGTTCGTATAGTCATGTGTGAACGTTGTTTCGATTCGTTGATCACCACTACACACGATCTTTTACACGAGGGGCTTGGTTGTTATGGGGGAGTTGTTTTTCGACGCCTGCGCGCCGGACGATCCACTATCCATTCACTACATGAACACTAATCGCGCTGACTACGCGGCCTGGCGCTCAGTGCTGCCGAATCCTGTTCTCGACGATGTGGGGGTGCATTCCTGCCGCATTGCATCAAGGTTGGGGACTTCGGAGACGTTGGCGAGGCAGAACTTTGATGCGCTGTTGATGTTGCACTCGTTTCCGCAGTTGGCGGCGTTGATTGAGCAGATGGCGCACATTGATTTGTGGCGGTTGCGAGCTATTGAGCGGGCGGTGATTGGCGTCGAAGAAGACGCGCTGGAGGCGGTGGACCGGGAGATTACACGCTACCTCACGCCGCGATACGAGGGGCAGCATTTGCCGGGGGCGACGGCGATTCGTAATCGGGTGCGCAAGATTGTGTTGGAGCTTGATCCGGAGGCGGCGGAGCGGGATGAGGATGAGTCGCGCCGGAGTTTGGGGTTCACACCAACCAGCGGCGGGGGAGCCAAGATGATGGGCTACCTGCCGGCTGATGAAGCCAAGACGGTGCACGATTCTCTGAAGGCCATCGCGCGCAAGCACGACTGCTCGTTGGTGGATGCGCTGATCAAGCTGGTGCACGAGAAGGTAGATGTTCGCGTGGTGCTCAACATCTATTCCAATGCGGATGTGGGAGCGAATGCGGATCCGGACTACATGGATGGTGCCGGTCCGCTGTCGCCTGAGGCTGCCGCACGTCAGGCCGCGAATGTCACGAGCATCCGTGATCTGCGCGAAGGCATTGCAGAGCAGATCGTGGATGCCTACGTGGTGCCTGCCGCCATGGCCGCCTACGTGCGGGGGCGCGACGGAACGTGTCGCGGACCTGGATGTTCGATACCTGCCGCCAACTGCGATATTGACCACCGGATCCCCTTCGACGAGGGAGGTTTGACCACTCCGGCAAACTTGCACACCCTTTGCCGTACCTGCCACAACCGGAAGACGGACGGCGTGATGAAAGTGATCATGGACGCCCAAGGCGCGGATCACTGGATCTTCCCCGACGGATCCGTGGTGGTCACGTTGCCAGACGGCCCGATCGTGTGGCCTGGCAAGCGGATGTTGGATGGTCGGTGGCGTCAGAGCTGGGAGGAACGCACGATGCAGCGGCGAGCATTGCGTCGAGAAGAAAACCGACGGGAACACCAAGAACCGCGAGAAAGGAGCATCGCTTAAGGCCTGCTAGGCGATCGTGATGCCTCGGCTGTTCAGGATTTCGGTCGCGCGGGTGGGGTAGTCCGTGATCAGGCCGTCTACGCCAGTGTCGATGATGCGGTTGATGTCATCGGACTCGTTGACGGTCCACGGGATGACCTGGATGCCGTGCTGGTGCGCCCACTGCACATTTTGCTGGTTGACCAGCTTGAAGTTGGGGGACAGGACGTTGGCTCCCAGCTGCTCGGCGGCTGCCACGACATCGCCGTGCACATCGTCGTAATTGATCGGCTCGGTCCACACGGAGTTAGCCTTCCACGTGGTCTCGTCGTAAAGCGCAACGATGTCCAGCTCAGGGGCGGCCTGGTGAGCCAGCGGAAGCGAGCGCCAATCGAAGGACTGGATGGCGGAGCGGTCCACGGCGTTGTTCTGCTGGATCACGGGCACGATGGTGTTCACGAACTCCTCGGGAGTCGCGGAGTCCTCGCGGTTTTCGGCTTCGATCTTGGTTTCGATGTTGAAGCGGACCTGGGGATCGGCGGCAGCGATGTCGAAGACGTCCTGCAGCTGCAGCAACTTGTTTCCCTCGACGGGCTCGGCATCGGGGAAGCCGGAGAGCTTCTTGTCGCAGTTCAGGGTCTGCAGCTGGTCCCAGTTCAGCTCGTGCACCAGCTTGCCCACGTAAGGAAACTCGGGATCGTTAGGCGTGGCCGGTTCGGTGTCCGAGCACTTGTCTTCCTGGATGGATGGATCGTGCCAAACCACAGGGGTGTTGTCCTCCGCCAGGACGATATCCAGTTCCAGCGTGGTGACGTCCAGCTTCAAGGACTGCTCGAAAGCATGACCGGACTCCTCGGTCCACTCGCCGCGGCCGCCGCGGTGGGACTGCAGGTCGAAATCGTGCGCAGGAGTGGAGTCTGGAGCGGAGGAACCCAAGCTGCTGCCGAAGTTTAGGGAGCCAGCAGAGCCCAAGGAAGATTCAGTGGCGTGCGCGGCCGGGGCGACGATAACCCCTGAGCCGAGCGCGAGGGCAGAAGTGGAGACGGATACCGCGAGCTTCTTGAGCCAGCTCGAGCGCGGGGTGGTGGTGAGTCCGGTGGGCATTGCAGTTCCTCGCAAAATTCAGTGGGAAAACTTTCCACGCGTAACTCTAAGGCAGGGCGGTGGGGTGCGCAGGGCGAGTGCTACAGCCCCGAACCTACGGTCTTCTCGTTCGAAGGCTCGTCATCCTTCGAAGCCGGGAACGCTCGGGCCAAGGCCGCAGCGAAGCACTTCGGGCGCTGGGTATTGCCCTCGTTGGTGTTTGTGGCCACCATTGGCCACAACACTAGCGCGTCGTTGCCCAGCAGATCCATCATCGCCTCCACGCGTTCGTCGTACTGCGCGGTGGCACCAGCGGAGATATTTGCGGCATCGTTGACACCCGTCGCGAAGACCCAACACGTGCCTTCAGCTGGGTACATTTCCTTGAGCTGGGTGACGGATTCGATTGCCGACGGATACGTCGAGCCCGTCTTCGGGTCACTCCATCCCTCGGTTGTCGCGCGTGCGCCGAATACGCTGTCGCGCACGTCCTTCGCCCCGTATTCGAGGTACGTGGTGAATGCGGTTTCGTTGGGATCGTCCACCATCGCCGGAGAGAACATGCCGATCGAGGTGGAATCTCCCACGTGGATCACCTGCGTGCAGCTCATCGTGTCCTGCTCGTCACCGGCGGCGGTTTCGGTTGTTGGTGCCGGAGCGGTGGGGCGTTCGCTCGGGTCTAATTCCATGGCGGGGGCGGCGGACGAGGTTGGCGTCGAACCAACAATCGCAGGCACCGCACCCACCGACACGATCGCTGCCAGGATCACCGCCGCACCCGCGCCCACCAGGGTGGGGAAGGGGCGTTCGTTTTGATTCCGACGCCATGCTCGAACCGGCTCAACGATCCCATTTTTCCGAATAGGATCCTCTACCCAGCTCCAACTAGCAGCCGCGAGCAAAACAGAGACGACGACCGTGATCAAGGACGCCCAGAATCGGTGCTGCTCCAGCCACGAATGCGGCATGAACGCGATGACGGGCATGTGCCACAGATAGATGCCGTAGGAACGCTCGGCCAACGTGGAGCCTAGGTCCTGCTTGCGCAGCGAGGCCGTAAGAATCAGCACGGAAACCAAAGTATGGATCACGGCAGGCAGTAGGCGGCGGAATCGGCGCAGCCAGAACGTGGACAAGTCGAGGTTGCCGTTCTTGTCCCATGAACGCATCAGGTTGGCCGTTATCAGATAACCGGCGAGCGTGAAAACCCGCCCACGCCCAGCAGGCCGCCTACAAAACCTGGGGACGTTGAGGTGGTACAAAATCACCACGGCAACGTCGATTGTTTGCAGGCCCACGAGGCCGGAAACATAGCGGTGACTTGCATTAACGGGACGAGGCATAACTGGCGGGATTCCTTCATCGCGCGAGAGACACCTGGATAGCCTGCTCCTCGCGCCCCGTCAATCCAAAAGCAACGCGCCCAATTGGGGGAGATCAGTCTCGGGGGTCGTCAGGCAAGGCCTTGACCCACTCCAGTTCGGCCTCGACGTCCACCGGAGCAGATGGCCACTCCAGGTCCATTTTCTGCAGCGTGTCCAGCAAAACCAGTTGAATCACCAGGCGCGCGTAGTCCTTGTTATCGCTGGGCACCACGAACCACGGCGACTCGTCCGTGGCGGTGCGCTGGATCGCGATCTCGTAGGCGCGCTGGTAGTCCTCCCACTTCAGGCGCGCTTCGATATCGGAAGGGTCGTACTTCCAGTGCTTCTCTGGCTTCTCTAGCCGCTCGATGAGGTTTTCCTTCTGAAACTCCGGTGAGATGTGCAGCATGAACTTCAGCACCCGCGTGCCCTGCTGCGCCAGCTCCTTCTCGAATTCGGCGATGTCCGTGTAGCGCTGCTCGATGACCTCCGGCGTGGCGATTTCCTCCACGCGCTGGATCAGCACGTCCTCGTAGTGCGAGCGGTCAAAGATGCCGATCATCCCCGGTTCCGGCAGTTGTTTGCGTACGCGCCAGAGGAAATCGTGCTGCTGTTCCTCCTCGGTTGGCTTGCCGAAGGAGGCCAACTGGACGCCCTGTGGGTCCAGCGCTTTATACAGCGCTTTGACCGCGCCACCCTTGCCCGAGGTGTCCATTCCCTGCAGCACGATCAGCACGCTGCCCGGGTTGGTGCCGGCGCGGTGGTTGGCGAACAGACGCTCCTGCAGATCTTCCAGCTCGTCCTCGATGTTGTCCTGGGACTTATCGAGCCGCTTGTCCAGCTTGTCCCCGGAACCCTTCAAACCCGGCGTGGAGGCGGGGTCGATGTCCGCGAGGCAGATATCGGCCCCTACTTGCAGCTTGAGTGCATCGTCGATGGTCAGTGTGCTCATGGGGCACAAGCTTAGCGGGCTACCGGGACACGCTTCGTGCATATGCTGGAACGCATGAGCAATCGTGAACTTCGTAGCTGGAACGCGCTGGAGTCTGGCGTCGACGAAACATACGCCAGCCCGCTGCCCGGTGAACCCGCCGCCAACGACGACAAATACAGTGGCGGCGTGGTTGCGATTTGCGCTGGTAGCCCGGCGTTTCCTGGGGCCGGTGTGTTATGTACGACGGCAGCAACGCGCACCACCAGCTCCATGGTTCGCTACATCGGTGACTCTTCGGCCGCTATCGCGGCAAACCCGGAAGTGGTGGGGCACGAGGATGTGGATAGTGCAGGACGGGCGCAGGCGTGGGTGATTGGACCAGGCAGAGGAACGGACGATTCCGCGGCAGCAGAGCTCCGGGCGGTGCTGGAACGTGACGGGCCAGTGGTGGTGGACGCGGATGCGCTGACGCTGCTTGCACAGCGTGCCGATCTTCGTGAGTTGGTGCGGACCAGGGAATGCACCGTGCTGACCCCACACGCCGGGGAGTGCGAGCGTTTGGCGGAGGCCGAATCCGTGGAGCAGCACGACCGAGTGGAGACTGCATGTCAGTTGGCCCGCGCACTGAACTGCACCCTGCTCCTCAAGGGGCGCGAGACGATCATCGCTGAAGGGGAGCACGCGCACGTTATCGACGCGGGCTCGTCCTGGGGAGCGACTGCCGGTTCTGGTGATGTGCTGGCCGGAATTATTGGCGCCCTTATCGCCCGGCCGGGGCAGGCCGGGGGCTTGCGGGAAGCAACCACCGCGGTGTTAATCCACTCCGTTGCCGCACATCTGTCCGCCCGGACAGAGTTCGGGTTGGCTCCAACCAGCGCCTCTCGCATCGCTGAAGCCATCCCCGCAGCAATGGCGAAGTTAGGTACAACGGACGTATGAGAAATCAACAGGCATCCACCCATCCGCGTATCGCTTTCATCACCGGCGCCTCCCGCGGCCTCGGCAAAGCCATCGCGGAAGAGCTGAGCAAGGATCACCACATCATCGTGGGAGGGTCCAGTGACACCGCTGCAGAAGTGGCGCAGCAACTGCCCAGCGCGGAGCCGTTCATCGCGGACCTGGCTGACCTCGACGCCGTGCGGGAGCAAGTAGACGCAATGGGGTTGGAGCAGGTCGATGTGCTGGTCCATGCCGCGGGCGTGACGGCGCACAAGGCCACTACGGAGACGACCGCGGACGAGTGGCAGCGAGCCTTCGACGTCAACTTCTTCGGCGTCGCCGAGCTCACCCGACTGCTGCTTCCCGCGCTGCAGGCCACGCGCGGCACGTTGGTGGCCATGAACTCCGGCGCAGGCAACCACTCGGGCGCGGGCTACGGCCCCTACGCCACCACCAAGCACGCGCTGAAGGCCTACACCGACGCGCTCCGGGATGAGCAGCGGGATGCGATCCGCGTGACTTCCATCCACCCTGGCAAGGCTGATTCCGATATGCAGCGAGAAATCCAAGCTCAGCGCGGCAACGAATACGACGCAGACGAGTTCATCAAGCCAGAGTCCATCGCTCAGGCAGTACGCGTGGCCGTGGACTTGGGCGATGACTCCGTGATCGAGGAGCTGGTGATCCGCCCGGCTAACGGGAAGTAGCGCGCGAGACGAAGATCGCGGTTCCGGGAAACACGGATCCGCGCAGCTCAGACCACTGACCCCACGCGGGTGTGCTCGGCCTCCACTCCGGTTCCACTACGTCTTCGAGCAGTAAGCCGGCGGCAGCGTGGGCGCGGATCCAATCGCCGACGGTGTGGTGATACTCCGCATACGTGCGCTCGCCGTCCTCGGCGAATTCCTCATACACGCTCTGAAAATACGGAACCTGGGCCAGCAGGCCGATGGGCCCCGGATCGTCGGGGAAGACCCACGCCATGGGGTGATTGCTGGCCAGCACGCAGCGGCCACCGGGCTTGAGTACGCGCCGGACCTCTCGCAAAGCACCCGGGAGATCCGCGAGGAAGGGGAGGGCGCCGAAGGAGGAGAAGGTGGCGTCGAAACTCTGCGAAACAAACGGCAATGCCGCCGCATCAGATTGCACGGCGAACACCGCGGAACGGTCAGACCGGCTCAGCATGCCGCGAGAAATGTCCTGCGCGATGGCGATACCGCCGTGCGCGGCGACCCACGCGGAACACGGGGCAGTGCCAGCGCCGAGCTCGAGGATGCGCTTGCCACGGACATCGCCCAACAAGTGGGCTTGATCCTCGGTGAGGCGCTCGGGGCACCAGTGGAAATCATCTAAGTAATCGGCGTGCTCGGAGACGTACCGAGCAGCGTCCGAATCCCAGTGAGCCCGGCTGACCCGGGCATCGGCGTGCTCCACTAAGGCAGCAGGCGCAGGGTCTTGCCCAACAGCATCGCGCGGCTCATGATGCGGGAGTACGCCTTGCGGCTCAGCGACTCAGGGCCGCGCATGGACATGCCGCGCTGCTCCGTGACGTTCTGACCAGCGGTGTACTTCAGCAGGCCGGAATCACCGTGGCGGTTGGACATGCCGGATTCCTTCATGCCGCCCGACGGTGCACCGATGGCGGTCCATGCTGCGGCGTAGCCATCGTTGATGCCCACGGAACCGGCGGCGATCTTCGGAGCGACATCCCAACCGGTGGATGGATCGGCCCAGACGGAAGCGTTCAAGCCATAAGGGGTGTCATTGGCCAGCTTCACAGCTTCCTGCAGGTCAGAGACAGGCTGGACGTAGACGACGGGGCCGAAGACCTCGTCGTTGAGCAGACGAGCATCCTCGGGAACGTCCGTGAGAATGGTGGGCTCGTAGAAGTAAGGTCCCAAGTCAGGGCGAGCCTTGCCGCCCGCGGCGATGGTGGCACCCTTCTCACGGGCATCCTCCACGAACTCGTCCACGGTCTTGAGCTGATCCGCGCTGGCCAGGGAACCGACCTGCGTCTCCCAATCAAAGCCGGGACCGATGGACTGCGCCTTGGTGCGCTCCACGAACTTGGTGAGGAACTCCTCGTAGCTGTCCTGCTCCACGTAGATGCGCTCCGCGGACACACACAGCTGGCCGGTGTTGGAGAAGCAGGCCTCTACGGCGCCGCGAGCGGACTTTTCCATGTCTGCATCGCTAGCCACGATCAGTGGGTTCTTGCCGCCCAATTCTGCGGAGAAGCCAACCAGGCGACGGCCCATGGTCTCGCCCAGCAGCTTGCCGGTCTTTGTGGAACCGGTGAACATCAAGTAATCGCACTGCTCAGCGATGGCGGAACCCACCACGCGGCCAGAGCCGGTGGTCAGCTGCACCAGGTTGCGGGGCAGGCCTGCCTCGAAGAGCAGTTTGAATACCAGCAGGGAGGTAAACGGGGTGGAGGAGTCCGGCTTGGAGACCACGGCGTTGCCGGCCAGCAGGGCTGGGATGGCATCGGAGATGCCCAAGGTCAGAGGGTAGTTCCACGGGGAGATTTGTCCGACCACGCCCAGCGGGTGGCGGTACTCGCGTGGCTTAGCCAGCACGGGCACGGCGGTGCGGCGGGACTTCGGAGACATGAGCTTTTCCACGCGGCCGGCGTAGTAGCGAGCGTTGTTGGCTACGTCGAGGATTTCATCGAAGGCGCCGGTGCGGTTCTTGCCGGATTCCAGCTGCACCATGTCTGCCAGGAGCTCGCGGTTCTTGAGTACGGAATCGTGGAAGCGCATAAAGATGCGCTTGCGCTCGGAAAACGGCACGTGCACCCAAGACTGCTGGGCGCGACGTGCAGCACGGAAGGCCTTGTTGACGAGCTCCTCATCGCCGGAGCCTACCCAGCCGATGGTCTCGCCGGTCATCGGAGCTTCGATGACGAGGTTGTAACCGTTTTCATCCAGGGTGCCGAAGCGAGCGTTGGCAGTGAGGTCACGCAGTTCCTGCGCGAGGTCGGTAGGAAGCGGTCCAAGTTCCAGTCGCTGAGGTGTCATGTTTCCGAATACTAGCGAAATCATCTGACCTGTGGACACGAGAGTGCAAGACTACTAAAGATATTTGGAAAAAATGTTGCCCATAGGGAACTAATCGTGACGCTGATGCGTTTACAATGTGACACTTGGAGTTCTAGAACCACTAGAAGTCAACAAAAGCGCACAATTGGAGTGAATGTCACATGAATCGTTCCACGAACCCGGTGATGGGATCCCTGGCCAAGCAAGGCCAGCACCCATTTGCTGAGTCCAACCAGCAGCAGGGTGGCCAGCAGGGGCAGAACCCCTACGGCACCATGGGCAACCTGGCGACCGCGCAGGGTGGTGCGCAGAGCGCTGCTTACCACCAGGGCATGCAGAACGCTGCGAACTACGGAAATGCGGGCACCTCTGATCGCCCCATGACCGTTGATGACGTGGTGGCTAAGACCGGCATCACGCTGGGCATCATCGTGGTCATGGCCGTAGTGAACTACTTCCTGTCCGTTACCTCCCCGAACATCGGCATGATCCTGACCTTGGTGGGCGCTATCGGTGGCTTCGTCACCGTGCTGGTCTCCACCTTCGGTAAGAAGTACGGTTCCGCTGCCGTCACCATTATTTACGCCCTGTTCGAAGGACTCTTCGTGGGTGGCATCAGCTTCATGTTCGCCAACGTCACCGTCTCCGGTGCGGATGCGGGCGCACTGATTGGCCAGGCAGTCCTCGGCACCATCGGCGTGTTCGTGGGCATGCTGTTCGTCTACAAGACCGGCGCTATCCGCGTGACCCCGAAGTTCACCCGCTTCATGGTGGGCGCACTGATCGGCGTACTAGTGCTGGCACTGGGCAACCTGGTCTTCGGCCTGTTCACCGGCGAAGCTGGCCCACTGCGCGATGGCGGCCCACTGGCTATCATCTTCTCCCTCGTCTGCATCGGCCTGGCCGCCTTCAGCTTCCTGCTGGACTTTGACCAGGCAGACCGCTTGGTGCGCGCCGGAGCTCCATCCAAGATGGCATGGGGTGTGGCCCTTGGCCTGGCCGTCACCCTGGTCTGGCTGTACATCGAAATCCTGCGTCTGCTGAGCTACCTGCAGAGGGACTAACACCTTAGACAACAACAAAGCCCTGCCCTAGAAGAAAATCTAGGGCAGGGCTTTTGTCGTCGAAAAAGAAAGACCTACTGCTGGTCGCGAGGAACGTCCAGATCCGGATCGTAAGGCTCAGCGGAGATCAGCGTGACCTTCACCTCATTGCCGTTAGGGGTCTGGTACGTACGAGACTCGCCGTTCTTGGCGCCCACGATCGCGGCACCCAGAGGGGCATCGGTGGAGTAGGTCTCCAAATCAGGGTTAGAACTCTCCAGGCCGCGGGTACCCAGCAGGAAGGTTTCCTTGTCGTCCTCGTCATCGTCGTAGTAGACGTGCAAAACGGAACCGACCTGAGCCACGCCGGACTCCTTGGGAGCCTCGCCGATCGTGGCGCTGTCCAGCAGCTCCTCGAGGTAGACGATGCGAGCTTCTTCCTGCCCCTGCTGCTCACGAGCAGCGTGGTAGCCGCCGTTCTCCTTCAGATCGCCTTCTTCGCGACGCTCGTTGATCTCCGCAGCCAATGCGGGACGGTTCTCCTTCAGGGAGACGAGCTCTTCGTTCAGGCGGTCGTATGCTTCCTGCGTGAGCCAGCGTGTCTGGTCATCAGCCATGGTGCGTACACATCCTTATGTTGCGTTATTTATCAATGCGGCACGACAGTGTAGCTGTTTCGCCGCTTCGAGTCCGAGCCAGTCTAGCATTCCGGCGGACGCTGGCTGCTTAGCTGTCGCCGCTGGTTTCCAGATGCGGCGGGATGGTGGTGGAGCAGCCGTAGACCTTGGCGGCGTGGGCGCGCTCGCGGGTCTGGATGCCCAAGGCCATGCGGGTGATTGCGTCCCCGCCGGCAGGTAAGAAGACCTCCCGACGCCCAACTTCATCCTTCGAATAGTTCAGCGCAGTGATAATGCAGTATGCGGCCTGGGAAGGATCATCGCGGGAAATATCGATCTGGCTGGTGATCTTGGAATCGGAAATGATCCGGCCATCAGTTTCCACAGCGGTGACGGACGCCTCGCTGGTGCGGGTGACCATGGAGAAAATGTAAATACCGGCGGCGATGATCATGGCGACAAAGACCACTACGAGAATTTTGCCCGTGAAGTTGGAGTTACGGGATTGTCCATAACGGTCTTTCAGCACAGGGGTATCAACGGTATTCATGATGAAACCCATCGTATAGCACCGTCTGGCAGGGGAGTACATTGTGTAACAGTCCCAAGAACCTCAGGAGGGCTACGTTCCCGTGGCACAAGAAACCCAGCACCGCATTCTTGCCATTCACGCACACCCGGATGACGAATCGAGCAAAGGCGCGGCCACCATGGCCCGCTATGCAGACGAAGGTCACCGGGTGCGCGTGCTGACGTGTACCGGTGGCGAGCGCGGGGACATCCTGAACCCCAACATCCTGCACGTCGATGACATGATCGGCACCCGCCAGCAGGAAATGGCCCAGGCAGCAGAAATCCTGGGCGTGGAGCACGAGTGGCTGGGATACGTCGATTCCGGGCTGCCAGAAGGTGACCCGCTTCCGCCCTTGCCCGAAGGCTGCTTCGCGTTGCAGAACACCGAAGAGGCTACTGCTGCGGTGGTCAAAACCATCCGTGAGTTCAAGCCTGACGTCGTCGTCACATACGACGAAAACGGCGGGTACCCGCACCCAGACCACATCAAGGTGCACGCGGTCTCGGTGCGCGCATGGGATGCGGCCGCAGACCCAAAATTCCACCCAGAACTGGGCGAACCGTGGGAGATCAAGAAGCTCTACTACACGCACGGATTCGTAAGCAGGCGCTTCGAGCTGCTGGAACAGGAGCTGGAAACCGCGCTGGAGCAATCCAGCGGCTCGGAGATCCCTCGCGATGCCTTGGACCGGATCTCCTTGTGGCGCAAGATGCCGGACATCTTCCCGCGAGTAACCACGCGAGTGAAGGTGGGCGACTACTTCGAACGTCGCAACGATGCACTGCGGGCGCACGCCACCCAGGTGGATCCCGACGGCCCGTTTTTCATCACCACGCCGGAGATGGAGCGCAAGGTGTGGCCGACCGAAGAATTCGAACTGGCGAAGTCTCGCGTGGAGACACAAATTCCCGAGACTGACTTGTTTGCAGGGCTATAAACGGAGCACACTAGGACTATGAACACCCACTCCTTGATCATCGCGCAGAGCCAAATCAACGAAGGTCCCATGGGGCCAGAGTTCGGCAAGGCCGCGCCCATCGGCCTGTTCGTGATCTTGGCGCTGCTTTTGGTGGTGCTGACGTTGGGCTTCTTGATGAACAAGCGGGTGCGTCGATTGGAGCGCCGTCGAGCATTTGCGGACGCACACGGCATCGACCTGTTCGATACCGAGCGCCTGGATCAGGCCATGGCGGAGGCCGGGTACGACGAGACCGCCAAGGGCGGCTCCATGTTTGCCCGCACCGAGGTGCCACAGACCGATGATCGCTTCCAGCCGTCCTCCGGCATCGCCACCGGCCCCGCTGCCATCGATGCAGAGGCGCGCCGGGCACACGGGGACTCGAACGCCGACGAGCGCTAGACTCGACGGCGTGAACAGCATCCCGAAGATTCTCTATCCCGCATACGAGTCGCAACTTGCGCGCTCGTTGCGGGATAAGCCGAGCCCGAGCCACATCGCCATCATGGCGGATGGCAACCGGCGATGGGCGCGGGAAAACGGTTTTACGGATGTCTCGCACGGCCACCGCGTGGGGGCGCAGAAGATCGCCGAGCTGTGTAACTGGTGCGATGAGCTGGGTATTGAAACCGTCACGATCTACCTACTGAGCACGGAAAACCTCAAGCGTGCCGCAGAAGAGCTGGATCTTTTGTGCACGATCATCGGGGACGTGGCCGAGGAGTTGGCCAACGATGCTGCTGGCTTCCGCGTGCACGCCGTGGGGCATTTGGAGTTGCTTCCCAACAGCCTCACCAAGCGCCTTCGCGCCAACGAGGAAGCCACCGCGGGGCACACCGGTGTTCGTGTAAACATCGCCGTGGGTTACGGGGGCAGGCAGGAGATTATCGACGCCGTCAAGACGCTCGTCGACGAGCTCGCTGAAGAGGGCGTGCCGGCCACGGACATGGCATCGCGCATCACGGCCGACGCGTTGGGTGATCACCTGTACACCTCTGGTCAGCCGGATCCGGATCTGGTGATCCGCACCAGCGGCGAGCAGCGGCTCAGCGGCTTTCTGCTCTGGCAGTCCGCGTACTCGGAGATCTTTTTCACGGATACCTACTGGCCGGCGTTCCGCCGCGTGGACTTCTTGCGCGCTCTGCGCTCCTATAGTGAGCGCCACCGCCGCTTTGGGCTATAAAGGCTAGAGCTTGCGCATGCGCACGGTCTGTACGGCGTGATCCGGACCTTTACGCAGCACCAGTGAGGCCCGCACCTTGGTGGGCAGGATGTTTTCCGTGAGGTTGGGGAGGTTGACGTTCTGCCAAATTTCGTGGGCGACCACCGTGGCTTCTTCGTCCGAGAGGTCAGCGAAGTGGTGGAAGTGCGCGTTGGGATCTTTGAACGCGGTGTTCTTGAGCCGCAGGAAGCGGTCGATGTACCAGTCCTCGATATCCTCGCGACGGGCATCCACGTACACGGAGAAGTCGAAGAGGTCGCTGACCATCAGCGTGGGGCCGGTTTGCAGCACGTTGAGGCCTTCCACGATGAGGATGTCCGGCTGATCCACGGTGATCGACTTGTCTTTGATCCGGTCGTATGCCTCGTGGGAGTAAATGGGTGCCTGAACGTTGCGGGCACCGGACTTCACTTGGGTGACGAAGCGCAGCAGATCCGCTTGGTCGTAGCTTTCGGGGAAACCCTTGCGGTGCATCAGGCGGCGGGCTTCAAGTTCCTTGGTGGGGTAGAGGAAGCCATCGGTGGTGATCAAATCCACTCGAGGGCTAGACTCCCACCGTTGCAGCAGCACTTGCAGCACGCGGGCGGTGGTGGACTTACCCACGGCCACGGAGCCACATACGCCGATGATGTAGGGCACCTTGGAATCTTTTTCTTCCAAGAAGGTGGCGGAGGCCTCATTGAGCATGCGGTGCGCCTCGACCCGCAGGTTAATCAGGCGGGAGAGAGGGAGGTAGATCTCTGAGACTTCCTCGAGGTCGATCTCGTCGCCGATACCGCGGAGCTGCTCCAGCTCATCTTCTGTGAGCACCTGGGGCATGGACTTGCGAAGTTTCTGCCACTGGCTGCGCTTGAGCTCAATGTAGGGGCTGGCCGTAGGCAGGTTTTGATCCGTCGGCACCGGTGCGGGACGCGTCATACAAACCATTGTGCACCCTCTTTAAGTGGTAGAGGAAATTCAGATGGCTTAGTGGCTGTCCGCACCGTGGCTATCATAGGACTAACGAGCGTAATGCAACCTACGAAAGGCCGGATCACATGACGGATCAACACCAGCACAACATACCGCTTGGAGAGCTCGACCCAGAGGTGGCACAGGCCATCGCTGGAGAACTGGGCCGTCAGCGGGACACCCTGGAAATGATCGCCTCGGAGAACTTCGTTCCTCGTGCGGTGCTGCAGGCTCAGGGCTCGGTGTTGACCAACAAGTACGCAGAGGGTTACCCCGGCCGCCGCTACTACGGTGGTTGCGAGTTCGCTGACGTGGTGGAAGATCTGGCCCGGGATCGTGCCAAGGAGGTCTTCGGCGCAGAGTTCGCCAACGTGCAGCCTCACGCTGGTGCGCAGGCTAACGCCGCTGTGCTGATGGCCCTGGCCAACCCCGGCGACAAGATCATGGGCCTGTCCCTGGCTCACGGCGGTCACTTGACTCACGGCATGCACTTGAACTTCTCCGGCAAGCTCTTCGAGGTTGCTGCATACGAGGTTAATCCGGACACGATGCGCCTGGATATGGATCAGATCCGCGAGCAGGCCATCAAGGAAAAGCCGCAGGTTCTGATCGCGGGTTGGTCCGCGTACCCTCGCCACCAGGACTTCGCTGCGTTCCGATCTATTGCCGATGAGGTGGGAGCCAAGCTATGGGTGGACATGGCGCACTTCGCTGGTCTGGTGGCCGCTGGTCTGCACCCTTCTCCAGTACCTCACGCTGACGTGGTTTCCACCACCGTGCACAAGACGCTGGGCGGCCCGCGCTCTGGTCTGATCTTGGCGAAGCAGGAGTGGGCCAAGAAGCTCAACTCCGCTGTGTTCCCTGGTCAGCAGGGTGGACCTCTCATGCACGCTGTAGCTGCCAAGGCTGTGGCCATGAAGGTGGCACAGACAGAGGAGTTCAAGGATCGTCAGCAGCGCACCATCGAGGGCGCGCAGATCCTGGCGGAGCGCTTGAATGCCGAGGACACACAGGCCGCTGGTGTGCAGGTTCTGACCGGTGGCACGGACGTGCACCTGGTGCTGGTGGATCTGCGCAACTCCAAGCTGGATGGTCAGCAGGGCGAGGATCTGTTGCACGAGGTGGGCATCACCGTTAACCGCAACGCCGTTCCTTTCGACCCTCGTCCGCCGATGGTCACCTCCGGCCTGCGCATCGGTGCCTCCGCGCTGGCCTCACGTGGCCTGGATGCTGCTGCCTTCACCGAGGTTGCAGACATCATCGCGCTGGCTCTGACCGGCGGAGCTGATGTGGCTGACCTGAAGGCTCGAGTGAGCAAGGTCGCTAACGATTTCCCACTGTACGACGGTCTCGAGGACTGGAAGCTGGTGTAACAATGTCTCCTCGCCGCGCACTGGTCATCGTGGACGTGCAGAAGGATTTTGTGGACGGGTCTTTGGGTACCGCTCGTGGTGCCGAGGTGGCCGCCGCCATTTCCTCTTTCCTTTCCTCCGACGCCAACAAGTACGCACACATAGTGGGCACCTTGGATTGGCACGTGGATCCGGCCGGGCACTTCGTCGCAGCTGGTGAGCAGCCGGATTATTCGGAGACGTGGCCGGTGCACTGCGTGGCGGGCACAGAAGGCGCTACGACGTATCCGGCGCTGGATACCTCCGCGATTGAAGCTTGGTTCCGCAAGGGAGAATTCACCCCGGCATATTCCGGGTTTGAAGGGCATTTAGCTCCAGCGTTCGCGGAGGCTGATTGGCTGAAGGTGGAGCGCAAGACGATCGGGCTGGAGCAGTGGCTGCAAGACCGGAAGATCTCTCACGTGGACGTGGTGGGTATTGCCACGGACTTCTGCGTGAAGGCCACCGCGCTGGATTCCCAGTCCGCTGGATTCCATACGACGGTGATCGAGCAGCTGTGCGCTCCCGTCAGTGATGAGGGCGCGCAAGAGGCTTTCGCCGAGCTGCGCGCCGCGGGTGTGCTGATCAGTTAGTTCCCAGCGCGGTAAGTTGGAAGGCATGAATGATCAACTTGTTCTCGTGGAAGACGCACACGGCGTCCGTTTCATCACCATTAATCGTCCGGACGCGTTCAACTCCTTGAACCGCGATCTGCGCCTGGCCTTGCTGGATGCATTCCAGCAGGCCGTAAAGGATTCCCGCGAGCCAGGCCGCCCCGTGCGAGCTGTGGTCTTACGCGCCGCCGGCAAGGCGTTCTGCTCTGGCCAGGATCTCAAGGAACAGCTGCAGGATACGAAGACGGGCACGGGCACGGAAAAGGTCGTCGAAGAGTACAACCCGATGGTTGCCGCTCTGCTGGAGATCCCCGTTCCCACCATCGCCGCCATCCAAGGGCCTGCGGCAGGTGCAGGGTGGGGCATCGCGATGGCTTGCGACTTCCGCTTCATGACGTCCGCTGCTTCGTTCAAGGGCGCTTTCACTGGTGTGGGACTGGCCGCGGATTCCGGCCTGTCACAAACACTGGTGGACACGGTAGGACGCTCCCGTGCTCTGCAGCTGCTGTTGATGGATCAGAAGATCTCTGCCGAGGAAGCGCTGCAGATGCAGCTGGTGCAGTCCGTGGTGGATCCAGCGGAACTGGAAGACGTGGTCACTCAGTTCGCGGGCAAGCTGGCGATGGGACCGACTGCGTCGTACAGAGAAATGAAAGCGCTGGTCAAGCGGGCCGAAACGGTCAACCAGGCCGCTGCCGCTGAGGCCGAGGCGCAGAAAAGACTCTTTCATACAAGGGATCACTCGGAAGCTGTTTCAGCTTTCGTAGAAAAACGCCGCCCCCATTTCCACGGAAAATAGAAGCGGCGATGCTCTGCCCACGCAATGTGGGTTGAGTTAAATCTAGTCGCGACGAGCGTCAGTCGGGACGTTCTTCTTGTCGCCCTTAGCCATACGCCGCGCGATGATCTCGATCATGATCTCGTTGGGGCCACCGTAGATCGGTTGAACTCGGGAATCGAGATAGTGGGTAGCGATTGGATACTCCAACATGAAGCCGTAGCCACCGTGCATCTGAAGGGCTTGGTTTACCACCTTAATTTGCAACTCGGTCGTCAGATACTTGACCATCGCACCGGTGATTTCGTCCAGCTTCCCTCTAACCTTCTCCATGATGCACGCGTCAACGAAGGACTGAGCACTTTGAATTTCGGTCGCCATTTTGGCAAGTTCCCAGCCATACGCCTGATGGTCAATGAGGCGCTTACCGAAGGTCTTTCGATCCTGGCTGTGTTGGAAAACGAGGTCGAACGCACGGCGGGAAGTCGCAATCGAACCCACGGCGATTGACAAGCGCTCTTGTGCCAGGTTGGTGCGAAGGTAACCGAAGGCAGCACCTTCTTCGCCCAGAAGGTTTTCCTTGGGCACGCGCACATCCTCGAAAGAAAGCTCAGCAGTGTCTTGAGACTTCAGACCTACCTTCTTCAGAGGGCCGGCCTGGGTGTAACCGTCCATTCCCTTTTCGAGAATGAGGATCGAAACACCGCCGCGACCAGCTTCAGGGTTGGTGACAGCAACGACGAGTGTGAAATCTGCCTGGACACCGTTGGAGATGAAGGTCTTGGCTCCGTTGAGGATGAAATCGCCGTTGTCATCCTTGCGCGCAACGGATCGGATTCCGGCCAGGTCAGCACCGGCACCTGGCTCGGTCATTGCGAGAGCGCCGATTTTGTCGCCCGCAATCAGCGGCGCTAGAAATCGACGCTTTTGTTCGTCATTGCCAAATCGATCGAGGTAGGGGATGACCAAATCGTTCACGGTTTGGATGCCTACGATGACGGATCCGGAGTCAGCTTCGGCGAGTTCCTCGGAAACGATTGCGTTGAAGCGGTAGTCGTTGGCCATGCCGCCGCCGCCGAACTCCTCCGGTGCCATGATGCCCAGCAGGCCCATGTCGCCTGCCTTCTTGAACATCTCACGGTCGCAGTAGCCCTGCTCGTGCCAGCGGTCGACGTTTGGCTTGATTTCGGCATTGACGAAATCGCGCACCGTCTCGCGGAACATGTTGTGTTCTTCTTCGAAAATTTCGCGTGGCAGGTAATTCTTCATAGCTCCCTCTTACTGTTCAAGGAATGTGGCGGATGAGGACAAATCGAGTTCAGTGTGATCTGTGCCTCGCATTAGTTATAACCATAGTACTTCGCTGGGCAATTTTCTAGAAATCTAATAAAACAACATTCGTGTTGCGGAAATATTGACAACCGAAGTGAGGTCCGGCTAACTTACATAATGTGTCACAGGCTAGTCACCTGAGATGCACTGCAGTTGTGGAATAGCCACTCGTTTCCCAGACCTCTTCTCCTGGGTAGCGCGGCACCCCACGGAGTTTCATACCGCACCGTGGCGCGAGCCGAACGTGGCGAAGTGTCCAGAGAGTCACTGTGTGGATTCGTCACCCGCACAGCCGGACGCTTCAACAATGAATGGCACGGTTTCAGGCTCGTCACCCGAAACTTGCACGAAAGACCGCCCCCGAGCCGTTGTGGCCGAGGGCGGTTTTTCTTTGCCTTACCTATAGAATGATGCTGTTGCAGCCTCGTGCCCCAGGGGAAGCCGGTCCAAATCCGGCGCTGACTCCGCAACGGTAGGTTCCCACTCACCTGAGGACGAGCCCGAATGCCTGGGGCAACCCGAGGAGCGGCTCACGAACTGTCGGGACATACAGTTTCGTCTGAGCCCCGCAGTTGCCTTACCCCCTAGGTAGGGCCAGCCTGCGGGATTCTTATCGCAAACATTCCCGAGGTTCACTCCATGATCACTGAACTTGAGGACTGACTCGCGATGAATACCCGCTCCCACGCCCGCCGAATTGCCGCCACCGCTGGAGCCGCAGGCCTGCTCACCGCCAGCGCACTGACCACCGGAACCTTTCTTCCATTAGCCGCCGCAGAGCCTTCCACCTGCGCAGATAATGAAGTCACGGTGGTCGTTGAAGGAGAAGGACAGGGCTGCGCTCCCGGCGGTGTCACCGGCTGGGAAGCCCTGGAAAAAGCGGGCTTCGACGTCACTCCAGTAGAGAAGTTCGAGGGCCTCGTCTGCCAGATCAACCAAAAGCCCGCCAACGCGGACTGCAGCAAGGCGCCAGAAATGGATGCTTACTGGGGTTACTACAGCGCCCCGCTCGGCGGAGAATGGAACTTCAGTCAAAAGGGTGCCAATGAGCAGATCGCGGAAGCAGGAAAGGCCGAAGGTTGGGCCTTCGGCAATGGCGCCGAGCCATCCGCCGTGCCAACCAAGTCTGAACAGGGCGCAGCAGGCGAGCAGGACTCCGGCTCGAATGAGGCAGAGTCTGCGTCGGAAAAAGACAATAATGCGTGGACTTCGATTCTCGGCGCACTGCTGGTGCTGGCAGCTGGCCTGGCCGTCTACTTCTTCTACAAGCGATCAGAGCGGAAGCGCTAGCCGCCAGTGACCTCGAGGGAACTCAACCCGTGGGCGTGGTGGACGTGGGCTCTGGGCATCGCCGCCGCAGCGAGCCTCATCACCAACCCACTGGCGGTTGCCCTGGTCTATGCAGTGCTGTGCCTCGTCGTCGCAGAGCGGCGCAGTAACTCCCCGTGGGCCAAGGCCTTTGGGATGTACCTCTGGGTCGCGGGATTTATCGTCATTTTCCGCATCAGCATGTACGTAGTGGTGGGGGCCAAGCGGGGAGAAGTCAGCCTGTTTCACCTTCCCGGCGTGCACATGCCTGAATGGGCAGCGGGCATCAACCTGCTTGGCACGGTATATGCGGAAGGGTTGACGCAAGCAGGGCTCGACGGCCTGCGCCTTGGGGCGATCATCGTGGCATGTGGCGCGGCGAATAGTGTCGCCAACCCTAAACAGATGGTCAGGTCCCTACCAGCAGCACTGGGCGAAGTTGGCACCGCCATGGTGATAGCCCTGTCCTTGGCCCCGCAGCTGGCGGAATCCGTGGTGCGAGTCCGCCAGGCACGTGAATTGCGCGGCGATGACTCCACCGGGCTGCGCAACGTACCGAGTCTGATTGTTCCGGTCCTCCAAGATGCGCTGGACGGCGCACTGAAACTGGCTAGCAGCATGGACGCGCGAGGCTATGGCAGGAGAGCAATGGTGAGTGCCCGCAGGCGCAGAGTGAATGCCACCGCGTCTTTCGTAGGACTATCTGCGTTGTGCATCGGCGCCTATCTGCTGTTGGGGGCGGAGGTATCGCCCCTGCTCAACTTGGGCGTGCTGGCAGGCGGGTGTGTGCTGGTGCTCGTGGCACTCAAGTTGCAAGGTCAGCGCACCATCACCACCCGTTATCGACGCCAACCCTGGCGATTCCCAGAATGGATCACCGCTTCCAGCGGAATCCTCGTGCTGGGCGCTGTGCTCGTCACGCAAGCCACTGATCCGCTATCGCTGCGGATGCCCAACTTTCCGCTGGCGGTCCCCGGGGTGCCGTGGCTAGTACTCGGCGCATTAGTCGTGGCAGTCGCGCCGGCCTTTCTGACTCCGCGGCAGCCCATAGCGCAGCGCAGCACCCGAATTCTGCAGGAGGCTCAGACATGAGTGAACATTCCCGAGTTGCTCCGGACGCGGCGGTTCCGATTCGGCCACCGTGGTCGACAGAACCTGTCGTCGAAATGAAACACGTCACCATCAGCTACGCGCAAAGTGCCCCCGTCCTGCGCGACGTGAACCTGTCACTGGAGGAGGGTGAGATCCTGCTGGTCGTCGGGCGCACTGGCTCGGGAAAGTCCACGCTGTTGAATGCGATGACTGGGGCGATGCCCCATTCCACCGGTGGCACTCTGGCGGGACACGTGACAATAGTTGGGCGCGATACCCGCAATTTCCCTCCGCGCTTGCTCGCCGATGCAGTCGGTACTGTTGGCCAGGATCCCCGCGCCACTTTTGTGACGGACACTGTGGAAGAAGAGCTTGCGTATGGAATGGAGCAGATCGGGCTTCCACCGGCCGTGATGCGACGTCGAGTGGAGAAGATCATGGATCTACTGGGCATCGCAGAGTTGCGCGATCTGCCGCTGCGCACGTTATCGGGAGGCGAGCAGCAGCGCGTGGCGATGGGCGCGGTATTGACCTCTAACCCCGCGCTCATTGTCATGGACGAGCCTACCAGCGCCCTGGATCCCAACGCTGCGGACAACGTTCTGTCCATCATCCAGCACCTCGCCCACGAAATGGGCACCACGGTGGTACTTGCCGAGCATCGCATTGAGCGAGTGTTGCAGTACGTGGATCGAGTAGCGCACGTGGATGCGACTGGTGCGGTGCACGTGGGGAGCCCGGCCGAGATCATGCAGTATGCAGAGGTTGCGCCACCGGTGGTGGAGCTGGGTCGGTGGGCTGATTGGTCGCCGTTGCCGCTGTCGGTTCGCGATGCGCGCAGGGCGGGAGTTTCTCTACGACGCCAACTCCATACTGCAGCGGATTCTCGCCCAGAACCCGGTAGGGAAACTACAGGTGAGGTGCTGCTGAACGCGCACTCGGTGTCAGTGGAGTTTCCAGGTATCCGGGCGGTGCACAATGTCGACCTCCAGTTGCGGGCCGGTGAGGTCACTGCGCTGATGGGACGCAACGGATGTGGAAAATCCACGCTTCTGTGGGCGTTACAGGGGACAGGGAAGCGCACCGCCGGGATAGTTCAGGTGCGCGGCGGAGTGGATCCGTCAACGGCGAAGCCCGCGCAGCGCCGGCAGGAAGTGGGGCTGGTGCCACAATTTCCTTCAGACTTGCTTTACCGTGCCACAATTGGCGAAGAACTGCAGGTCAGTGATCAGGAAGCGGGCGTGCCGGAAGGAAGCACACGGGAAATTCTCCAGCGGATTGCTCCGGGGATAACACACGATATTCACCCCGGCGATCTCTCGGAAGGGCAACGACTGTCCGTAGTTTTGGCCATCCAGCTCGCCGCGCAACCCCGAGTGCTCCTCTGTGATGAACCAACCCGCGGGCTGGATTATAAGGGCAAGGAGGCACTGGCGGCGTCGGTGAAACACTTGCGCGATCTCGGACACGCAGTGGTCATTGCCACCCACGACGTGGAGTTCGCTGCACTGTGCGCGGATCGAGTAGTGGAGATGGCTCGAGGAGAGATCGTGGCCCAGGGGCCAGCACGGGAGATTCTGGCCAGTTCGTTGGCATATGCGCCGCAAGTAGCAAAGGTGACCGCGGGGTTGCATCACGATTCCCAGTGGCTGACCGTCAGTGATGTCCGCAAAGCCTTGGAGACGCGATGAAAGAGAAGCCGGCTATTGTGTTGCGCGGAAAGTCGATGGTGTTTCTGGGCATCGTGGCGCTCGCGAGCGTGGTGCTGTTCGCCTGGCCGCTGTTCGCTCAGCCTGGGGCTTTGGCGGGAAATGACGGAACCGCGCCTCTGTACTTTGCCGTGCTCATTCCGTTGATCTTGGCGCTGGTTCTGGCTGAGATTAGCGAGGACGGCTTCGATATCAAGGCCATAGCGATGCTGGGAGTGCTGTCTGCGGCGGTCGCTGCGGTGCGTCCGCTAGGTGCGGGAAGCGCAGGATTTGAAACGGTCTTTGTGGTCTTGATCTTAGGCGGCCGCGTGTTTGGGCCAGCCTTTGGGTTCGTCCTAGGATGCGCCGGAATGTTCGCATCAGCACTGCTCACCGGGGGAATAGGGCCGTGGCTGCCCTACCAAATGCTCGCCAGTGCGTGGGTAGCGCTCGGAGCGGGAGTGTTGCCGCAATTCAGAGGCAAAGCCGAAGTTGGCCTGCTGTTGGCCTACGGCACTGCAGCGTCACTACTCTATGGGCTTGCCCTGAACTTGAGTTTCTGGCCATTCGCTCTGGGTGCGGGCACAGAGATCAGTTTTCAGCCAGGGGCGGGCATCCCGGACAATCTGCATAGATTCCTGCTGTTTACCCTCGCCACGTCCCTGGGATGGGACATCGGCAGAGCTGTGTTCACCGCGATCCTTCTAGCGATCGCCGCACCCGCCGTGCTGGGAGTGCTACGCCGCGCCGCGCGCCGGGCGGCTTTTGCGGCACCCGTGTGCTTTACAGAAGCGGAGCAGCGCTAGTTTTTCTGCGCCTGCTGCTGGCGTTCGCGCTCTTCGGCCAGCTGCTTGCGGGATTCCCGCAGCCACTCGGGCTGGTCCTCTAGCAGGGTCTTGATCTGCGCGGTGGTCATGGAGTCATCCACGTTGTGCTTCTTCAGTGCGGTGATGGTGATGCCGAGTTTGCGGGCCACTTCGGGGCGTGGGTGCGGGCCTTCCCGGCGCAGCGTCTCCAGCCACTCCGGCGACTTGTTCTGCAGCTCCACGAACTGCTCGTGGGTCAGCGCGGATTCTTGAAATTCCTGCGGCGCGGCGGGCAGGTAAATGCCCAGCTTCTTGGCGGCCGTTAGGGGCTTCATGGGCGGTCCGGATTTAGGATTTTGAGAGCTCACACCGGCCATCCTATCGCCGGAGCCTACAATGATCACCATGGCTTCCCAGTTTCTTCGCGTCGTGTTCAGCCCCGGTGTTCAGCCGGACAAGTGGTTTGGGCGCTTTGACGAGCGCGTTCCGTGGTGGCGGGTAGCTGGAGCCCAAGCCGACGATCCTTTGAAGTACATCCGGGCAGCAGCTGCCGATGTGGCTTTGGTGCGGGTGGGAGCTGCTGGCGTCGATAAAAACACATTCCACATCGTGGATCTTTACGACGAACAGTTAGGCGTGGCGGCGCCGAAGGAGCACCCCATCAAGGTGATGGATCGCGTGCGGTACGCGGAGCTGGACGGCGAGATGGAGATGTATTCCACGCCGGCCGATGGCGAGGTGGACGTGGCTGCAGTGCGCGAGGCGTTGGGCGTGGTCGCGGCGAATGTTGGTGTGGCGATTGCGCCGCGTCCGTTGTTGCGTGCGATCAATGCGCGGGGAGTGGTGCATCGTGATCTTTTCGACGCCAAGGATGTGGGCTCGACCCGCGTTGCCGCTGTGTGGCTGCGGGATTCCGATTCGGACGTGATTCAGGACTTCGTGGGCATTTGCCGAGGCCGAAAGGCTGATAGTTCGCGGCAGAACGCGAAATCGCGGAAACGGAAGTAGCCTTCAACGTCTAGTAAACCCTTGGGCAAATTAACGCAGAGTTCAACTTTCACTCATGTAATTTACATAGTGAGTTCTTAGCGTTGAGGCCATGGACACCACACCACAACTGACTGCCACGCGGCAGCCTGACAATGCCTTTGGCACCACCGCCCACACGGACGTGGACCGCACAACCTCCTCAGAGATCGACGTGAGGACCTACGTGCTGGACACGTCCGTTTTGCTTTCCGACCCCTTTGCTCTGCAGAAGTTCGCCGAACACCGCGTCATCCTGCCCGTGGTGGTGATCAGCGAGCTGGAGGGTAAGCGTCACCACCCAGAGCTCGGCTGGTTCGCACGCCAGGCGCTGCGGCTGCTGGAAGACCTGCGCAACGAGCACGGCCGCCTGGATCTGCCGTCCGTGGTCAACGAAGAACAAGGCACGGTGCAGGTGGAACTCAACCACGTGGACCAGTCGGTGCTGCCCTCCGGGCTACGCGGCTCGGAGAATGATCACCGGATCTTGGCGTGCGCGTTGAATCTGCGCGCGGAGGGACATGACGTCACCCTGGTTACCAAGGATGTGCCACTGCGCGTTAAGGCTGGTTCCGTGGGGCTGGATGCAGACGAATACAAGGCACAGGACGTGGTGCTGACCGGGTACAACGGCATGGCACGGGCAGAGGTGCCCAGCACGATCATCGACAGCCTGTACGCCAATGGGGAAGCGGATCTGACCGGAATCCAGACTATCGAGGGAGTGGATATCGACGAGCTTCCCGTGCACTGCGGCATGCAGCTGACTGCCGGGAGCCAGTCCGCGCTGGGACGCGTCGTGGGAGATGGCCTGGTGGATCAGGTTCCATCTGACCTAGAAGCCTTCGGCATTCGTGGACGCAGCTCTCAGCAGCGCGTGGCTCTGGACCTGCTGCTGGATGAAAACATCGGCATCGTGTCGCTGGGCGGAAGTGCCGGTACCGGTAAGTCTGCGCTGGCGCTGTGTGCTGGTTTGGAGGCCGTCATGGAACGCGGTCTGCACAAGCGCATCGTGGTGTTCCGCCCGCTGTACGCGGTGGGTGGCCAGGATCTGGGCTACCTGCCGGGCAGCGAATCAGACAAGATGAACCCATGGGCGCAGGCGGTGTTCGACACCCTGGAGGGAGTGGTCAGCGATAACGTCATCGACGAGGTTATCCACCGCGAGTTGCTGGAAGTTCTCCCGCTGACTCACATCCGCGGACGCAGCCTGAACGATAGCTACGTGATCGTAGACGAAGCTCAGTCTTTGGAGCGCAACGTCTTGTTGACGGTTCTGTCCCGCCTGGGTCGGAATTCTCGCGTGGTGCTGACCCACGACGTGGCACAGCGTGACAACCTCCGCGTGGGCCGTCACGATGGCATTCAAGCCGTCATTGAGAAGCTCAAGGGTAATCCACTGTTTGCCCATGTGACGCTGACCCGCTCCGAGCGTTCGGAAATCGCCGAGCTGGTGACGAACCTGCTGGAAAACGGGTAGGCCACGCGAGCAGGGCAAATGCGATGTGCGGGATTGTGAATACGTTCGCCGGTAGAGAAAACTTGGCACAACCGTGGAGGGATAAGGCAAAATCATGCCTATGACTTCCGCTGAGAATGTTGTCATTGACATCCGCCCAATGACGGAAAACGACTATCCCCAGGTCAAGGACATCCTGCAAAAAGGGATGGACACCGGTGAAGCGACGTATGAACGCGTCGCACCGGACTGGGATGGCTTTACCGCTCACCGCATCATGGACTTGGCATTCGTAGCTGAAGAGAAAAATGTCGAAGGCGAACCCGAGATCCTCGGATGGGTCACTGCCTCTCCGATCGGTCACCGCGCAGTGTTCAGCGGAGTGATTGAAGACTCGATCTACGTTGCCAACCGCGCCGCAGGCAAGGGCGTGGCGGGCAAGATGCTGGATCGCCTCCTGGAGGAAGCAGTCAAGCAGGGATACTGGGGGATGCATTCCAGTGTGTTCCCCGAAAATGTGGGATCCATCAAACTCCACGAGTCTCGTAAGTTCACCCAAGTAGGAGAGTTCCACAAAATGGGCTACATGGAGCACGGCTCCAAGGCCGGACAGTGGCGAGGCGTGGTCATGCTGGAGCGGATCCTCGACGGAGGACCCGCAGACCGCGGAGTTAGTCCAGAGTCTCCTTCAGCTTCTCCGGCCTAACAAAGCAGACCACCAGAGCGCTGAAGATCGCCAGCGGGGCAAGAGAACCCAAGATGGGGACCAGCGCATCGTTGTAGCTGTTGATGATGACCTCACGCAGCGCTTCCGGTGCCTGGTGCACCAGCGCCGGTGTCATGGAATCTGCGCCGCCGGAGAAGTTGTTCGCCCACGCCGCGTCGGCAGGGCTGAGCTTGGACAGAGCTTCCGGCAGCTTCGTTCGCAAGGACTCGGACACGCGGTGCATGAACAGCGAGCCCACCACCGAGGCACCGACCGCGCCGCCGATCTGGCGGAAGAAGTTGTTCGACGACGTAGCCGTGCCCACCATCTTGATGGGGAACGTGTTCTGCACGATCAACAGCAGCGTCTGCATAGACATGCCCAGGCCCAAGCCCATCACGGTCTCCACCAGGCCCAAGTGCACCAGCGTGTCATCAGCCTTCATCTGGCCCAGCAACAGCAAGCCACCAGCCATGATGATCATGCCGAACACAGGGAACCACTTGTAGCTACCCGTGCGAGTCACAATCTGGCCCACCACGATGGACGTCAGAATCATGCCCGCCATCATCGGAATCATCATTAAGCCCGCCTTAGTGGGGCTCAAGTTGTGCACCATCTGGATGTAGGTAGGCAAGTAGCTCAGCGTGCCGAACATGCCCACGCCCAGCACGATGCCCGCCAGTACCGTCAACGCGAAGTTGCGCGCCTTGAACAGCCACATCGGGATCAGCGGATTAGGGTGCTTCAATTCGATGAATACAAAGAGCACACCGGCGATGATGGTGGTGGCGATGAGTCCCAAGATTACCGGATCAGACCAGGCGTAATCCCTTCCACCCCACGTCACCGTCAAAATCAGTGCAGAAGTGGAGATGACCATCGCGACGGTTCCGAAGATATCGTGACGGGAATCAGTATGGCGTCGAGGTAACTTTAACACCACCGCAGCGATGACCAGCGTAATAAGACCCAGAGGAACGTTGAACCACAACGCCCAACGCCAACCCGGGCCATCCGTAAAGAAACCACCCAACAGTGGACCCAGCACCGAGCTAATGCCAAAGACAGCACCCATCACGCCCATGTACTTACCGCGCTGACGGGCTGGAACCACGTCGGCGATGATGGCCTGCGAGAGCACCATCAAACCGCCACCTCCGAGGCCCTGGATGCCACGGGCGAGAATCATCATGCCCATGTTCTGGGCCAGAGCACCCACCACGGACCCGACCAAGAACAGGACGATCGCGGCGAGGAACAGCGGTTTGCGACCGATCTGGTCGCCCAACTTGCCGTAAACCGGCATGCCCACCGTCATCGTGAGCATGAAAATAGTAATGACCCAGCTCATCTGAGCTGCGCCGCCGAGCTCACCCACCAGTGTGGGAAGCGCGGTAGAGAAAATCATTTGCCCCAGCGAGGACATCAACATGCCCAGCATCAGGCAGGCAACCACAACCGGGACGTTATTGGATTCCGACGTGGTGTTCGCGGGGGTTTCAACAGATGAAGCTGGAGTGGACAATTACAAAGACCTAATCTGCGTTGGTGAACAGGGATTTTTCTGACATAGCGGTGTAGATGGCCGCGAAGTCAGAGGCAGTATTGTCTACTGATTCTTCGGTCAGGTACGCCGAAATTGGCTGGGTTGGGAGGATGGAGGCGGCCCACAGCGTCATCGTGGACGAAGTGACCACCAAGCGGGCTTCCTGCGCGGTGGAGCGATGGGGAAGCATGCGGTGCTCGGGGTACTTCTCGAGGTTTTTGGTTACCGCGACGGCCAACCGATTGCGTGTCTTTTCGAACGCGCTGAGCTTGGATAGGCCAAGCGCCGGGTGGCGACGCAACAGCTCGATGCGACGCTGGGAGAGCTCATCTGTCATCTGAGGGTTGATCGAGTTTTGTTCGATATCGCGGGCATGTGCCACGCGAGCGGCACCGACGATCCGCATGAGCTCGTGAATCAGCGAGGAGCCTTCGGGGACCTTAATGTTCTCGATCTTGTCGTAGTCATGGTCGCCGAAGCTGACGGGGGTGGAGCCCACGGCGACGTGCTCTTTCGACTGGAAGTAGTTGAAAAAGGTACGACGCGAGACCATTGCTGCCTCGCAGATTTCCTCGAGGGTGACATCGTCATAGTTCCGCTCGAGGAACAGCTGCGTGGCTTTGTCCTCGATGCGCAAATACGTCTCGAGGCGCTTGCGTTCGCGCAATCCCATGTTTTTGTAGTCAGACTCCAGCTGTGAGCTGACGTGTTGGGCAGTTCTGCTTTTTGTTGGTGAATGAGTTCGAGTTTCCACGACGCACAGTATAACGCGCTCCGTGTAAATAATTCCACCGGTGTAAAAATACACTTACTACAGAATGGGCAGTGGGTGCACGAAAGAGCTCGGAACCCGAAGCGTATTCGGGTTCCGAGCTTTTTCGGTGCAGATGGGGACTACTTATCGCGGTCCGTGTTCGCCATAGCCAGCACGTCGAGGCGCTTGTCCAGCTCTTCCTCGGTGAGCTTGTCGCCATCAACGAAGCCCATGTCGATCACGGTCTGGCGGATAGTCTTGCCTTCCTTCAGCGCGGTCTTGGCGACCTTCGCGGCGTTCTCGTAGCCGATCGCGGAGTTCAGCGGGGTCACGATGGAAGGGGAGGACTCAGCCAGGGTGCGCATGCGGTCCTCATCTGGCTCGATGCCGTCTACCAGGCGGGTAGCGAACTGGCGTGCCGTGTTGGCGATGAGCTTTGCGGACTCCAGAACGTTGCGTGCCATCACTGGGATGAACACGTTGAGCTCGAAGTGTCCGTTGGCACCGGAGAAAGCCACAGCAGCGTCGTTGCCGATAACCTGAGCCGCTACCTGGGTGGCAGTCTCGCACAGAACAGGGTTGACCTTGCCCGGCATGATGGAAGAACCAGGCTGCAGGTCTGGCAGGTGAATCTCGCCCAAGCCGGTCAGCGGGCCGGAGCCCATCCAGCGGATGTCGTTGGCGATCTTGTTCAGAGAGATAGCCACGCCGCGCATTGCAGCGGAGAACTCCACCAGGCCGTCGCGGTTAGCCTGCGCCTCGAAGTGGTTGGTTGCCTCGCTCAGGGACTGGTTGCCCGTGAGCTTGACCAGCTCTGCGGTGACCTTGGCACCGAAGTCAGCTGGGGTGTTCAGGCCGGTACCCACAGCGGTGCCGCCGATGGGCAGCTCGCCGAGGCGACCCAGGGTGGCCTCGATGCGCTCGATGCCCAGGGTGATCTGGCGGGCGTAGCCACCGAACTCCTGGCCGAGGGTCACGGGAACGGCATCCATCAGGTGGGTGCGGCCGGACTTGACCACGTTCTCCCACTCCTTGGACTTCTTCAGCAGGGACTCTTCCAGAACCTTCAGGCCAGGAATCAGGTCATCCGCAGCAGCAACCGCTGCGGCCACATGGGTCGCAGTAGGGAAGGTGTCATTGGAGGACTGGCCCATGTTCACGTGGTCATTAGGGTGAACCTCCACGCCGTTGTTCTTGGCGATGGAAGCGATGACCTCGTTGGTGTTCATGTTCGAGGAAGTACCGGAACCGGTCTGGAACACGTCGATAGGGAATTCATCATCGTGCTTGCCATCGGCAATTTCCTTGGCAGCGGTGATGATGGCATCAGCCTGCTCGTCGCTCAGCAGGCCGCGATCCTTGTTGACCTGGGCACAAGCTGCCTTGAGCAGACCCATGGCGCGGATCTGCGCGGCCTCGAGAGGACGGTCGGAGATAGGGAAGTTATCTACCGCACGCTGGGTCTGTGCTCGCCACAGCGCCTTGGCTGGGACCTTCACCTCGCCCATCGTGTCGTGTTCAATGCGGAACTCTTGCTCGCTCATTAAAAATCCACCTTTGTTGTCCGTGAAAACTTGCTAACCAGAATACTCGCCGTTTCCGGCGCGGGCAGGTGCCTACCGGGTGTAGTCCAACACGGAGTACTCCTGCAGCTTGTTGAGCTGATGGACACTTTCGATGTGGCGGATGGTGCCGGACTTGGAGCGCATCACCAGAGAGCGGGTGATGGCGGAATTCTGGCGGTAGGAAACGCCACGAACCATGTCGCCGTTGGTCACGCCGGTGGCCACGAAGTAGCAGTGCTCGGAATTGACCAGATCCGAGGTGGTCAGCACGCGGTCCAGGTCATGGCCAGCGTCGATCGCCTTCTGGCGCTCGGCGTCGTCCTTAGGCCACAGCTTTCCCTGGATCTCACCGCCCATGCACTTCATGGCGGCCGCAGTGATCACCCCTTCCGGTGTGCCGCCGATACCCATCATGATGTCCACGGAGTTGGTCAGGTCATCTTGCGCGGCCGCAACGGCACCGGCTACGTCGCCGTCGCCAATTAGACGCACCTTGGCGCCGGCCTCGCGGATTTCGCGAATCAGGTCAGCGTGGCGAGGGCGATCCAGCACCACCACGGTAATGTCCCCAGGAACGGTGTTTTTGGCATTGGCCACGGCATTGATGTTGTGTGCCACAGGCGCGTCGATATCCACCTTGCCCACGGACTCTGGCCCTACGGCCAGCTTGTTCATGTAGAACACGGCGGATGGATCGTACATGGAACCGCGCTCAGCAGCAGCGATCACGGAGATCGCGTTGGGGCGGCCTTCGGCCATCAGGGTGGTGCCGTCCACGGGATCCACGGCGATGTCCACGGCGGGGCCTTGTCCGTTGCCCACTTCCTCACCGTTGAACAGCATGGGGGCTTCGTCCTTCTCGCCCTCGCCGATGACAACCACGCCCTGCATGGTTACCGAGTTGATCATCTGTCGCATGGCATCGACAGCCGCGCCATCGCCGGATTCCTTCTGTCCGCGGCCAACCCACTTGCCGGAGGCCAGCGCTGCGGCCTCGGTGACGCGCACCAGTTCCATTGCCAGGTTGCGGTCTGGCGCTTCACCGGTGCGCTGCGCGGAAGGGTTAACGTTTGCTTGGGCGGTCATCTGCACCAACTCATTTCGTTGTCATCAAGTCTGGGTTGCCTGTGTCTATCGTGTCCATTGTGGCACCGTTGTGGGCTTTCGGGCACTAACCGAAACACCGATTGGGGGGTGGGGCACCATTTAGTGCGATAATGACACCCGTGCGTATCGAAAAGCCTCGTGTATTCCAGTCCGCCAAGGATGTTTTCCTGACTTTGGGAGTGCTCCTGTTTGCCATGTTCTTGGTGGTGGGCTTCACTGGAATGTGTTCGGTGGATCCGGGGGCGCCAGAGGCCAATGGGCCGGTGCAGGAGGTGGATGCTCGGGGCATTTTGACGATGGATGCACGCGCGCTGAATTTCCCCATCCGCTACCCGGACATGCCGGACGGTTGGGTCCCGAACTCGCAGCGCCGCACCACGATTGGTCAGGAGACCTCCGTGGTCACCGGGTGGGTCATTGATGGTGACAAGTTCATTTCTCTTACGCAGACTCCCGCGCCGATGAAGAAGGCCGAGCAGCCAGATGATGATTACCGCGAGGAAATCCGCACGGAGGACATCGCTGGTCAGGAATGGAACGTCTTCGAGGGTGACGACGCCCGCCCCATCTGGGTCACCGACCTCGGCGACGTGCGCCTGATCATCGAGGCGATGGCCACCGATGACCTCGCCCGTCAGGCCGCGGAAGCGTCCGTGAAGGCCGAACCGATCTCCTAAACCGGGCTAGTCTTCGTAGTCCTCGCTGTCGGCATCGTCGCCTGCCCCGCGATGTTCGAGCGCCTGCTCGATGCGGGTCGACGCACCGTCCAGGTAGCGCTCGCAGTACGCCGCGAGCTCCTCGCCGCGTTCCCAGTAATTCAGCGATTCATCCAGGCTCATCTGTCCGAGCTCCAGAATCTTCACGATTTCCACCAGCTCATCGCGCGCCTGCTCGTAGTTCAGTTCCTCGAGTGGACGGAACTGCTGCTGTTCGTTGTCCTGTTGTGGGTTAGTCATCGATGTTGTCCGCTTCATTGTTGTTGGATGTTGTTGTGTTCTTTTTCTCGACGCCACCAGGTGCTACTTGCACTCCCATCGCCGCTGCGGTGATGGACCCATCCGCCACGCGAATGCGCAGCTGACTTCCGGGTTGCACCTGCTCCACGCCCGTCACCACCGCAGGCCCCGACCCGTCCCGAGGAACTACTTGCAGCACTGAGTAGCCACGCGCCAATGTCTGGGACGGACCCAGGGCGTTGACCTGTGCTTTCAGGGAAGAGATGTGATTGCGCCGCTCGCGGACGGCCAACCCGAGAGCGCGATCCTTGCGTTGCATGGTTTCCCGGACGATGTCCTGCTGTTGCTTGACCGGCAGAAGTGGATCCGCGAGCACTGGCCTGCTGCGGATGTTGTGCAAGCCTCGGCGTTCGTTGGCCACCCATCCGCGTAGGGCGCCGGAGGCGCGTCCACGGAGCTCAATGAGCAGCTGCTTTTCCGCCAGGACATCCGGAACCACGGTTTTCGCTGCATCGGTGGGGGTAGCGGCGCGCAGGTCAGCGACGTTATCCAAAACCGGGTTGTCGGGCTCGTGGCCGATTGCGGAGACGGTTGGCGTCGAGACTCGAGACACCGCACGCGCCAGAGCCTCCTCGCTGAAAGGAAGGAGATCCTCCACCGAACCGCCACCACGGGCGATGATGATCACGTCCACGGTGGGATCGCGGTCCAGCTTTTCCAATGCCTCGATCACCTGAGGGACTGCGGTGGGGCCTTGCACGGCGGTGTTGATGACCTCGAACTGCACGGCCGGCCAGCGGGACTGGGCAACGGAGAGCACGTCGCGCTCTGCCGCCGAACCGCGGCCGGTGATCAGTCCGATGCGGCGCGGCAGGAAGGGGAGGGGGCGCTTCAGACGTGGATCAAACAGGCCTTCGGCAGCCAGCGCCCGCTTGAGCTCTTCGATGCGCGCCAGCAACTCGCCGATACCTACGTGGCGCACCTTCGTTACCCATAGGGAAAACGAGCCGCGACCTGCATAAAACGCGGGCTTTCCATACATGATCACGCGGTCGCCGTTCTTCAACGGCGTGGTCATGGACCGCAACGTGGACGTGCTCAACGTCACCTGCACGGACGCCTGTTGTTCCACATCGCGCAAGGTCACGTAGGACAACTTCCACGTGGGCTTCATGTTGACCTGGGTGACCTGACCTTCCACCCAGATGTGGCCGAGGCGTTCCACCCATTGCTTGACCTTGGCATTGAGTTCCGCCACTGGCCAGGGGGCAGCCTCGCTGGGCGGGGAATCGGGGCCGGAAGAATCTTGGCTAAGTGAAGTCACGGTTATTCATTGTATGGGCAGCCGAGACAACGGCCGGGAGACCCGGCTGCAACAAGGGTCACTGCCTGAGGTTTGCTCCGTGTTATACGATGGCTGACATGACCATTACTAACACCGCCGAAACCGCCGATACTGGCCAGCCAACCCACGCTGACAAGCGGGTTTTGCTGGCAGCACCGCGAGGCTACTGCGCTGGTGTTGACCGCGCCGTGGAGACTGTGGAGAAGTCGCTCGAAAAGTACGGCGCACCGATCTACGTCCGCAAGGAAATCGTGCACAACAAGCACGTGGTGAAGACCTTCGAGGACCGCGGCGTGATCTTCGTCGACGAAACCACCGAGGTTCCCCAGGGCGCCAACGTGGTGTTCTCCGCCCACGGTGTCTCGCCGATGGTGCACCAGGAGGCCCGCAAGCTGGAACTGAACACCCTGGATGCCACCTGCCCGCTGGTCACCAAGGTGCACCACGAGGTTAAACGCTTTGCCAAGCAGGGCTACCAGATCGTGCTCATTGGCCACCACGGACACGAGGAAGTCGAAGGTACCGCAGGCGAGGCGCCCGATGTGGTGCACCTGGTTGACGGTCAGGATGACGTCAACGCACTGGACTTCCCGGAAGACACCAAGCTGATCTGGCTGTCCCAGACCACGCTGAGCGTGGACGAGACCATGGACACCGTCAAGATGCTGCGCGAGAAGTTCCCACACATCCAGGATCCGCCGAGCGATGACATCTGCTACGCCACCCAGAACCGCCAAGTCGCGGTCAAGGCCATCGCACCAAAGGTGGAGCTGATGATCGTGGTGGGCTCGCAGAACTCCTCCAACTCCAAGCGCTTGGTGGAGGTCGCGTTGCAGCACGGCACCAAGGAGTCCTACCTGGTGGACTACGCCGATCAGATCGACCTGGCGTGGCTCGAGGGAGTGAACAGCGTGGGCGTGACCAGTGGCGCTTCCGTGCCGGAGATCCTGGTACGCGGCGTGCTGGATCTGCTCGCTGAGCAGGGCTTCCCCACCGTGGAAGAGGTCACCACGGCCACGGAAGATCTGATCTTCTCCCTGCCACGCGAGCTGCGCCCCTCCCGCACCAATCGCGAGTAGGTTCTAGCGCTCGTCGTCGAAGCGGAACTCTGAGTCCTCGAAGGGCTTTTTGTTCGACGCCTGGTATCGGCGAGCTGGGCGGGGCAGCTCAGATTCCGTCCTCCGCGCGCCGCTTTCGGTCTGCATAGATTCCGAACGGGCGGCGCGCCTTTCTTCTGCGCGGCGCATCAGCTCATCGACAGTGTGGGTGTGAGGCACCTCTGTGGTGCGGGGTTCTCGGGGCTCAGTGCGCGTGGTGCGCGAGCGAACGGTGGTGTAGCTCGAGCGATTGGACTCGTCCGCAGCACGGCGACGCTGCCGGGCTTCGGCATCAGCAAAGGCGGCACGGGTGGCGTCGGCCTTAAAACGACGGAACCGCACCACCGCAATGATGATCGAAATAACGAACGGCACGGCCAGCCACAAAAAGTGCTCCACGGCAGGATACGCCGTGGTCAACAACATGGTCTTCTTCCCACCGACGCTGTTTGCGGGAGCAGCAATCCAGCCGATGAGCATGGTGCCGATCACGTAGTAAATCGGCAGCGTGACCACAATGAGAAACAGCCCACGCGGCTCCACCAACAAGGTGCAGACCACGCAGGCGATAGCGAAGAGAACAAAGAAAGACAGCGGGGCTGCGTCCTTCTCAAACGCAAAAACCAATCCGGTGATTGCGACAGCAATCATCACCAGTAGGGGAGCCCATACCGGAAAGAACGGGCGATCAGACGGCGCGGAGTGGCGAGACTTAGCGCGAGATCGATTTTGATTGGATTCAGACACAGGTAGGAATATTACTTCTCATTTTTCGCAGATTTGTCATTGCCCCGCAGTGGATTGAGAAGAGACGTGATATTCAGCTTCTCTGCCATGGAACGCTTCTGCTCGGACTTGGCGAAGTGACGCTTAGCAGCTTCCTCGCTCTGTGCGCCGGTGAGCGCACCTGCGGTGGTGGAGAACTTGATCTCCGACGAAGTCTTTTCTCCCGTGGCCAAATCCGTGAGGTCGCCCATGTAGCGGAAGGCCACCATGACCATGGCCGCGACAGGCACAGCCAGGAAAGCGCCGATGATGCTGAACAGGGTGGAACCGATGGTGATGGCCAGCAGGATGATGACGGGGTGAACGTTCATCGCGCGGGACTGCAGCACCGGCTGCAGGATGTTGCCCTCCAGCTGCTGCACTGCGATGATGATCACCAGCACGATTACGGCGGTGGTGAAATCATTGGCCACCAGCGCAACCAACACGCTCAGCGCACCAGCGGTGAACGCACCGATCATCGGGATGAAGCCGGCGAAGAAGGTGATCACGGCCAAGAAGCCTGCCAGTGGAACGCCCAGGATCACCAGGCCGATGCCAATGAAGAACGCATCAATGAAGCTCACCAGCGCCTGGGTGCGGATGAATCCGCCCAGGGTGTTCCACATGCGGGTCAGGACCTCGGTGAGGTGCCAGCCCACGCGGCGACCGGTCACTCGGCGCACCATTGGCAGGAAGTGCTCGCCATCCTTCAGGAAGAAGAAGGTCAGCACCAGCACGATCAGCAAGGTCACCAGAGCGGACAACGTAGCGGAGGCACCAGCGGCGACCTGAGTGGCGATAGTGCCAGAGCGCTCTTGAAGCCAAGCCGTGCCCTTATCCAGCGCGTCATTGAGCTGCGTGGCCTCGAGGTTCAACGGAGGTCCGGAGATCCAGTCCTGGATGGTGGTCAAACCATGGTTGGCCTTGTCCACCAGATCACTCGTCTGGGAGACCGCAGAAGGGGCGATCATCCAGAACACGCCACCGATGACGGCGAAGAATCCCACGATGGTTAGTAGCACCGCGAGGGCATTCGGGATGTGGAACTTGCGCAGCGTGCTTACCACTGGCCATAGCACCGTACACACGATCAGCGACAGCAGGATAGGCAGGATGCCTGCCCACAGCTTGCCGATGACGTTAAACAGAACGTAGCCCGCGGCCACCATGATGAGGAAGCGCAAGCACCAGCCGGCGAACCAGCGGACGGAGGTGCCGATGACCTCCGCGCGGTCGCGAACCTCAGGGCGCAGGCCTTCGTTCTCTCTCAGTTCCTTTTGCAAGGATTCATCGTCCGGATCCAGATCGTGGGCCTTGACGGCTTTGCCTTCGGCGGAATCATCCACGGGAAGACTATGCTCGGCATCGGAGCGGTCATCGGAGCCATCGCCATCTACCCCAGTAGGGACGGTGGGAGGCTCGGACGGATCGCCGCCGAGGGCGGTGCTATCCGGGGACTCTGGAAGAGGCAGCGTTGCCTCGGGATCTAGTCGCTCTGATCCTGCGAGGAAGTCAGCAAAATCCCGGCCATTGTGCTCAGAGCGTGGCTCATCATCACGCTTGTTAGGGCTCATTCTCCCTATTGTGCACTATGACTGGGAAGTGGGAAAGAAATACTTAACGATTCGACGCTGTCAGAGCGCGATCATCAGTACCAGGTGCATCACCAAGTTCGCCGGAGATGTCGTCATTGGTGCTATTGAGCATCACGACGGAGGCCACCAAGCCGCCCCAAATGATGAGAATGAACAGAACCATGAGCACGATTGCAGTTGCAGACATACTGGTTAAATCCTTTCGCTAGCTGGGGTGGACTCAGTGGCGGTTGCCTGAGCAAGTGGGTTCGGCTCACCCTTTGGGCGACCCTTGGAAGGCACACCGTAATCAGAACTTGGAACGCCAGTCAGAACGGTCTGGTTCTTGAACGGGATGAACGTCCACACCACGGCATTGACGATAATGAACGCCACCACGGCCCAGCCGTAGATGCCCAGCTGAGAGGTTGTGTAATCTCCGTAACCCTCAGTCAGCAGCGTGGAAACCTCCTCGTAGAGGAAGTAGATCAGGATCAGGGGAGTAGCGATGAATGCGCACAGTTGGTAGAGCCCGCCCACGCGCACCGAAGACACAGCATTGAGGTGTTGGGTGACTTCGTTGCGTCGACCAGTAATCCAACCCACTGTCACCAGGGCAACCACGGCACAGAACACGATGCCCAAGTTGTTGGTCCACTTATCCATGATGTCCAGGGCGACCAGGCCGGAGGTGGAAGCGAAAAGTACGGTGGACAGGATACCCATGATCGAACCGATGATGATCGCGGTCTTGGCACGACCCCATCCGAGCTTATCGTTAATAGCGGAGAAGACCACTTCCATGATGGAAATCAGGGAAGTCACGCCAGCCAAGAATAAGGTGAGGAAGAACAGCACGCCGAAGACTTCGCCGAACGGCATGTTGTTAATGATCGTCGGGAAGGCCACGAAGGCCAGGCCGATGCCGCTGGTAGCGACCTCATCCACGCCCACGCCCGCAGCGTGTGCCATGTAGCCCAGCGTGGCAAACACGCCGATGCCAGCCAGCACCTCGAAGGAGGAGTTAGCAAAAGCGGTCACCAGGCCGGTGTTGGCCAGGTTCGTACGTGGCTTGAGGTAGGACGCGTAAGTGATCATGATGCCGAAGCCCACGGACAAAGAGAAGAAGATCTGCCCATACGCGGCGATCCATACGCTGGAGTCCTTCAGCGCTTCCCAGTTAGGAGTGAAGAAAGCGTTCAAGCCTTCCGTCGAACCTTCCAAGAACAGGGAACGGACCACCAGGACGGTGAAGAGAACCACCAGGACAGGCACGAACACCACGGTCAGTTTGCCGATGCCACTGTTGACATTCAGCGCCAGAACCACGATAGAGAACAGCCATACGCCGATCATCACGAACAGAATGGGCAGTACGTAGTTGCCGGAGAAAGTGGAGGTGCCGTCCATCTGCAGGAAGTCATTGAACAAGTGGGTCTCTGGGTCATTGCCCCACGCCTTGGTGAAGGCCTTGACGGTGTAGATCGCGGCCCAGGCAACGATCGCGGCGTAGTAGACGGCGATGAAGAAGCTCACGCCCACCTTGAACCAGCCGATGACCTCGCCGTTTCCAGAGAGGCGGCGGAACGCCAGGGGAGCGGAAGCGCGCCAGCGGTGGCCGACTGTGAAATCGAACCACAGGATGGGGATACCCGCGGTCAGCAGTGCGACCAGGTAGGGGATCAGGAAGGCGCCGCCGCCGTTTTCGTAGGCGACGTAGGGGAAGCGCCAAATGTTTCCGAGGCCGACGGCAGAACCGATGGCGGCCATGAGAAACACGAGGCGCGAGTCAAAAGTGTCTCTCTTTGCGGGAGACTTTGCGGTGGCTTCAGCCATACTCATGCTCTTTCTTACTTGTAGGCGCTGGCTCTGGTGAAGATGTTCGCCCAACTTCACATACTTTGAGCTAGGTCACATCGAAGATGCTGAAGATGAATATATCTGTCTTGGAGCCCGCGAGCGTAATTTTTCCTGATAATTCCTAGGGAAAAACGTGGGTGCGCCTGTTGCGGGGGCGGTGAGCTGGAGGTGGGGTGCTGGCGTTTGGTGGAGGTGGCAGACGCGATAGGATAGCCCTCGTGACTCTTACTCTCGGAATTGTTGGACTGCCAAACGTGGGCAAGTCCACCCTGTTTAACGCCCTGACTCGCAACGACGTATTGGCTGCGAACTACCCGTTCGCCACCATCGAGCCGAATGTGGGCTTGGTGGAGCTGCCGGATGCTCGTTTGAACCGGTTGGCCGAGATCTTCGGTTCGGAGCGGATCCTGCCTGCGACCGTGTCCTTTGTGGACATCGCCGGCATCGTCAAGGGTGCGGCCGACGGCGAAGGCATGGGTAATGCGTTCCTCGCCAACATTCGCGAAGCCGATGCGATTTGCCAAGTTGTTCGTGCATTTTCCGACGACAACGTCATTCACGTCGACGGCCGGGTAGATCCTAGCGCTGACATTTCCGTCATTGAGACGGAGCTAATCCTGGCTGACCTGCAGACGATTGAGAAGGCAGTGCCTCGTCTGGAGAAGGAAGCGCGGAAGAATAAGGAGCTGACCGAGCAGGTCGAGGGAGCCAAAAAGGCTCAGGAGATCTTGGATGACGGACGCACTTTGTCCTCCGCTGCTGCGAAGGGTGAGATCGACTTGGCATCGGTGCGGGAGCTGCACCTGATGACGGCCAAGCCTTTTCTTTATGTCTTTAACTCTGATGAGTCGGTGCTGACGGACGAGGCAAAGCAGCAGGAGCTGCGCGACTTGGTGGCACCTGCCGACTGTGTGTTCTTGGATGCCGCTACTGAATCCGAGCTGCTTGAGCTGGATGACGAAGAGGCCGCCGAGCTGCTGGCTTCCGTGGGCCAGGATGAGCCGGGCTTACAAACGCTTGCGCGTGCTGGTTTCGACACGCTGGGGCTGCAGACTTATTTGACCGCTGGTCCGAAGGAGTCCCGCGCGTGGACGATCCGCAAGGGTTCCACAGCTCCACAGGCCGCGGGCGTGATCCACACCGACTTCGAGCGCGGCTTCATTAAGGCCGAGATTGTGGCCTTCGATGACTTGGACGAGCTTGGCTCCATGGCTGAGGCTAAGTCCCACGGCAAGGTGCGCCAGGAGGGCAAGGACTACGTCATGCACGATGGTGACGTGGTGGACTTCAAGTTCAACGTCTAGGTCCGTGGCAAGTCGGTAGCACGTTTTTCGATTCGACGCTTTGGGGCACTACCGGGGCTACCGGTGGTCTTCTTAGGCTGAGCGGTTCAGATTTCCTAACCTAAAGCTCGTTTGAGCGTGCTATTCGCTGGTGTGCCTCCGATGCTGCTGCTCATAAGGGGCGGGCGCTCCATGAATACAAGGCGTAGGTCGCGCCTGAGGTCAGACCGAGGCGGATGCCGTGGCTGACTGAGGCGTAGTCCGAGATTCCGCACCCCTGGCCTCTGGTGTACGCGCTAGCCCCGCTCGGGGTAGCGCACGAGGAGATCGTTGCCGATGACTGCGCCGTCGTTGAGCGTCGCCTCGCTCACCTTCGCCCCGGCTGCACCCAGGCCCATAATGTGGCCAACCTCGTCACCGTGGGCGATGAGGTGGTCGGCGATGATACGCCGGTGGCACCGCCACCACACTGCCTCGGAGCACATGATCGCGGTGGGGGTTTCGGCGGCGTTCGCCCGTAGCTGCGAGAGCGCGTCCGAGAACTCCCCACCCAGCGCATGGTCGGCGTAATTGTGGAAACTGCGGTTACGCCAGTTGCCGTTAACCTCAAACGGCACCGAGTGGGACACGTTGCGCCGCCCGGTGAGGCCCTCGCTTCTGCTGTAAGTGATGCCACATGTGGGAAGGTGCTCGGCAAGGTGGTCGCCGTTGAACCACGGGTACTTCCTGGACCCGGGCAGCTTGCGCACATCCACGATGGATGCCACACCGGCAGCCTTGATCATTTCAGCGAAGTCCTCGAACTCGAGGTTGGAGTGGCCCACGGTGAAAATGCGCATGTCGTCAATGCTACGCGCCAAGCGGGTACACCCACATCGGCGTCCAGGTATCGCGCATCGGCAGGTGGTCGGACCGGTAGAACGGGGGGGGGGAGTAGCAGACAGGACGTTTAATGCATTCGCGCCCGCCTTTGCGCGGCATCAATCCTATTTACTGCCGAGCGTTCCGCACGGACCGTTCGGTTAAGTTTCAACGGGTCGCTTGGGCGACATCGGAAGCCTGAATTAACCGTATGTGGGGTGAATCCCATGTATGTCTTGCTAAAGGACGCTGCTGCACGAGGAGCGGGGGTTGAGGCTACCTGGTGTGCACTCTATCTTTGCCGCACATAGCCGGGTGTGGTGGTTTTTAGCTGCTTTTCACGAATGAGAAGGTGACTTTGCAACGACACGTCGTGGAGTTTAAATTTAACGTCTAGCGACGCACCGAAGACTCGGCCGTAGTCGTCAGCGAAAGTTTTTCGGAAGAAGTCAGATTAATGCCTATGTGAAAGCCGATTGCACCTAGCTTTATGGGCACGACGTGAAGGACATGGGTTACCGCCCATGTAGTGCGGTCTTCCCATCCATAGCAGTCTTCAACGCGGCGGTTTCGTTAGAATCTGCCCCGTCGCCAGTGTTGAAGCCCTACAACGAGATGGGTGCATGGCGAGAAAATTCTGAAGCGACTTATTACTGACTTGCTATGAGCAATTTTATCAATTGAGGTGGGCTAGCTCCAGTCGGAATCCATCAGACCGGCTCGGATGGTGATGAGGGATAAGCAGCGGTGGACATGGGTGGAACGGTGCCTTCAGGAGAGGTCACGTAACTGAAACCCAGCCCCAATTCTGATCGGACCCGAAACGGCATCGATGTCAACAGGCTCCCCTTTCTGCAGAACCGTCACCTCACCAGTCCTCACGAGTTCCCCTGCTACGTCACGGGTAATAGGCATGAGATCTCGCCATTGATCGCCTCCCACCACACGGGCAGCCTCCGAAGGACAGATTGTGTTGCCTGCATCCCGATGTCGTAATAGAACTCGTATCGTCGCAGCTAGCCTTTCTCGTCGACCTTCGTCGGTGGCTTCCCACCATGGTTCCCCGCGCTCGCCTAGAGCGATTTTCGCGTCTTGAACTCGGAAACGCACGGAATCTCCGTGGGACTTCACCAATCGTCGTGCGGTCATTAGTTCTTCTACTAGCTGGGAGCGTAATTGGTCCGGAATTGACGGATCGCTTGCTCGCCATTTCCTTCCGTTCACGATGATGTGGCGTCCATCAGGGGTGCGCTCCGGTCCATCAGCAGCTGTATCACTCACTCGAGCAACGGTACACGCTCAACTAGCCATAGCACTGGGATGATGGCGTGGGCATTTCCTCGACTTGCTGGTTGGTAAGCGTGGCTAAACCTCTTTACGATCGTCGGTCATCCCCTTTGCTTGAGGCTGGAACTCCTCAACCAAGAAGGGTCGTCTGAACAGAGGGGTGCTGAGCCATTCTGCAGTGAGATGCCGTGCGTCAGTAGTAATTTCTCCATGCAGATACTGTTCACCGAAGTTTCGCGCCTTCATGCCGTTCCATAGAATTTGGCTGGCAATGTATTGACCCAGCACAATGCCCGATCCGAGCGCCATGGCTAACAAGAGAGCAAGTCCGAAGCGGGGGAGAGCAGGTTTATCGTTCGAAAGGTCAACGAATCCAAGGTAAATCTGCATGCCGGGAAGCAACGGCGCTAGCGCCACGCCCAGGGCACCAGTAGGAGTCAACTGGATCCACCTGGTGCCAAGCACTGCAACTGCGCCGAGGGCTGCTGCAGCGATGACAAGTGAGGTCACCGTAGACAGCCCTACGCGTGTTAAAGTCTCAGAGAGCGTAGCAGCACCAACCGCAAGCCCAGCGATCACCGGCACGCGGGACCAAGGCGCGTGGCTACCCAACGCGAAACCACCGGCGATTAGGATAGCGGAAACTGCGACGATGAGTAGTGCCCTTTCCTGCTCGGGCTCTTCGGTAAGATCCAGGCTAAGGCCATAACGGGCAGCGAAGGACAACGCTCCAATGACACCCACCACTAGACCAGCGGTGACGAGTGCCGCGTCGAGGATGCGCGCCGTTGCAGTTAAATACCAGCCGGTGAGGACATCTTGAGCAGCGCCAAGTGCCGCTCCACCGGCGAGCTTAGCAACCAATGCTGCTGTGATAACGACTGCAGGACTGGCCTCGGTGGTGAACTCCACTATTAAGAGTGCAGCCCCCGTGGTAAGAGCTCCGGTGGCTACATGGATGAAGAAAATCGGCATCTCTTGTTCTGATAAATATCCCGAAATTCCTTCCATGACGAAAGCGATTATCGCGGCCAAGAGCATGCTGACCCATCCTGCGCCGAGCAACATAGCGAATCCTGCGGACATAAGCGCCCAACCAAGCAAGCGAATGACAGCATGATGGCCAAGAGGGGTGTACTCAATTTCCTCTAGGCGCTGTGTGCCTGTTGCTAGGGAAATATCCCCACGGATGACATCTTTGGTGGTGGACTCCACGGCGCGGATGGCCGACAAATTGAATTCGGCGGTTCCCACGGCGTGGCTGATGGAAATAGACCGGTCCTCGTCCGGGCTAATCTCAGACATCGTCAACTGATCCATCGTGACGGTAGCGGACGCATTTGGTCTGCCAAAAGTGCGCGCGACCGCGAGCAATGTGTGGGTGACTGTGGCAGCTGGGGCACCGTTGCGGGTCATGATGGAGCCAGCGAGTAGGGCAAACATGAACACACTGTGCAGCGAAGGTTTAGACATTAGCTACAGTCTAACCCGCATCCACTGAAGTTGAATGGGGGTTCTACTAGGTCGGGTTAAGGGTTGTCGCGTTTCCCCTCGTGATTCGGAGCCTTTATGTATTGACTCGAAACGTGTCAGCTGAAATCGCAGAAAATACCGCGTGGACTTTCCCTCAGAAATCCCCGTTCCGCAACATATCGGGCCGCTCCTCGTCCCCGGTGAAAAGGCTATGGCGGACTACTAAATCTTCCGTGACTCCGCGTTGTTCACAGACCGTCGACTCGTCGTCCGTGATGCTCGCGGCTTGCGAGTAAAGAAAGTGGAACTCTATTCCCTTCCTTGCTCCTCAATCAACATGTGGTCTTCTGAGAATGCCGGGACGTTCGATCTCAATTCTGAAATAAAATTGTGGACGCGAGCAGGAAAAATCAAAATTAGCTAGGGTCGCGATGTGGACGTTCGTCGCATGGACTCTCTAATCGCTCACGTCTTGCTTGCTTCTCATTAGCCCCACACTTACTGCAATTGGAATGCCTGAGTAAGCACCGCCGGTTTTTAGGCAGCCAGATTCGCGTGAAGGAGGTTCCTAATGTCAGAACAGCTAGTTACCACACTGTTGGACAAGTACGGGACAACCTTTGCCGAACAAGCCCACATCACTCTGAAGAACGAACCCTCCCCGTTGTTTCGCTTACTCACCCTCAGCATGCTACGAGCCAAACCGATCGGTGCGGACATCGCAGTTCAGGCACTCCTTGGACTCAATAAAGAGGACCTGGACACCGCGGAAAATGTGCATTCCGCGTCTCGGCGAACCATGATTGCGGCCCTTCAAAAGAGCGGCTCACGCTCGTTACGACGAAAGCTCGGCGACCTACCTGCATGAGGCCACAGAGCATGTGCTCAAAGAATAGGGCGGGGACCTCCGCGATCAACGAACTTTCGGAAATATCAAAAAAGATTTATAGAAAATCAGTGGTGTGGGTTCCCCTGCGCAGACATGTTCGCCCGCAACGTCCAAGCCGTGTGGCCGGCACTCGCACCGGCACTAAATACCAAAGCAATTCAAGGCGCCAAAAGACTTTGGCATTCCGCAGGCCCATAAACCCTTGGGCAAATGGTGAATACGGAAGATCTTCCCAGGCTGTCAGCAGCACTCGTGCGAATCGCGTTGAACCAAACTAACTACATCCTGCTGCCCGTCTAATCGGCCTTTTTCTCGCGAATATCTTTAAGCGCAGCTGAATCGCCAGCCACCATCTCGCAATCTCGGGCAAACTCCTGATCGCCGAATCGAAGCTGCCGTACCGTGAAAATTACCTCGCACCCGTGAGGATGGTGCATAACCCGCAAGGGGTTGGTGACAGTTATGCCTGTGGGGGCATGACGTCGTGATCTGCAATAAGAAAAAGATCCCGTGGCACAAAACAACGCGAACGTTCCCCATCGGGTACATTACGAGAAGGTCAGCCCCATCGATCTCCACCTGTGAGAGCGCTAGGCCCGCTGCCCATTGCAGTAAATGGCCAGGTGTGGCAACGAACTCGTATACATCGCTGGCCGGGACATTAATTAACTACACATGAATAATGTCGGCTCTCCATAGGAACAACCTACCCGAGGAGAGCCGGAGACTCATGGTAGAAGCGATTTCGTTTTAACCAGCGGTTGGGTCGAGAACTACCTTCACACAACCGTCTTCTTTTTCCTGGAACATGTCGTATGCTTCAGGCGCCTGAGAAAGAGGCATGCGGTGCGTAACGAAATCATTCAGACCTAGCGGGTCGGCGCTGTCTTCAACGAGCGGGAGCAAATCATCAATCCAGCTACGGACATTACACTGCCCCATTCGAAGCTGAATCTGCTTATCGAACATTGTCAACAGTGGCATAGGGCTGGCTGTGCCTCCGTAGACACCAGAAAGGGAAATGGTTCCGCCGCGGCGTACCAAATCGATGGAGGAGTGCAAAGCAGCGAGGCGGTCCACGCCGGCATTCTGCATGAAGGGTTCGGCAATAGCGTCGGGAAGAAGACCAGCGACATCGTGCGCAAACTTACCCACCGGAGACCCGTGAGCTTCCATGCCCACCGCATCAACCACAGCGTCAGGACCACGTCCTTGCGTGGCATCACGGATTTCGTCAGCGGTATCTTCACCACCGTCGAATACCTCAATCCCGTGACGAGCTGCCATGTTCCTGCGTTCCACAACGGGATCGATGCCGAACACTCGCGCGCCTAGGTGGCGTCCGATACGAGCACACATTTGACCGATGGGTCCGAGACCGTAAACAGCTAACGTCTCACCTTCTTTCACATCGGCATAAGCGACTGCCTGCCATGCGGTGGGGAGAACATCACTAAGGAATAGGTAGCGGTGATCGGGGAGTTCTTCTCCCACCTTGACCGGACCAAAATCCGCGTGAGGGACGCGGAGGAACTGTGCCTGCGCACCGGGAACGGATCCGTACAGCTTGGAGTACCCGAAGAGCTGAGCACCAGAGCCAAAGTCCTTAACCTGAGTGGTCTCACATTGAGAGAAGAGTCCACGTTGACACATCCAGCATGAACCGCAAGAGATTGTAAATGGGACTACCACGCGGTCACCCACGGTGAGCCCGGATGCGCTGCCCGCTTCAACTACGCGACCCATTGGTTCATGGCCGATGACATCACCTTCCGTCATGAATGGGCCGAGAACTTCGTAGAGGTGCAAGTCGGAACCGCAAATACCCGTTGAGGTGACCTCGATGATTGCATCCGTATCCTGCTGGAGGGTGGGATCAGGAACGGTCTCAACGCTGAGTTTCCGCTTTCCTTGCCAAGTAAGAGCCTTCATTTTTTCTTCTTATCCTTTGGTCTTTGTGGTGGTGGGAGAGTTTTTCTTAACGGTCCGTAGTGCCGTCTTCTGTGAATGCGCGCGGCGCCGCATAGGCGTGGACTTCTTCGAGGTTCTTTAGCTGTTGTTTCGCATCGTCAATGAGCTGTTCAAATACACCGGGATCCAGTCCCAAGTCCTCAGCGTGTGAAAGTAAGGCTTCCCACCCGCCCATCTTGGCTTGCACTGCGCCGCGCATAAGGTCGGCTTCGAGAAGCAACGTCATGGGTGAGCGCTCCACAGCGCGCTTATTGAGCTTCAACCGACCCACACGTTCGCCCACCCACGCCACAGCTTGGCGATAAGGCTTGCGTTGCATTCCCAGATCATTAATGAGCTGCGCAAGAAAATCGCGCTCGGCGGTGATCTGCTCAGCCATTTGCCCGAGCAGCCCATAAACGGGAGTGTCGATGAAGTCCGCTGCCATGCGGCTTATTCGGTTGACCCCAGCGGTTGCTCCCGTGAGGTGGTCGGATAGATACAGCTCCAAGAGATCATGGCCAATCGTCTCCGGCAGTGGCTTGGGAGCGGATGTTCCCGTTCCTGCATTGGCACCTTCCTCCGCGTTTTCATGTATGGCCTGCACATTGCGCTGGCCCGCATCTCGCGGCTGCAGAGGAGGGGAGGAGTGTCCAGCACCGTCTGCCATCCCGTCGAGGATCTCTCGAACTGTATCGGCAGCACCGTGGCGGGGAGTCCACCCCAGCTCTCGCTTAGCGCGGGAGTTGTCCATCATGGGGACACCCATGGCCATATCGAGCCACCCGGCGTCGGCCGGGACCGCTCCGGTGGCATGAGCGGTAACCATGGCAGCACGAACCAGTGCGGCGGGTGCCTCGGCAACGGAGTCCGAACCAGTGAGAATGGTGGCTAGATCTCGTGGGGAGAGGATATCGTCGGCACAGATGTTGAACGCCCCGCCACGACCCGTCACCGCAGCTGCGGCATACGCCTCACCAGCGTCATCGGAATGAATCACCTGAATATGCAATCCCTTCGGTAGTAAAAGCGAAGGCAGAGCTCCGGGCCGTAGTTTGCGGCCAGGCACCGCAGAACCGATGAAATAGCGTTGAATTTCGCTGGCTGCGTCCCGTTGGAAAATCAGAGCTGGCCGCAGACGAGTCACTGCAATCTCAGGGTGGGCGGCCTCGAAAGCATCCAAAACATCTTCCTGATCAGCTTTATCGGAGCTGTAGTGCGAGGAATTAATACCTTCCGTAGGGAAAGATTCATCACGAAGAGGGAGATCTCCGGCGGTCGTCCGGGCATTATCAGGGGAGTAAGAACCTACAGAGCTCGCGACTATCAAGTGCGGTACGCCGGCCGCTGCGACCGCTTCGGCCACGCGCCGGGTGCCCTCCACATTGACTCGGTGGAGCAACTCGCGTCGGTTATTGGGCTGGATTAGCCAAGCCAAGTGAATGACTGCGTCGTAGTTTCGGAGGTTTTCTGTCAGCTCCGCGATGGCCTCGTCGCAAGCGGTAGCCGCCGCGATATCGATGGAAGCCCATTCGGCCGAATCATAAGGCTCGACGGTGTGATCGGGGAGACGGCGGGCGATGCCCAACACATGCGTGACCTCCGACCGACGTTGGAGCGCACGGAGGACAGCCGTGCCCGCATTTCCGGTGGCGCCTATGACTGCTATGCGCATTTCTTGCTCCCTCGGCACGGCTTGCACGTGCATTGGTGTGTAAGTGGGTTGGCCCAAGACTACACGCCGACGAAGCATCCTTGCCCGCGCCGACAATCAGGTCCATCCAGCCCTCTGCCTGCTAAAACACGAATTGAAATGACCAGTCTTTGCTCCAGTACCCCCGTATGGGTGGCCCGCTTCGAAATGAACCCACCCAGTGGATTCAGCTTCGAACAGCCTTGTGCAGGCGGGAAAATCTCACCGGTGCATCACCTACGTTCAACTGAACCGCCTCACGGCGCTCACTCTGAAAGGAATCCCCCATGTCTCCGACGCTTCGCTCTTCGCGCATCGCAGCAGGACTCTTCACTATCCCCGCCGTCTCCTTTTCGGAATGGGAGCCGCCGGAGCTGCCCCGGCAGTGTCTCCGCTTCCACAACCAACCGTTAACGGGGTGGATTTTGCGGGCGCTTTGCCGCAGCAGTCAGCTCAGTAAGGCAAGACTCAAGCCCAAGCGTGGGACGCCATCGCCTTGGGGGTTTCCGTTCAGGGTGGAACTGCAGTGACTAACGCCAAGAACTTCTCTGCACCGGCAGCCGTCTCCATTGGCCAGAATTTGTGGGCCGAAGCATGGGGAGTAAAGCCAGGTTTGGCACTTGCCGTGGCCGGCCCTAACTCCACCGCCCGTGTTCTTGGCGATACCCCCGTCGAACGTGAGGGCGAATGGGGTCTGGCAGGCGACTTTTAGACCCTCACTGGTTGCGTGGCGTGCCCAACGAACCAGGGTTCTGTACAAGTCCCTCTTAATTCCCCACCCACTTCTCGCTGGCTTGCCTCGTTAGCTTTCCAGTCCCAACAGAAACATAAGCCGCAGCAAGACCCCCTCACCAGCCCGCAAATTGTCGTTCCAAACGGATAGGTTCGCGGGCCGTGTTCCACGTCACGAACACGTCAGTGGCAGTAGAGGAAAGATGCCCCGCAACCTCCAGCGATCTATATCGAGCAGTGGTGATCGTGCCGACCTGAATTTCTTCCTGACCGCTACGGCCGGAGCTGGTGTACACCGTGCACTTTCCCCCTAAGCCATCAACTCCAAAGATGCACTGAGCGGACGAACGATCCGTCGGCCAGGCCGCTTGCTGTAAGTCCACGTTGATGCGGCCCAGGGCCGGACGTTGGTCCACTACTCTCACTCTCGGGTCATCTGCGAATAAGCCCGTCTCCTCCGAATGCAATGCGCTAGCGGGCACCACGACGTGGACGTAGGGGATTGCCAGCCATCCGGTGATCACCGCGATGGCAACCCCGGGCGGCCACTCTCCAGCGTTGTCGGGCAACTGAACGAGAACGTCAGCGTCGTCGAAGATCACACCCTCTGGTCGGGCTAAGGGGTGAGTAATCCTCTTCGCCAGAGCGAGCGTCTCCGGATTCTTCTGGGAACACGCTTCTTCCCACCCAGCTTGCCGACCCGACCAATCCGGTTCTGGATGAAATGCAAGTGCCGCGGGGTTGTGGTGGAAGAGTGCGCCTGCATTCCAAGCCCTCCATCCGAACTCCCAGTCCTCCCCTCCATATCCAACAATGGTGGTATCGAATCCCCCCACACGATCGAACAACTGCCGGTGGCATGTCAACACTGCGGAGATTATGAAGCGCCACGAGGTGTCATCAGCACCTGTTAGATTGCCAGTACGAAGCCACGCGTCGCGCAACCAGGCGGGCTCCTGAGCATTGCCGTCCCCCACCTCACCGTGTACCCGCCGACCCACCACTAAACCGCGTGGATCGAGCGCGGGTAATCGGACAGCTTCGCGTAGGTAAGCGCGACTCGGAATCGTGTCTCCGTCGACAAACGCCAGAACCTCACCGCGGGCACCACCTGCACCCAAATTCCGGGCAGCAGCCGCTCGGAATCCCTGATCCGCTTGCCGCTCAACCCGGATGGGGAAACTGTACTCCTCTGGGATGAAGGTGGGGGGAGAGCTAGAGCCGTCATCTGCCACCACGCATTCAAATTCGCCGGGATAGTCTTGCTCCGCAAGTGCGCGCAGGATTGCCCGCAATCCCTCCGGGTTGTCGAAGTAAGGGATCACTACGCTCACCAGTGGCCAATGTTCTGGGTTTCTTCCCACCAGCGGGTAGTTCTTCATCACATCAAAAGGCTCCTTCATCCACACCTGGTGATAGGAAGAAGCCACCTGCGCCCACGTCCAGTCGCTCGGCGGGTCAGAAGGATCACAGAAATCTGAAGGAAGAGCAGCGATAGCTTCAGGCCAGGCGTCGTCTTTCACAAGAACTATGAAATTTGGCCACCGTTCCCGCAACTCTCGAGGGTAGGGACCGTCCGCCACGAGAACTCTACGTCCCAAACTAATCCACTTCATCAAAGAACCGGATGCACTGAAATGGCGATGCGCGCAGACCGGAATGCCCGCCCGGAGCATTTCTTGTTCGAGTTCTTCCGGATCGAGAAAGCCCGTGATCTCAAGGTCGACGCCGGCGCGCATACTGGCCGAACGTAAGTCATCAGCCAGCCACTCGTGGCCATCGGCTATGCGGCCCAGAGCTCTCAGACTGTGAATGCCATGTGCGGGGTTCTTCGATAGAGAATCTAGGAGCTCCATATGCCCCTTACCCGGGTAGATGAATCCCATGATGGCAATGTCATCGTGAATACTCGGAGGGTTAGGGGGGGTGGAGGATGAGGGCTTTATAGTGGTGACGCGCTGCGGAAGAGGAAGCGGAACCACACGCAGTGCTGGGTGTGGATTCTGGGTAAGACGCTGGGTGAAGAATCGAGCCTCGTGCTGCGAATTCACCACCACTGCATCGGCGCGTTGAGCGAGCTCAACGTAGGCCTTGGCTCGGCGCGCAAAGCGGTCAGCTCCCTCCTCTAGTTGGGGGACATCATGAAAAGAAACACTGAGTGGGTGATTCCCCACCAAGTTAAGGACGCGGGTGAGCGCCTCAGACGGTGAACTGCCGAAGAGGTGATCGGTGAAGTAGATCTGTAGCGGCCCAGCTGGAAATTCACGAGGATCTGTGGGCAGAGCAGTCCAATTGTCGAATCGCACAACGCGTCCCCCAGCGTGCTTAGCGAGGAGGAGACCGTATTCAACCACCCCGTGCTGTTCTGGGCCAACGATGAGATGAGTAGGCAAAGTCATGCCCGGGCCCCCTCGTGTTGATAACCCAGTAGTCGAAGGAGGGTGGCGTGGCGCGTCATGGCTGAGGTTACGAATTCTGGATGATCGGTGTAGAAGCGGCGGTGAGCGAAGGCGATCTCTTCGGGGTCTAGGGGTCTGCCGTGCAGGGTCCAAGAATCGCGGTCAGCGGGTACCTGTGGGTTATTCGGGACGAGTGTTTCCCAGGCAGCAGTATCGACAGGTTCGCGTAGGTGGCCCAGCATTTCTCGATCCATCGGGGCACTGACTTGGTCAGAGGGTTCGGCGAGATGTGCCCATTCTATTCTCCGCTTTGCGATTGCCTGCTGCACCTGCACACCGAGTCGTTCCAACGTGGCATTGTCCGGGTGATTGAGGGTGTGCCATGTGGGGCACGTCCTGAGGTAATCGGACATGATGACCGTGCCATGTGCGCGTTCGCGCTCTCCCATTTGTTTCACATTTAAATCAAGAATGCCTGGGTAGTCAGCGGGATTCACTCGAGTCAATCCACCCAGCTCCGCGAGGATAGTTATATCGTGGTATGGAACAACTGGCGGGTTGAGGGAGGTATCTGCGGGGGAGCGCACAATGACCCACGTTGGATTGAGCGCGCTGAATCGCAAAACTGGGAAACGGATGACCTGTGCCTCGCCTTCATTGTCCATATTCTGCGCGCGGAGCATCTTTTCAAGCTGAGCTGTGCCGCAGGGCAAGCCGCGGTAATTGTCCCGTACTGGTTGGGATACGAGAACGTTTGCCCACCGGAGTGCGTGATGCACAAACGGCATATCTTCCTGCGTCCATTCGTGGATCGGCGGGATCCGGAATGAGTCGATAGGTTCTGAACTGTTTAACACGATGCGGAGGGACTCCGCTTGGCAATTTCCCACCACTACAACTCGCGGGCGGGCAGTGGCCGTAGACGTAGCGTTAGAGGTACCGGCCGCGTCTGTGGAACCCGGTAGCGGAAGGAGTCCGTAGAACTGCCCGTAGTGGCGAGTCCGGTCCGTAACTCCTGAGGAGAGAATGGGTCGCCTAGGTGCGCCACCGGACGCGGTGACAGAATCAGCGGTTGATGGGGGTGTAGCTGGCGTGTCGATTGCTTGCATCCTTGCAGGGGAGTCTTGATAACTTCGGGAGGCTTTCTTTACTTCAAGTATGCGCTCTGTAGCGATTCTCTACTAGCAGCAACCGGTTGCCGTAGGGTTAGCTCCACGGCAACCCGGCTGCATACAGCGTGCATGTTTTCCGCTAATGTACTTACTTAAGCCGAGGGCCTTTCGTGGGCACTCGGCTTAAGAAAGCGTATATGCCTAGTGTGGGAGGAGTCGGTTCATGGCAATCCTTTCCATACCTAGCGCGCACCCTTACGTCCAATCCATTCAGCCTCGTGGTGGGTGGTCGTTTACGCATGTGTTGCCGGACCCTGTGGTCAATCCGGATAAACCTGCCCAGTGGTGGCCTCATCCCGCTTTCCACGCACATTGGTGGCTGGATCGGGAGCGTATAGGGACTTCGGAGAGGATTGACCTCGTTCACGTGCACTTCGGTTTTGAGCACTTGACGGTTCACCAGACTCGGGACTTTGTGGAATTGCTTCGCATGCGGCGCATTCCGTTGGTCTTGACGGTGCACGATATCGACAACCCTCACGTGGTTGATCAGCAGGCGTTTCATGCGCAGTTGCGAATTCTTTCAGACGATGCGGCCCGCATTCTTACACTCACTGAGGCTGCCCGGGTCCGCTTGACCCGAGACTTTGGGATCGACCCGCAACGCATAACCGTCGTTCCTCACCCGAGAATTATTGAGGATCCACAATCGGTGGTGGCAGCACAGATGGGAACGGACATTGGGATATTCCTGAAATCGGTGCGTGCCAACGTGGTTACGGATGCGGACTTCTATATCCGCATTGCGGAGCGTTGTGTCGAGAAGGGCCGTCGTGTCACCGTCTTCCTCCACCGCGATCAGGAAGGCACCGTTCTTCATCGATTGCTCTCCGATTCCCCCGCAGTGCACCTTGTACTCCATGAACCTTTTTCCGACGCCACCCTCTTCAGCACAGTGGCAGAGTGTTCCACTGTCATCCTGCCGTATCTTCGAGGTACGCATTCTGGGTGGTTAGAGATGTGCCGTGACTTAGGTGTGCCTGTGGCTTACCCGGATTGTGGATGTTATTTCAGTCAACTGGATGATTCCTCCGCAGGTGAATCATACCGGGTTGCCGATGCTTGCTCAGCCGCCGATGCGGCAGTGCGTTTAGCTTCGGCGGGTTCAGCCCCGCTGGCTGTAGATCGCCAAGCCCAACGTTCGTTCGTTCTCGATGTGCATGAGCAGATTTATCGGGCGATGTCCACACCCAAACTCAATATCGCCCTCATCGCACCTGCCCGTTTCCCAATCGCCCAGCCCTATGCGGGAGGCTTGGAAGCATTCTGCGCGATGATGGTGCAGGCGTACCGGCACTTCGGGCACCGAGTAGACCTCTATGCCGCCGCCGGTTCGGATGGCCACCAGCGGGAATGGGAATTCCCTGGCGTTAATTGGTCGGGTTACGAAAAGTTTCGGACTGACCATACGTACCCGCCTGGTGAAATGGATCGAGAAGATGCGGCTTTTGCCCGTACTATCGCCCACTTGGAGCAGGCGGTCGAAGCGGGTGTTTACGATGTTATTCACAACAACTGTCTCCACCCCGCCCCATTTCAGACTAAGCGGCCCCTGCCCATGCTCACCACGATTCACACCCCGGTGGATGAACGCATGCAGAACGCAATCAGCACCGCTGTTTCTGAGCGCGGGTCGCGTGGGGCGGGTGCCTTTGCTTCAGTTAGCAGGGCAGCATCATCAACGTGGGACCTGCCGGAAGAGCCAATTGTTGTCTCTAACGGCTTCGATGAGAACATCTGGATGCCGGGGGCTGGTGGGGAGCGCGCTGTGTGGTTCGGTCGTGTCGTGCCGGAAAAGGGGCTGCATTTCGCGATCGACGCTGCCCGTGAACTTGGATTGGAATTGGACATTGCCGGACGAATTGGAAATGAGAGCTATTACGAAGAGGAAATTCTTCCACGGCTAGGTTCGGACACCCACTGGGTAGGTGAATCCTCACAGGAAACTCTCTCTGCATTGGTGGGCGGCAGTAAGTTGTGTTTAGTAACCCCTGTTTGGGACGAGCCCTTCGGTTTGGTTGTGGTCGAAGCATTGGCTTGCGGGACGCCTGTGGCTGCATTGGCGCGCGGGGGAATTGCGGAAATCCTGGCGGATTTCCCGCAAGCCCTAGCCGACCCCGCCAATCCGGTCGCTGAACTGGTCAGAGCCGCTCGCTACGTGATGTCGTTCAGGCGGGAGGACTGGGCTCAGTGGTCCCGTCAGAACTTCAGCGGCCGCCGTTTAGCGAACATTTACACAGAGATCCTTGAAACAGTGGCTTTCAGTTCGCAGGTGACGCAATGACAAGCGAGCAACCGGTCGTTGGAATGTACTCCCATCACCAGGGATCAGGGCACCTCCACAGGTGCAGAACCATCGCATGTGAATTGGCTGCGAGGGGAGCTAAAGTCACTATCTTTTCCTCTGCCATTCCACGGACCGCGTACGACAGCGCACCTGACAGACGACCTTATGAGGAACGGTTTATCCCACTGGATGTTGACCGAGCGGAAGATGTCTCAACCCAGGGGCCTCCGGCTGAAGATCCCACGGCCCATGGAACTTTACACTGGGCACCCACGGACCATCCCGGTTATACACGGCGGATGTTGGCTTTGGCAGCGTGGGTTGCCGAGAATCACCCGGAAGTGTTCTATGTGGATGTTTCAGTTGAGGTCGCTTTATTCATCCGTTTGCTCGGGATTCCCGTTGTGACTCTTGCTATGCCCGGGCAGCGAGTCGACAGGACTCATCAAATGGCTTATAAGCAGGCTGCTGCGATCATTGCTGCGTGGCCAGAAGATGTTGGTGTGCCCGCACATCTGCAGGAATATAGAAATGTGGTGAGTTGTGTCGGTGGAATAAGTAGATTCGACACGCCTACCCGTCCGACCGCAAAAGACACCCCGCGTGACATCTCCGCACGTCGTGTTGTGGTTCTTCAAGGAGCGGGAGGTACGCAATGGACGGAAAAATACTGGATAGACGTGCAACGAGCTTGTCCTGGGTGGACTTTCAATTTCCTCGGTGGCCGAGTTTTCAGTGACAACCCGTTACGTGACATGGGCGGTGCTGATGTGGTTGTTAGTGCCGCTGGGCAAAATTCAGTGGCTGATATCGCCCTCACCGGGAAGCCCTGCATTCTGATTCCTCAGGACAGAGCATTTCATGAGCAGCATGCCACTGCCTCCGCTGTAGCGCGACTCGGTCTTGCTTTACAGTGTGCGGATCTGCCTGAACCGCACGAATTCCCTTCACTTTTAGAGCAAGCCGTGAGCATGAATCCGGAATGGGTGCTATGGCGGGTTGAGGGTGCAGCGAGGCGAGCGGCATGCGTGATCTTGGAATTATGTTCTTCTGCCCGCCTGGGTAAGGAGAACTGGACATGATCGTCGTTAGTATCGCTAGTGCCGACCGGGCACAGCGGTTAGCTGAACAGCGCAGGCATGTTGAGCTGGGCTCGCCGAGCGTCAAGCATGGCGTCGTCATTCTCGGAAAGGAATCGCTGGATATCGCGGGCGTGGAATGCATCGCTCACGTGAAGGACACTCCAGTCAACCTTTCTCGGGCTCGCAACTTGGCAGGCGATTGGGCAGCAACTCAAGCGAGTACAGGTGGGGAGGCCATAGTTTTTCTCGATGTTGATTGTCTCCCAGCCGAACAGCTCCAGGGATGGTATCTGGAGGCCCTCTCCCAGTATCCAAACAGCGTGCTGAGCGGCCCCGTTACGTACTTGCCGGAGGATGCTCTTACGGAGCCAGAGCGTTTACACGAGTTGAGGAATCCTCACCCAGCCCGTCCTGACCTCGAACCGGGCGAGGTTCGCCAAGCTACCCACGGTGAATATGATCTCTTTTGGTCGTTAAACTTTTGTGTGAGCGCCCAATTTTGGCGAACCCTCCGGGATCATGGCATTGGCTTTGACGAACAGTTCACGGGGTATGGAGGCGAGGACACAGACTTTGCCTGGAATCTTCGGGCCATGGACGTATCTCTCTGCTGGGTGGGTGGCGCGGACGCGTTCCATATGTGGCATTCAGTGTCCTCGCCACCGTGGGAACACTTGGAGGATATCGTTACCAATGCAAACCGATTTCACGATAAGTGGGGTCAGTGGCCCATGCGTGGCTGGTTGGATGAGTTTGCGGCGGCGGGTGCCATTCGGTGCGAACACAATGTGTGGGTTGTGGTTAGTTAAGAACCCATGACGTCACCCGATAACATACTGCTCCACCTGTCAAAAGATGAGGAACAACAGGTGCGTTCAATCTTCGCTGCTATGTCCGAGCGTGGTTTTCCCCAGCAACGGCAGACACCGCACATCACCATCACTTTCTCGCCGTTCATGAGCGATAAAGCTGTTGAGCGCGCTGCGGAGCTGCTTCCGCCGGTAATCCCGGCACAGTTTCGTCGCGCGGGAACCGTGGTGTTTGGGACCAAGGGCAAGCAGACGATCGCCTGGCTGCTGGAAACCTCCGAGGAGGTGGAAGAGGCTGCGCGCGAAGTCGGTGCCGCCAACCCTGACGGCCGAGGAAAGCAGTGGATCCCACATCTGACCATGGGTCTGCGCATCCCGCGACACTTGGTCGGCGAATACATCATGGCCCTCGACGAGGAAACGTCCTCGCACTTCAAAAACATGACCGCCACCAGAGCTTCCCTGTGGCGGCCACGCACCCAGGAGCTGACGGTCTTCGCCCACAGTGAGGCGTAGGGCTATTCGTGGCGGATTGCGGGGCTCTCGGCCTCGCTGGCGGACTGCGTTTCCAACTGGAACGTAGAGTGCGCGATGGAGATAGGGAAGTGGTGCTCTACGCAGTTCTGGATATCCCGCAAGATCTCGGGAGCATGGCTATCAGCGAAGCATTCGTCCGCCAGCACGATGTGCGCCGAAATTGTCGGCAAGCCCGTGGCCACCGTGGAGGCATGTAGATCGTGGACGTCCAGCACATGATCAATGCCCATTATGTGCTCCCGGACCTCGGAAAGATCTAGGTCCTGAGGGGTGAACTCCATGAGGATCGCGGTGGTCTCCCGCATGATTTTTATTGCGCGGGGAACAATGAGAGATGCGATAAAGAGACCCGCGATGGCGTCGGCCTGAAGAAACCCGGTGGTCGCCATCACAATTGCCGCGATGATCACACCGAGGGATCCCAACGCGTCCGCAAGGACCTCGAGGAACGCGGCGCGCATGTTGAAATTGGCGCCGCGGGAGGAGGAGAGCACCACGATGGCGGCGACGTTGGCCAACAGGCCGATCACGCCGAAAATCAGCAGTTCGGTGGCGGGAACCTCGGGCGGGGAGAAAAGCCGCTTGATGCCCTCGACAGCAGCGTAAATACCCACCACCAGCAGCAATGTGGACTGACCGAGGGCAGCGATCACCTCAATGCGACGGAATCCCCACGTGCGCTGCGGATCGGCCGGGAGCATCATCAGGTTGGCTGCTATCAGGGCGATGAGTAGGCCGGAAGCGTCCGTGAGTGCGTGCGCGGTATCGGTTAACAGGGCGAGGCTGCCAGTGAGGAGCGCGCCGATGGCCTGTGCCACCACGATGCCCGCAGTGATGCCGAACGCGATCCACAGCTTGGTGCGGTGGTCGCCGGGGCCTGCGGCGTCCGCAGCTCCGTGATCGTGAGAATGTCCGGCGCTCAAGTGAAGCTCCCTTCTGCAACAGCTTCTTATCTGCGGTGATTATATCACTGGGCGATGACGGGTGAAACAGCCGAGCGTCGCTTTGCAAACCAGACAGATCGGTCTATGGTGAGAGAATGCCTTTTGGAGAGTTCCCTGAACGAGTCAACGAGCACGCAGCCCGCACCACCGCCATGCTCGTCATCGCGCTTGCCGTGGTCACCATTGCCTGTGCGCTGTCGATTCAAGGTGGTGTGACGATCGCCCTGAACCTGCTGCTGGTGATCGGTTTCGCGCTACGCCTGTGGGCAGGGCCAAAGTACTCGCTGTTCGGCCAGCTGTCCGTGCGCTACCTAGCCAGCGCCGCGTTCGGGGAGCCGCGCATCGTCTCCGGCGCGCCCAAGCAGTTCGCCCAGGGCATCGGCCTGGTGTTCTCCGTGGTGGCCCTGTTGTTTAGCGTCTCTGGTCTTTTTGTGGCGACGTCAGTAACCCTCATTCTGCTCGTCGCCGCAGCCTCCGCCGAGGCCTTCCTTGGTTTCTGCGCTGGCTGCTGGATCTACCGCCACGCCCAGCGCGCAGGCATCCTTCCTCCCGATGCCTGTGAGACCTGCGCCATCTAGAACTATTCCGTCTCGCCGGTGACGGGAACCGCGAGGCCAGTGATCAGATCGGCGGGATCCGTCTCCGGGGTGGGCATCGTGTCATAGGCCTCCCAGGACGGCGCACCGAATTCCATGCCGGACGTGTGAATCTCGCCGAGGAAATCCTCCCATGCCTGCGGTAGACCGTCGTAGCCTCCACGGTGTTTGGTGATGGCAATCCGGCCCTGCGGGAGAGAAGAATTGCTGATGGTGAAATCTCCAGCAGCAATGTCTTCCGTCAGACCGTCGTTGACTGGGAAGCCGATTTCCATCGTCGCGGTATCCGTTGGGGGAGCGTCATAGCGCGCGAACGCCGGACCCGTGGGTGTGAACTTGCCTTGAGAAATGGCCTGACCAAGGGCGGTGAAAGTGGCGTCGAAAATCTCATGAATCCGCGCCATCGGCCAGTCCTCCACGCGGACGACCACCGTGGACATGCCGGGGAAATCGATGGTTTGGATTGGATCAATGGTGCTCATGAATGCTCCTTGTCGGTGAGAGGTCACGTTCGAGGGTAGCGAGACTTCGGTGACCGCGGCAGAGGCTCAAGCACGTTACGTCTTGCGCAAGCGCGTGAAGGGGAACTTCTCCGGATTCTCCGCCGAATAGCCAAACGCAACCACACCGATGGCCACGGTGGCGCCGATGACCGTCTCCACAAAGCGAGCGAGAAGCAGATCCGGCACGTCCACGGGAGCAGCGATCTGCGTCATCATCAGCGCCACCGGAGTGATGAAGAGCAACGCCAGCGCATAGTTACGGGCGATGTAGAGCTCTCCTAAGAACTGCAAGATGATGATCCACACCACGAACTGCCACGGATCGATGGGAAAAGAAAGCAAAAAGCCAGCGAGCATCACGCCGCCAAAGCTGCCGAAAATGCGGTGCAGAGAGCGCACAAACCTGTCGCGATGACGCGGCGGAGTAATCGGCGCGACCGCCGCCACCATCGCCCAATAGGAATGTGACAAGCCAGGAATGCCCTGTACAGAGAGTATTCCGATGGTTCCCGCGATTAACGGCGCGATCAGGAAACGAAGCCCATGGCTGCGGATTTCCTTCGTGGACAGGGGAGCGGGCGTGGGTAATTCGGGAATGCCACGACCTTCTCCAATCAAATGTGCGCCCAATCCCAGCACCACACAAAAGGCCGCGGATGCGGCCGCGATGAGGAAGGCCAATCCAGGATGAACGCCACCGTGGACGCTGCCCACTGCTGCCGTCGCAAAGATAAAGAACACGGAACCCGGAGGAACCAGAGCGAAACGAGCCGCCATCATCGCCGTGAAACTTGATAACACGGAGGTCACCAGCATGACGATCCACGGCCCGGCGGCGAACCAGCTGAGCGTGGCGCCCACCGTCACACACATCGTGAGCAACGCGCCGGCCAGGGACTGCTTAAAGAAGCGCGCTTGCGGCGATTCGTGACGTGCGTAGATGCCAGTGAAAGCGCCGAAGGTGGCATAAATGGCCAGGTCAAGACGATGCGTGGCGAGAAGAATTAGCAGCGGGATGGCCACGCCGAAGGCGATGCGGAAAGCGGGAATGTGATCTCGGTTCGCTGGGGCAAGGCCGAACAACTCCCGAAACTGCATGCGCGCTCCTTTACTCTGCTTGTCCTCAACGTCGTCGATGGTAGACCTCTGGGAATCGCAGGAACGCACCGCTCCGGCGACACGGCTACGTTGGAGGATATGTACCACGTCGAAACAGTCAAGATCCATGACCTGCGCTCCGGTGAGGACGATCCGCACGGCACCAACGTGCTGGTGGACCGGATGTGGCCTCGGGGAGTGGCCAAGGACGACGTAGATCTGGAGGAGTGGCTGAAAGATGTTGCCCCGTCGCCGGATCTCCGCAAGTGGTTTGACCACGAGAAGGACAAGTTCGCCGCGTTTAGCAAGAAGTACCGCTCGGAGCTGGACGAGCATGCAGAAGAGCTCGATTCTGCAGACTCCGAGGACCTCTCTGATGCCGCGAAGGATTTAGACACGCTATTGAAGCTGGCTAAGAAGTCCAGCAAGACCACGCCGTTGGTACTGGTGTACGCGGCGAAGGATCGCAAGATAAATCATGCGAACGTGCTGGCAGACTGGCTGACCAAACAGAAGTAGCGCAGCGTGCGGACATCGTCCCGGCTCGCGCTACAATCTCTGGAGACTGTCCCCGCAACTACCACCGGATGGAGAACGTAGTACATGCTGCACGCCGTGAGCTTCGCGCTGATCGATTCGCTCAATGTGCTGCTCATCGGGGTCCTGTTTGCCGCTGCGGTTCTCCACGCGCGGAAGCCGACCTACGGCAAGGTGGCCACGCTGCTGATCGCCGGGGACTGGTTCGGCGTATTCATCCTCTCCCTGTTCACCATGTTGGTGTTCGACGGCATCGGCGACCTCGTCCAGCGCTTCCTCCATTCGCCGATCCTGGGTGTCTTGCTGATCGCTACCGGCCTGCTCAGTGCGGTGCTGACCTTCCGCGGCGGCGACCCCACGCCCATGATCCAGCGAGTGTCCGCACCCCTGCAGACCGCCTCGCGCAAAACATTCTTCACCGGCATGAGCCTGGGGTTGATCCAGTCCGTGACGTCGATTCCGTTCTTTGTGGGCCTTGCGTACTTGAGCGATTCTGGGCTTGCCACCTGGTCGCGCTACCTCGGCGTGGTGATGTACGCCAGCTTGGCGCTGAGTCTTCCGGCCCTGTTCGGGTTACTCATTGGTTTTATTCGACGCCACCCTGATTCCCCCGTCGCTCTATTCATCGAGCGGCTTGGGACGCACAAGGATGCCACCATTGCGGCCTCGGGATATGTCGTGGCCGTGGTATTGATCCTGCTGGGCATCCTGTACCTTTAGTGGTGGATCACTGCTGCAGGAATTCCATCCAGCTGTCCCATTCGCGCACGGTTTGGGCCATGCCTGCGTTGAAAGACTGCTTGAGTTTCTGCAGGTTGCGTTCGGTGTTTTGGATGCGCATGTCATCCGGATAAAACACCAGTGCTTTGCCGTCGCTTTCTAGCTGCTCAATAACTTCGGCGTAGTGGTTGTAGCGCTCGTGCCGGGTCAGCATGGCCTCAGCTACGGCGGGACGGGAGCGCAACAACCTGCGAATCAGCCGCGGGCTGCGCGGGGGCGTGCGGCGGAAACCGCGAGGCCGGGTGCGCAGGATGAGAAACTTCTCAAAGCCGTCATCCATCGCGGCGTCTACGGCCAAACCACCGGAGCGGCCAAGGGCGCCGTCCACGTAATCCACGCCGTCGATCGTGGGCGTGGGCATCAGGCCCGGCAGGGTGCCGGAACAACGCATGCGGCGCATGAAATCCTTGAGATCGTTAAAGTCCTCGCGTCCCCAGTAGACCGTCTCTCCGTTATCTGCCCGGGTGGCGCCGATGCGCAGGGGCGTGGGGTCATTAACGAAGGTCTCCCAGTCAAAGGGCAAATCTTCGCCTGGCGCGCCCGCGATTTCAAAAACGTACTCCGCATTGAAGTAGCCGGTGCCGCGCAGAAGACTGCGCACCCCGCCAGTGCGAGGATCTGCCCCGAATTCCACGAAGCTGTGCGTGGCACGCCACCGGTCGTGGGAGAGGAAGTTTGCGGAGTGAGTGGCGCCGGCGCTGATTCCACCGACCCAGCCAAAGGACACATTATGAACGATGAGCTGATCCACGCAGGCAGCCGTATAGCTGTTGCGCATCCCTCCACCTTCGAAGACGAGGGCTACATTAGGGGCATCAACCATGGGAAACCTCAGACGTGTGGGGCAGGTTAATCCTGCAATTTATTCTTCGTGCTTGTTGCTTTTGAAAGGCAAGAAGTGCACGATCGCGACCACGATACTACCCACGATAAATCCGAAAATCATCGAAAAGAATGTATTCACGATCCACCGGAGGGCAGCATTGTCGCCGACCGCTTCTTCCGCGTGGTGGATCTGCTCATGAGGCCACTGCCAGAACAGCTCATAGAGTCCCTCGACCAGAATATGGCCGCCAACCCACAGCATGGCTGCGGTGCCGATCACGGCGATGATTTGCAGGACATAAGGCATACCCTTGACTAGGCCCCGTCCGACCTTTTGCGAGAATTCCGAGTCTCGCTGCGCCATGGCTAGGCCGATATCGTCCATCTTCACCAACGCGCCCACAGCTCCGTACACCACCAGAGTGATCAGTAAACCAACGATCGCTAGGATCACTGCCCGGTTGAGGAAAGGCTGGTTCGCTACCTCGTTGAGGGAGATGACCATGATTTCCGCAGAGAGGATGAAGTCCGTCATCACTGCTCCGCGGACAATCTCGGACTCTGGTTTGGCTGCCTTTTCCTCTTCCGCATCTTCTGCGGCATCCTTATGCAGAAGCTTTTCCCAGATCTTCTCCGCACCCTCGAAGCACAGATACGTGCCACCACACATCAGCAGAGGAGTCAGCGCCCACGGGGCAAGCCAGCTCAGAATCAGGGCGATCGGCAGGATGATCAGCAGCTTGTTGCGCAGACTGCCCTTGGTGATCTTCCAGATGATGGGCAGCTCGCGGTTGGGCTTGACTCCCGCCACGAACCGTGGAGTCACGGCTGCATCGTCGACCACCACACCGGCAGCCTTCGCGGATGTTTTGCCCACTGCCAGCCCCACGTCATCCACGCTGGCAGCGGCGGTTTTTGCAATGAGTGCCACATCGTCGAGTAGGGCGGCTAGACCAATGGCCATGGGCGAGGGCTCCGATCTCCGAAAATTGTTACAACAGGGGAGTGCAATCTGTTCAAAGATACGGCATTAACTGTGGCTCTTGGGCACCAACGAGTCTTCAGATAATAAATGATGCCCCCTTAAAGAGAGGAATCTGTCACAGATTTACTTCCTCTCCTCGCGCTTAGTCGCAACTGCATCTATTATTAACTCGATTTAAAGAGGAAAAATTAGAAACCCATGATCGGATCACACATGAAGCACCGTTTTGCCCGAGCGTGCGCTACTCTCGCTCTCGCCGTCACTGCAGTGGCTGGCGGAACCGCCGCCGCCTCCGCGCAGACTCTGGGCAGTTCCAATGTCGGCCTTCCTGATCTGAGCAGTCGTCAGTGCGCTGCCAACATGGTGATTAGCGTTCCCGGTGGAGCGAACTCCAGTGCACGAGTTCCAGACAACGTGCCGCACGGGTTGTACACCACCGACGTGGGCCCGCAGCTGCGCAACACCACGGGTGGCCGAGTCGTGGACCACTACGCGTCCTTCGATTCTCTGCCCGGCGGATTCCGTAACTATGAGACCGTCCGCAACGGTGCCCTCAAATCCGCCCGGAACCTGATCGCGCGCGATGCAGCCAAGTGCCCAGACGCCAAGTTCAGCATCTACGGCTACTCCCTAGGAGCTGACGTGGCTTCCTTGCTGGTTCGCGACATTGGCCATGGCCGGGGACCAATTCCCGTTGACCGACTCAGCTCTGCTGTCTTCATGGCGAGCCCGAACCGCGGCGTGCCTGGCGTCGAACAACTTGGTGGAGCTCCTGGCCACACCGAAGGTGCCTTCGGCGCGCTGCCCGGCGGCTACGGCGAAGCGACCGACCGCGCGGTGGACATCTGCCGCCGTGGAGATATCGTTTGCGACACGCCACACGCAACGTCGACCGTGGCAAAGCAGCTGGCGAAGACCGCAATCTTGACCTCCCACACCAACCTGGGCGCGGCGTTGACCTCCATCAACAGCCTGAGCCCTGCAGACAAGCTGGTCGCAGCGCCAGCGCTGATCACGGGATTCCCCATCCACATCGACTACGCGGCGGTGAACGGAACGGGCCTGTCCGCCAACTACATCCGCAGCCACCTGGCTTAGTTTTCAGGGCATAGTTTTCTGGGCTAGCCCTGCGGCACCATCGGCCCGATGTTTCCCGCCCCCAGGCAGATATGGGCGTTGCTATCCGCCCCATGAACCTCAACCATGATCGTGCCGCCGCCACCGGGCACGCTAACCCACTCGGGCTGAAGATCCGTGCTGACCGGCACGGTAACAGCCCGAGATCTCGTTTGTTCGGCAGTCTCCAGCCCGTTCGGCGTGGTGATGGTCATCGTGGTCCCTGGAGTCGACGCCACCGCGTTGAGCTCCCACACCCACAGCCCAAATGGAAGCGGATTATCGATTTTCACGATCTTCCACTGTCCCGATTGCACGCGGATCCCACACTGTTCAGCATCGCCGTGTTCCGTGCGTGCTGCAGGCAAAACCGCCGCGGGCACTACATTGCCCTGCACATCGATGACCTGCGGGCGAGTGGTGAGGTTTTCCTTCTCCTTGCCCGTGACCGAGTAAATGGTGTTGTAGGGATGCATCAGCGGAGTGAGCACTTCCAGCGGAACCGGCTGATCCAGGATTGGTTCTTGAGTCTGGTCGAGAGAACGCTGGAGGTTCGCTAGATAGTCACCTGTGGGGTCATCCTTCCACGCGTTGACCCAGGACACCGTGGTGATCGTGGAAGAAACAGCGAGCAGGATTGCGAGAACAATGCGTAGGTGGGGGAGGTGACGTCGGGAAGAAGGCCAACGATACGTTCCCGCGGCCAGAATCAGGACGCTCAACGTCCACCACTCGGCGTAATAGTGCAGCGTACGCGTCAGCAAGTCGGCAGCACCAGGGCCCGTGCGCGCATTGCCCAACACCCACATCAGGACCATGAAAAAGGCCAAGGAAACAACCAACTCTGCACCGCGGCGAGGGCGCCGAAACACCCATCCGATGACCAGGACCGCTGCCACAACCACCGCCAATATCAGCAGCCAGGTGGGAGGGCTCGCAAAGGCCTGCGATGGAGTCCACCTTTCCCAGACCCACGGGCCGCCCAGCATTCCCGGTATCACGGCTTTGCCCAGAGTCTCGGGCAGGAAATCCATCAGGTTTTGCGGGGAATCCGAACGGAACACGGTGGTGTTGCTAAAGACGACAAAGGCCCACGCGATAGACAATGCAAGCGGGCCCAACCAGAACAGCCAGTTGATGCGACGATGCATTATCCACACGGTAAAGGCCACCAGCGGAGCGATGGACAAGGACTTTTCGGATAGCGTCAGAGCGCCCAAGACGGCGAGGGAAGCCACTACTGAGGGCCACACCAGGCGGTGAGGAGAATTCACGGCGATGCTGGCGCACCACAAAGTCACCGCAAAGCCCAGCTGCCAGCCCAAAGAATTTAGAGCCGCGGACCACCAGCCGGAGGCGGTCATCAAAAACGGCGAGAATGTTAACGCCACGAACGTCAGCGTGTACAGTCCGCGCAGGTCACGAGACTTCTGCCGCGGGAACAGCCGAGTCAACGCGGCGGCAAAAAAGCCATACGTCGCCGCGGTCATCACCACGATGACGCACGCTGGAAACACAAAATTCAGCGGGGCAATCGCATCAGCCAGAACCTGAATGCCGATCGCGCCCGGCATCACATGACCGTCGTAAGACTGGAAGAAATCCGTGAAGCTCGCGTCCCGGAAGCGAGCCGGAATAACCAAGTCATCCCAATAGAACGTGCGTTGCGAGAGTTGATAAATCCGCAGGCACAGCGCGGCGATCGCAATGGCCGTGAGCCATACCCACGGGGAACGGGACTTGATGGTGGGCATGATGTGCGGGTTGTTCCTCAAATATCGTCGACGCCAAGAGCCAAGCACCCGGCGCACAAGTGGAGTAGCAGGAACTACTCAGATTCGACGACAGGCTGAATGCTTAATACTGGCACATCGCCGGCACAACCTTCGAGGTTTTCCATAGCAATAAAAGCAGCAGAGGTCTGCGCTGGAGGGTAGACGCGCAGTCCGTCCGCCTTGGTGGGATCACACTCGGAAGGATCCAGCGGGCCGGTGGAGGTGACCTTCAGGTCCGCGGTTGCAGATTGACCCTTGTCGATGGTCACCGGCTGGTACTCAACATTCTTTTCCCGCGTCGCCGAGGCGCCCAGCTGAGTTCCGTTGTTATCTGTCACCAAAGAGACGCCGGGGAAGCCGTTGAGGACACACGGGGCATCGCCCTTATTGGTGAACTTAATGGAAAACAGAGTGGATCCGGCGGCGCCGTGTGGCTCGGTCGTGGTGATATCGAGGGCGTTGGTGGCGCAGATGTTGTCATCGTTTGTTTCCGACGTCTGACCGCCCTGTGCTGTCAGCGCTGCATTGGTTTGTGCATCGGAAGACTCGGCAGACTTGGTGGACTCTGACGAAGAATCTGAGCTCGTGCCATCTTCGGGGAAGCAAGCGGCCAAAGCGGTGCTCGATAAGGCGGTGAGTGCGGCGAAAACCAGCGCTGCCTTCCGAGTGGAACGCACGGGGCGCTTGGCACGAGGGGCTGTGCTGGGTGAGGAGGAAACGGACTGCAACCGTGTATTCATGTCCCATACGTTAATAGGAGGGGCCAGTGGGATAAAAGTGAAAAGGGGCGTTCACCCTGCAAAGTGAGCAAATTGATTCCAATTTGTAATGAAAACCGGCTGAGATGGCGCGGAAAGATAAAGAAACGGGGAACAGAATATATCGTCAGCCGCTCCGGCTACACTGGAGTACGTCCGTTCTCGTGCACAATTGCCGGTACACGCACCCTCGACAGGTGGCGTTCTGTCCGGCCACAAACGACAGATCTTACGAAAGGTTGTTCACCACTATGGGTTTTAACCCGGATTTCGAGCCCTTCCGCCTTCCCGACGAGTACCTGGAGCTGCGCAGCGCCATCCGTGGCCTCGCAGAGCAGGAAATTGCTCCTTATGCTGCGGATGTTGATGAAAACGAGCGCTTCCCGGAAGAGGCTCTCAAGGCTCTGAACGCCTCTGGCTTCAACGCTATCCACGTTCCAGATGAGTTCGGTGGACAGGGCGGAGATTCCCTGGCCGCAGTCATCGTCATTGAAGAAGTGGCTCGCGTGTGTGGATCTTCCTCTCTGATCCCCGCAGTGAACAAGCTGGGAACCATGGGCTTGATCCTCAACGGTTCCGACGAACTCAAGGGTGAGGTGCTGCCAGATATCGCCAACGGCGAGATGGCATCTTATGCACTGACCGAGCGTGAGGCCGGCTCCGATGCCGGTGCTATGAAGACCCGCGCGGTGCGCGATGGCGATTCCTACGTCATCAACGGCTCCAAGTGCTTCATCACCAACGGCGGACGCTCCAGCTGGTACACCGTCATGGCCGTGACTGATCCAGATGCTGGCGCTCGCGGCATCTCCGCATTCATGGTGCACAAGGATGACGAAGGTTTCCGCGTGGGCGGACTGGAACACAAGCTGGGCATCAAGGGTTCCCCGACAGCTGAGCTGTACTTCGAGGACTGCCGTGTCCCCGCCTCCCGCATGATCGGCGAAGAGGGAAGTGGCTTCAAGACTGCTCTGCAGACCTTGGACCACACTCGCCCAACCATCGGCGCGCAGGCTTTGGGTATTGCTCAGGGCGCATTCGATAACGCCGTGGCTTACGTCAAGGAGCGCAAGCAGTTCGGCAAGGCCATCGCGGACTTCCAGAACACACAGTTCATGCTGGCAGACATGAAGATGAAGATCGATGCTGCGCGCCTGATGATCTACACCGCAGCGTCCAACGCTGAGCGCGGCGAGGCAGAAAGCGGAGAGAAGCTGGGTCTGCTGGCAGCAGGCTCCAAGGCCTTTGCCTCTGACGTGGCCATGGATGTCACCGTGGATGCAGTCCAGTTGCTGGGTGGCTACGGCTTCACCCGTGATTTTCCACTGGAGCGCATGATGCGCGACGCGAAGATCACCCAGATCTACGAAGGCACCAACCAGATCTGCCGCATGGTCATGGGCCGCCAGATCCTCGGCTAGCAGGGACTTTTAATAACACGAGCCGGGATCTTCCTGAAGGAGGGTGCCGGCTTTGTCGTTACCGAGGAAATGGGGAAGTGTACACCCTGATGCAAATCGTTACGCAACATGAAAAAGTTAGTTTCGCCATGCAAGCGGTGTATAGAAACCCCCCCCGGGGGTAAGAATTTTTCGGTAGGGTGTAGCAAAAACTCAGGGTATCGCGGTAGATAAATGTTTATACCGTTCATATTTTGACAGGAAGTACACAATGTCTCTCATCCTCGAAATCCAGGAAATTGTCTCCGGTCCAATCAAGGACCTGTTCCTCGAGATCACCGGCCCGCTGTTCCAGTTGCCTCCCGCTCCTCAGCTGCCTCCGGTAGACGTTCAGGTTGGTCCTGAGACCGTTGGTGACGTGAACTTTGGTTCTTCCTTCGGTGATCAGAACTTCGGCTCCAGCTTCGGCGATTTCGCTCCTGAGTTGGGCTCCAGCAATGGTGACCAGAACATCTGCGGCCTGTCATTGCCTTCCATCCTAGGCTCTGCTGGCTAATAGCTCAACGCACAAATCCGGCCTATCTGCAGCAAGTCGCTGTGGATAGGCCGGCTATTTTTGTGTTCGGCGAGTCGATCGAATTACGGCTTGGGTGGGTGGTCGGACTCGCGGGGAATGTCCTGGTGCCAGGCCAGCGGGTAATCATGCCGCGATAGCCACGAGTGGAGATTGCCGTGGGTATTAATGCCGTCCAACAGCTGCTGGGTGGCGTGTAGCGCTCGGTTGCCCTCTTCGGCGTCTATGTATCCGGCGGCGAGCGCAAGGCCCAGCTCGTCGAGATCTAGCACTTCCAACCTTCCGCCACGATGTGTGACCACGTCGATGTAGAGGTCCCGCGTTGTCCAATTGTCTGGATCGGAATTGTCCACCGTGGCGATGTCTACGTACATCTCCTGGGTGGGCACATCCTTGCGGGCCTGTTCGCGAAAGTGAAACCAGGTCACGCGGATATCCAGACTCGGGTAGAGCCAGGATTCTAGATAGTGGAATCGAGGATGATCAGCCGGCCGCGCCATATACAAAGCGCCCCGCTGGATCGAAAACTGATCCACGGGGTGAGTAAACCCCTTGGGGTCTACGTTGACCTGCTCGGCGATCTGAAATGACTCCAGCTTGACTGGGTGCAGATCGGCCATGGGTGCTTAGCGAACTGGAATGATTGCTGCGGTAGGCAGGAAGTTGCAGTTCGAAGGGCCGTTGTCATTGTTGGTGGTCACGCCACCGGTAACGACAGCCAGCACGGTGCCGCTGCCAGTCTTGGCTGCGCCGTTGACGGTTGCCGGACCCTTAGGGTTGATGCCGTTGTAGCCCAAGCGGGTGGTGCCCATGCGACCGTTGTTGATGTTGACCCACTGGACGTTCATCTGGGTGGTCTGGCGCTGAGCGACGGTTCCGGTGCCCAGGGCAGTGAAGACGAAGTTGACTTCGCCGCGACCCACGCCGGGCAGTGGCAGTGCGGCAGGGCCAGGCACGGCGGCTGCGGTGCCGACGGCGTTGTTCTTGCCGTCGATGCAGGAACCGGCGATGGTTGGCCATCCAAACTGGGTGAACACAGGGCCGTTTTGTGGGATGTCGACGCCAGGCTCGCCATCGCCACGGAAGAAGCCAACCAGGCGCTTCAGGATTGGCTGCAGCCTCTCTGGGGTCGCTGGATTCTCAGCCAGGTTTTCCATCTGGGTGAGGATCTGCTCGTTGGGGCGACCCAGTTCATCGAGTGGGCTTGCAGCGGTTGCCGGGGCAAACAGGGTGGGAACGGCCAGGGCGATAGCAGTGGTGATGGAAGCGACTGCTCGTGAGGTGCGTCGTGAAATAGCCACGGTCAACCTTTCATGTCCTTTGAAAATCGTGGGTAAAGCGTATGAATTCGCGCTAGTGCTGAGCAAATGTGCAGCTCAAATGACATATCGCGAATTAACAATAGTCACACCAGTAACAAATGTCACATTGATAACAACCTTCGTTGCTATGGCAATATGGTATCACTACTAAAACTACAACTGTAGCGAAACGGTAAATTCCCGTAGGTTTTCCTGAATTCCCCTGACAATTACCTCTTCGTGATGCTCCGGATGAGAGGTTTGGGGCGGAAGAGAGTAGCATTTAACCGTTACCCGCTTTAGCTATCAGGAAGTTTTGGATCTGTGACCCTCACTGAATTCCGTAATGTCGCCATCGTCGCACACGTTGACCACGGCAAAACCACCCTCGTGGACGCCATGTTGCACCAGTCGGGAGCATTCGACTCCCACGGTGAAGTGCAAGATCGTGTGATGGACTCAGGTGACTTGGAAAAGGAAAAGGGCATCACGATCCTTGCCAAGAACACCGCCATCCGTCGCAAGGGAGCCGGCAAGGATGGTCAGGATCTGATCATCAACGTGATCGACACCCCAGGCCACGCCGACTTCGGCGGCGAGGTGGAGCGCGCGCTGTCCATGGTGGACGGCGTGGTTCTGCTGGTGGACGCATCTGAAGGCCCGTTGCCTCAGACCCGCTTTGTGCTGGGCAAGGCACTTGCCTCCAAGCTTCCCGTGATCATCTGCGTGAACAAGACTGACCGTCCGGATGCGCGCATCGACGATGTGGTGGAAGAAGCGCAGGACCTGCTGCTGGAGCTGGCCTCTACCCTCGAGGACGAAGACGCAGCCCTTGCAGCCGAGAAGCTGCTGGATCTGCCAGTGCTCTACACTTCCGGTCGCGAAGGCAAGGCCTCCACCGAAAACCCAGGCAACGGCAACGTCCCCGATTCTGAGGACCTGCAGCCACTGTTCAACGTTCTCTACGATGTCCTCCCAGAGCCTTCTGCAGACATCGACGCTCCTCTGCAAGCACACGTCACCAACCTGGATTCCTCGTCCTTCCTGGGACGAATCGGCTTGGTCCGCATTTTCGCGGGCAAGCTCCGCAAGGGCCAGCAGGTTGCATGGATTCACTACGACGATGAAGGCAACCAACACATTAAGACCGCCAAGATCGCAGAGCTGCTGCGTACCGTCGGTGTGACCCGAATCCCTGCTGAGGAAATTATCGCCGGTGACATCGCCGCAATCTCTGGCATCGATAACGTCATGATCGGTGATACCTTGGCCGATCCAGAAGATCCTCAGGCGCTGCCACGCATCACCGTGGATGAGCCAGCTATCTCCATGACCATCGGTGTGAACACCTCCCCGATGGCCGGAAAGGGTGGCGGCGACAAGCTCACCGCCCGCGTGGTTAAGGCTCGCCTGGACCAAGAGCTCATCGGTAACGTGTCCATCCGCGTTCTCCCCACCGACCGTCCGGATGCCTGGGAAGTCCAGGGCCGTGGCGAAATGGCACTGTCAGTGCTCGTGGAGACCATGCGACGTGAAGGCTTCGAGCTGACCGTGGGTAAGCCACAGGTGGTTACCCGCACCATCGACGGCACCCTGCACGAGCCATACGAGAACTTAATCATCGACGTGCCAGAAGAGCACCTCGGTGCAGTTACCCAGCTGATGGCCGCCCGCAAGGGCCGCATGGAGAGCATGGACAACTCCGGCTCCGGCTGGATCCGCATGCACTTCATCGTGCCTGCGCGTGGCCTGATTGGTTTCCGTACCGTGTTCATGACCGAAACCCGCGGCACCGGCATCGCCAACAACTACTCCGCTGGCTACCAGCCGTGGGCAGGCGAGATCAAGGATCGCGCCTCTGGATCCCTGGTGGCAGACCGCACCGGTCAGATCACCGCATATGCACTCATGCAGCTGGCTGACCGAGGCTCGTTCTTCGTTGAGCCTGGCGTCGATGCATACGAGGGCATGGTCGTGGGCGCCAACAACCGTGATGAGGACATGGACATCAACATCACGAAGGAAAAGAAGCTTACCAACATGCGTTCCGCAACGGCTGATGCCACCGTGACGCTGGCCAAGGCTAAGAACCTGACCTTGGAAGAGGCCATGGAGTTCTGTGGTGTTGACGAGTGTGTTGAGGTAACTCCAGACACCGTGCGCGTCCGCAAGGTGATTCTGAACGCTACCGAGCGTGGTCGTGCTCGTTCTCGCGAGAAGCAGCGCAACCAGGCCGCTCAGTCCTAAAGCGACATAGCGGCAGGTGAGACGCGCGTGGGAGCGTTTTTTGGTGACGGTGGGCGAGCAGAGGCTCGGGTGAGCTGGCGACGACGTGGTGTTTTCTTAGCGACGCCACTTCTGGCCGTCATGCTTGCTGCCTGCCAAGCTAATCCCGGTGACGCTCCGACTGTTGAGCAGGTGGATTCGACCGCTGAATCCGCACCGCCGACAGCTCCTCCCGATAAAGATGACCTGCAGCTGCATGTGGGCATCGGCTCGTTTACCGGCAATCTCAACCCGCACCTGACGGGCAATGTTAGTGCCACGGTGATGGGCATCGCAGATCTCACTCTGCCCAGCACTCACAACCTGCGCGACGGCGCGTGGGAGATGAACTCTGATCTGCTTCTAAGTGTGACTCCCAACGATCCACAGACTCCTATAAAGGTCACCTATCAGCTGAACACGTCGGCTCAGTGGTCAGACGGCACGCCGGTAAACGTTAGCGATTTCCGCTATCTCCGCCAGCAGATCGTGCAGAATCCTTCCACGGCTGAAGCTGCCTCGTATGAACTGATCAAGTCCATCGAGCCGGTGTCCGGCGGGAAGATCGAAGTGACGTTTAGCCAACCGTTTGCTGGGTGGCAGTCGCTGTTTCGGCATCTGCTGCCCAGCCATATCTACGGTGCTGAGAATCAGCCGTTTGCCACGATGATGGACGGTAATTTGGCTGCTTCTGCCAGCGCGTATGCCGTCACCAGCATCGATGAAGGCCGCGGACGCATTGAACTGCGCCGGAACGACCGCTTCTGGGGGGATACTCCCGCGGCCACGGACCGGCTCATTTTCGATCGGATTCCGGATCTTCCGACGGGCATGCAGATGCTGCGTACCGGCCAGATCGAGATGATGGTCTCGGAGCCCAGCGATATCAGCACCATTGCCCTCGAATCGATTCCGGGCGTGCAATATCGAGCTATTGAACGTCACGTGGATTTGAGCTTTTTGTTGAATACCCACAGCTCAACTATGGCTATGACTGATTATCGCGCACGGATCATGCAGGCATTGAACCCAGACCGCATCGCGCAGATAGCCACGGAAAGTACCCACACGGTCCGGCCAGCGAACCCGCCGATTGAGGCGGCTGCGGTCCGAGGTGCGGCGACGGAATCGACGAATGAGCAAACGAATGACCCCGCGCGTGCCCTCGGTAGCCTCAGCGGCGACGGGGCGGTAGTTATCGGTGCACCGTCGGACGACGATCGGGCCGTGGCAGCAGCACGCGTGGCTGCCGATCAGTTGAACTCCGCAGGTATCACTACTCGCGTGGTGACGAAAGACGAAGCGGAACTGTTTGCTAAGGATATTCCTGAGGGAACCGTGGATGCCGTAGTGAGTTGGCAGAAGACCCCAGAGAGCAGCACGGATTACTTCAACCAGTTCTATTGCTCACCGAAGCAGGGCGGAACTAGCACTGAGGGTGCGGATGCGGAGCGGAATAGTCTCATTCCATTGTCCGGAAACATCACTGGCTACTGCAGTGAAGAGCTGTATCAGGGTCTGTTGGACACTATCGAAGGAAAAACGGCCTTCGCCGCTCAGCAAGACAAGCTCAATGAGCGCATTGCGCAGGCCAACGTCGTGGTCCCCTTGGTGCGGGATACGCAAGTGGTGGCCACAGGCCCGGCGATCGAAGGAGCTGCTCCTGCGCTCGAACAGTGGGCGGCGGATCCTTTGAGCGGCGTGATGGTCTCCGCACCGGATTGGAAGAAGCTCAATTTGGATGAATCGAGCGAATCTTTGGAAGGGGAGCAGTAGTGTCACAAGACCTGCACAATCTGACGGTGGTGGCGGTGCATGCCCATCCAGATGACGAGTCCATTTGGACGGGGTTACTGCTCGCACAGTTAGCGCGGCGCGGGGCGCGCACCCACGTGGTGACCTGCACGATGGGGGAGCAGGGCGAAGTCATTGGCGATTACCAAGCACTGGTGGAAGAACACACCGGGCTGCTCGGCGGTTATCGCATTGCGGAGCTGGAGCGAGCACTGGAAGCCTTGGGTGCGCAGCCACAGCCGGATTTCCTGGGCGGAGTGGGCCGGTGGAAAGATTCCGGCATGGCCGGTTCTGACTCAATACAACGCGCCGGTGCCTTTGCCAACCCGGAGGATGGGGAAGCATTCCACCATCAAGTCGAGCACCTGACTACTGCGTTGCAGCGCATACAGCCAGACATCGTGCTGACATATGCGCCGGATGGCGGCTACGGCCACCCGGATCACATTCGTGCCCACAAGATCACGCACGCGGCAGTCAGTGATGGGGGTGTGCCGTCGGTTAAGCAGATCTTGTGGCCTCGTACCGTGACTCAGGATGTGCAGGACGGTATGCAGGGAGCACACGTTCCGGAGGAGTGGAGTGCTCCTGCGGACGGAGACATCGCCAGCGTAGATAAGTCCGAGACGTCGCTGCGAGTGCAGGGAAGTTCAGCGGACGTAGCAACCAAGCATCGCGCCATGCGGGCGCACGCCACACAGGTCTGGTTCGCGGACGGACAACCCAGCCCGGCGCAGCCCCATACCGTTGCAGTACCAGAGGGTTCGCCAATGCTGTGGGCGCTGAGTAATTTGATTGCCCAACCGCTGCTGGATACCGAATGCTATTCAGTGGGATATACCGCGGAGGGAATCAGCCAAGACTATTCCGTCCAACAACTTGGAATCGATCGGTTTTAGGCGTCATGAGCATAGAGACAGACGAACCCAACTGGGGGCATCCAACGAAATCCCAGGTACGACGTGACACCACTCAGGCCGAGCGGATTTCTGGCATCGCGTGGCTGACCATCGGCGCACTGTTCTGCCTGTTCGTGTGTGTGCTGTACATCGGGACTCGTATGACGTTTGGGTCGGTCAATATTCCTGTTCCCTGGCCGATCCTCTTTGCCCCGTTCATGCTGTATGTCTTGAGCTCCACGGCGTTGCTGTGGACCGAGAATAAGCTGATCGCCGGAATTCCTCTGGCCGCCTGGGTGGGCGGGTTTGTGATCCTCGCCGCGTGGCCAGCTCTTCCATTAGGTGGAGATACCGTGGTGCCGGGCTCGCTGTGGTCCATGCTGCTGATGATCTTTGGCATGGTGGGTGGATCATTGCCCCTGTTAACTCGGTTTTCCTTTGACCCCCCTACGGTGGAACAATAGGACACTGGTTTAAAATTGCGGTATACACTAAATAGACAGATCTGTTCAGGTGACTCTGAACGGAGTGACGAATCACTTTTGCGAAACGCTCAGCGAAAGAAAGGTCGGTAAACGACGATGACCTACACCATTGCGCAGCCTTGTGTGGACGTCTTGGACCGCGCATGTGTTGAAGAATGCCCCGTCGATTGCATCTACGAGGGCAAGCGCATGCTCTACATCCACCCAGACGAGTGCGTGGACTGCGGTGCTTGTGAGCCAGTCTGCCCCGTTGAGGCCATCTTCTACGAAGATGATGTGCCCGAGGAGTGGGAAGAGTACAACGACGCCAACGCGGCGTTCTTCGACGATCTCGGTTCCCCGGGCGGTGCGGCCAAGTTGGGTCCTCAGGACTTCGACGCCGAGCTGATCGCCAAGCTTCCTCCCCAGGCCGAGTAGCATGGCCCAGTCCCGCGTCCCTGTATCCCAACGGCTGCCAGATTTCCCGTGGGACTCCTTGGCAGAGGCCACCGCAGCGGCGAAGGCTCACCCGGAAGGTCTCATCGACCTGTCCGTAGGTACACCTATTGATCCTGTAGCTCCCAACATTCAGTTGGCACTCGCGGAATCAGCGGCGGTGCCGGGTTACCCGCAGACCAAGGGAACGCCTCGCTTGCGCCAAGCCACTGCTCAAGCGATGGAGCGCCGTTTTGGCGTGACGGGACTGGACGCGGATCAGCACGTCCTGCCGGTGATCGGCACCAAGGAAGCCATCGCCTGGCTTCCTACCCTCCTGGGTGTGGGCGAGGGTCACCAGGTGGTTATCCCTGAGCTGGCATATCCCACCTATGAGGTCTCCGCGAAGCTCGCGGGTGCCGAGGTGACGCGGAGCGATTCCACCCTTCGTTTGGGGCCTTCTGCGCCAGCGCTGTTCTACCTCAACTCCCCGGCGAACCCGCACGGCAAGGTTTTGGGTGTGGAGCACCTGCGCAAGATGGTGGAGTTCGCCCGCGAACGCGGCACCATAGTGGTTTCAGACGAGTGCTATTTGGGGCTCGGCTGGGAAAGGGAGCGTCCGCGCTCCATTCTGGATCCAGAGGTCTGCGACGGAGATTTCACCAACCTCATCGCCGTGCATTCCCTGTCCAAGACGTCCAACATGGCCAGCTACCGCGCTGGTTGGCTGGCGGGCGATCCGCAGCTCATTCAGGAGCTGTTGGAAGTGCGCCGTCACGCTGGCCTGATGAACCCCGGCCCCATCCAGGCCGCCATGGTGGCCGCGCTGGAGGAAGATGGCCACGAGCAGCTGCAGAAGGAGCTCTACCGGCACCGCCGCGAGATCCTGCGTTCTGCCCTGACCGAGGCCGGATTCACCATCGAACACTCCGAGGCGGGCTTGTATCTGTGGGCCACAGAAGGCCGCGACGGCCGGGAGACCGTGTCCCGTTTGGCGGAGATCGGCATTCTCTGTGCTCCAGGCGAGTTTTATGGCCCGAATGGCGCCCAGTATGTGCGTGTCGGCCTGACTGCCACCGATCAGCAGATCGAGGCCGCCGCCACACGCATTGCAGAGGCCTTCGGGGCGGCTTCCCGCTAAACTCCGATGCCTCTTGAGCGCTGGTCGCCCACTCCTCGACAGGGTATTTCCGCCCAGCGAGTGAAGCTTTCCGGCTGCGTCCCGGACGACGGCGTGGCCTACCTGGCCGCTGCAGCCGGGGACTCTCCCTTTGCCCCCGGCGAGCCTTTGGAACCCGGCACCCCTCTGGGACATCCGATTCCCGCCTGGTTTCATCCCACCACCGGCGACGAGCCCCCGCACCTGCTCAACAGTGATGCCCCCATCGTCGGCGAAACTCCGGACGTGCTGGTGGTGGACAAGCCCCACGGCCTGCCCTCCACACCGAACGGGCGCCTCATGCGAGCCACCGCGCAGACCCTGTTGCGCATTAGGCGCGAGGAGCCAGATCTGGTCGCCGCGCACCGCCTGGATCGGTTGACGGGTGGTCTTCTTCTTTTTTCTCGACGCCAACCCACCCGCGGATTCCTACAAACCCAATTCCAAAGGCATGAAGTGTCCAAGTGTTACCGAGCGCGAACCGAAGTGGACGTGGACACAGTGCTGGGCACGAGGACGGACGTGGGGGCAGCGGTGGCGTCGGGAAAAAGAACGAGGGTGACCCTCCCAATGCGCAAGGACAAAGGAAACCCGCACGTGAGCGTGCACCCAAATGGAAAGATGACCGAGACGTGGGTGACACGAGTGGGGGACAGGGAGTTCGCGTTGGAGCCACGCACGGGGCACACGCACCAGCTGCGCGTGCTCATGAATCATCTGGGCATGCCGATTGCTGGCGATGACACATATCCCCACGTGCGTGACGCAGACCTCTGGGATGCAGACGCGAAAAAGCTCCAGCTGCGGGCAGTGCGGCTGGAGCTGAAGCTTCCCGATGGTCAGCTCGGGAGTTGGGAAATTTAGTTCTTGTGCAGGTCAGCGTTGAGCTGCACGCCGAGGCCTGCTGCAGGAACGGCCTCCACAGCGCCGGAAACAGAGTTGCGGCGGAACAAGATGTTGGACTTGCCGGAGAGCTCGGAGGCCTTGACCAGGCCGCCGTCTTCCACGTCTGCTTCCTCGGCGATGATGCCGCGAGCGGTGACCTTGGTGCCGAAGGTGAGGTAGAGACCAGCCTCTACGGTCACGTTGTCACCCAAGGAAATTCCTACGCCGGAGTTAGCGCCCAACAGGCAGCCCTGGCCCACGGAGATGACCTGCTTGCCGCCACCGGACAGGGTGCCCATGATGGACGCGCCACCGCCGATGTCGGAGCCGTCACCCACTACAACGCCGCCGGAAATGCGGCCTTCCACCATGGAGGAGCCGAGCGTGCCGGCATTGAAGTTCACAAAGCCCTCGTGCATCACGGTGGTGCCCTCAGCCAGGTGAGCGCCGAGACGAACGCGGTCTGCATCGCCAATACGCACGCCGGTGGGGACTACGTAATCCACCATGCGAGGGAACTTGTCAATGGAGTACACGCTCACAGCACCGCGCGAAGCCTGCAGGCGCGCACGGGTGGTCTCGAAGCCCTCCACGGCGCACGGTCCGTGATTGGTCCACACGACGTTGGTCAGCAGGCCGAAAACGCCGTCCAGGTTGCATCCATGCGGCTGCAGCTTGCGACCGGAGATCAGGTGCAGACGAAGGTAGGCATCGTAGGCATCGGCAGGTGCTGCGTCGATATCAGCGATGACGGTACGCACGGCAACGCGGCGAACCTGGCGAACCTCATCCACACCAGCCAGCTCAGCCAGCTGTGGGTCGATCTCAGAAGGCTCCACCTCGGTGGATCCCACGGAGCCCTCGGGGCTGTCCGTGAGATCAAAGTTGATGTACCACGCATCCAGGACTGTGCCCTGCTCGGTCAGAGTTGCGAATCCATTACCAATTGCAGCTGTCATAGTGGGAAATCCTACAGAATGTTCGAGACAGGGACGTCTGGGAGGTGGTCGCTTAAGAGGTGGCGGAGGTGTCTACGCGGTCCGAAAGCGAATCATCGTAGGCCGGAGCCGTGCGCCCGCGGGTGATGAGCCAGCCCAGAGCAGACAGGGCTACGAAGACCACAGCGACCGTGAGCACCTGCATGCGAGCGCTTTCATCCCACAGCATGAGCAGTCCCAAGCCGAGAACCATGACGAACGTGATCCACGGCAGAACTGGATAGCCCCACATGCGTACTGGCATGGGGCCAGCCGCTTCCAACTGTGGGCGCAAGCGGATTGCGGAGAGCGTGATCATGGCCCAGATCACCAGCAGAGAGCCACCCACAGCGTTGAACAGTACGCCGATGAGGTTGGACGGTCCCCATACCTGCAGAGCCACGGACAGGAAGCCGAACACCAGGGAAGAGATGACCGCAAGGGTTGGAACGCGGGAAGAATTGAGCTTCTGGAAGAACTTCGGTGCGAAGCCCTGGTGGGAGAAGCTGTAGACCAAACGCGAGGTGGCGTAGATCTGAGCGTTGAACGCGGACAGCAACGCGATCACGATGATGATCTCCATGAAGCGGACCACACCAGGGATCTCAGCGAACGCCAAGATGCGGGTGAAGGGAGACTCGGCAGCGCTGGATGCTTCGCCCAGAGAGTCGGAAGGCAGTAGCGCAGCGATGAAGAACACGGAGCCCAAGTAGAACACGGAGATGCGCCAGATCACGGCGCGCACAGCAGCCGCAATGGACTCGCCGGGCTTTTCGGACTCAGCAGCGGCGATGGTGACGATCTCGATGCCGCCGAAAGCAAACGCCACGGCTAGCAAGCCGACAGCCAGGCCGGAAATGCCGTTCGGCATGAAGTTTTCAAAGTTGGACATGCCCGGGGACTCATAGTTCGGGAAGAGATCGAACAGCAGACCTGCGGCGATGATGAGGAACAGAACCAATACGGCCACCTTGATGAAGGCGAACCAGTACTCAAACTCGCCGAAACCGCGCACGGCGGCCAGGTTGATCACGGTAAAGAAGCAGACGGCGACCAAGCCGGGAATCCAGCCGGGGACTCCGAACCATTCACCCATGATGGCGCCAGCGCCGGTGATTTCCGCACCCATCACCATGATCAGCATGAACCAGTACAGCCAGCCGAGGGAGAATCCGGCCCAGTCACCGAAGGCCAGACGGCCGTAGGTGGCGAAGGAGCCTGAGGCCGGACGAGCAGCCGCCATCTCCCCGAGCATTTGCATCACGAAGATCACCAGAATGCCGGCGACGATATAAGACAGGAGAACTGCCGGACCTGCGGCTTGGATACCAACGCCGGTGCCGAGGAAGAGGCCCGCGCCGATGGCAGATCCCAAGCCCATCATTGTGAGGTGTCGAGTCTTTAGACCGTGGCCAAGTTGCCCGCGAGACTCTGCTGTAGGTGTAGTCATAGCGAGAATTGTCGCACACGAGCAGGACGTTGAAGGAAAAGTTAGGTTTTCGCGCAAAAAATTCGGGGGCACACTGTCACCCATGTGCGATGTCTGGCTTATCTATACGATGAAACCCGATGGCTACTAATGAGCAACCAACCGATTATCATCAGTTCCGTGGCACCGGATCTCTGACATTGACGGATGACCCAATCTCGCTCACCGCAGCGCTCGTGGATATCTACAGTGAATCCCACAATGAGCAGGTCATTGCCGATGTCCTCGAGACCGCCTTGCGGGAGATCCCAGAGGTTGAGGTGGTTCGGCAAGGACACACGATTATCGCCCGCACGCAGCGTGACCTCGGCGACCGTGTGATCCTCGCCGGGCACATCGATACCGTGCCGCCTGCTAACAACCTGCCTTCGCGCATCGGAGTGGACGAACAAACCGGCCAGGAGACGTTGTTCGGCCTGGGTAGCGTGGATATGAAGTCCGGCGCAGCCTGCTACATTCACGCATTTGCCACGCTGGCGAATTCTCCAGATCTGCGACGGGACCTCACCCTGGTGCTCTATGAGTGCGAGGAAGTCTCCACCAAGTACAACGGGTTGCACCGGTTGGTCCGCACTAACCCGGAGCTCTTTGATGGTTCCGTGGCGCTGCTGGGAGAGCCCTCCAACGCACAGATCGAGGCGGGTTGCCAAGGCACGCTGCGTTTGCGCGTCACCGCCCACGGCCAGCGCGCCCATTCAGCACGCAGCTGGCTGGGTGACAATGCCCTACACAAGCTAGCTCGCGTCATGGTGCGGGCGGCTGACTATGAGGCTGCCGCAGTGGAGATTGACGGATTGACCTACCGCGAGGGGCTGAACTTCGTGGTCGCAGAGTCCGGAGTGGCCACCAACACCATCCCGGACGAGGCATGGGCCTTCGTCAATTTCCGCTTCGCCCCGAACCGCACGGTGGACGAAGCACTCGCGCACACCTACGAGGTGCTCGGCATCGGTACCTCGGAAGATCCCGCAGAGGGATTCACCATTGAGATTGATGACACGGCGAGCGGAGCCTTACCCGGGTTGGATCAGCCCGCCACGCAGGCGCTGGTGCAGGCCACAGGAGGCCAAGTCCACCCAAAGTTTGGATGGACCGACGTTGCTTGCTTCACCGAACTGGGAATTCCTGCGGTGAACTTTGGGGCGGGCGACCCAGGACTTTCCCACACCAAGGATGAGCGGTGTCCCGTGGAACAGATAACCACCGTTTCTGATCAGCTACTGAAGTTCCTCACCACTGCCTAGACAGAGCACACAATCACCAACATGAACGAGGAAAAATCAGTGAACGACAAGCCGAAATTTGACCAAGATTCCAACGCCCAGCGGTCGGACAACCGCAGTGAATTTGGCCTACGTGGACCGGTTGTCTTACGCGGCAGCCAACTGGGAAGCAAGCAGGAATCCACCACGGACCAGCGCCTCTTGGGCGAGCAGACCAGCGTGGATTGGCTGCACACGGATCCCTGGCGCGTCATGCGTATTCAATCCGAGTTCGTGGACGGTTTCGGCGCTCTGGCCAAGATCCCCAAGGCCATCACCGTGTTCGGCTCGGCGCGCGTGAGGCCGGATCACCCGTACTACGAAACCGGCTTGGAGCTGGGCAAGCTCATCGCGGAAGCAGGCTATGCCACCATCACCGGCGGTGGACCAGGGCTCATGGAAGCCCCCAACCGCGGAGCAAGCGAAGCCGGCGGTCTATCCATCGGCTTGGGCATCGAGCTGCCCATGGAGCAAGGGCTCAACCACTGGGTGGACCTGGGCCTAAACTTCCGCTACTTCTTCGTGCGCAAGACCATGTTCCTCAAGTACTCCCAGGCATATATCTGCCTGCCGGGCGGGTTCGGCACCTTGGACGAGATGTTTGAAGCGCTGGTCATGGTGCAGACCGAAAAGATCCAGCGTTTCCCCATCATCCTCATCGGCACCGAGTTCTGGTCCGGCCTGGTGGACTGGATTCGCGCCCGCCTGGTGGACGAGAAGATGATCAACGCGGATGACCCAGATCTGTTTTTCGTCACCGATGACCCGAAGGAGGCCGTGGATTTCTGCGTGCAGGCCCATGCGCAGCGTATGGATGATCTCCTGGAGCGTCGCGAGGAGCTGCGCCAAGAGTCCGCCGAATTGGACCGGGAGATCGATCGCTTTAACCGGCAGGTAGATTAAGAGCCATGTACTGGTTGTTTTCCTTCGGCGGAGCTGTTTTGGTGGGCGCATTGCTCACCTACCTGCTATCCACCTCTTTCGGGCGCGGCGAGGATCTGCCTCCCGCCACCCGAGGACCGTTGGAGCCAGAACACCGCGCACAATTGGAGCAGGCCCCAGTGTCTGCAGATAGCGTGGACAACGTGAGATTCGCCACCGCTGTGCGAGGCTATAACCAGCAGGAAGTTGATGCCTATCTGCGCCGCATTTCGGCGCGTCTGGCTGAGTACGAGGCGCGGGACACCGCGATCGAGATCCGAGGAGAAGCACAATGACCCCGATTCCCAGCATTCCCCAGCCCGTTCCTACCGTGACCTACGGCGAGCCCTCCACGCGGATTGAGGGCAGCGAGGTCATTGATGTGCGCATCGTTCCCGGTGCTCGCGGTGTGGAGTTGCAAGCCGACGGTACGTGGGAGGTCGGTGTTGATGAAGAGCCGACGCAACTAGTGGATCTTTCCGATAATCCAGAATTCTTTGAGGAAGGCTGGCGTGGAGCGGGCGCCTCGCTGGTGCGACGTATCAACACCATCATCGAGGGCCACCCAGTGCGCGCCAAGAAGCACGTGGTACAAATCTCCCTGCCCGCCACCACCAGTGCGCAGAACCTACGCAATCTGGCCATTGGCCTGACCGTCGGCGGACATTCCTTTGTCAGCACCAATCGCAAGCGCCCAGCGCGAGTGCGCAGCATCCATATCGTTGCGGCCTCTGCGCTGAACGTGGATGCGATGAACAGGGCGGTGGAAGAAGGCGTAGACATGGGCACAGCCACGTGTCTCAGCCGCGATCTGGCCAACACCCCATCGAACGTCAAGTCACCAGAATGGTTGGCTGACCAGGCAAAGCGCGCTGTCCGTGACGTCGCTGGAGTCAAGGTCAAGATCCGCGACGAACAGTGGCTAGAATCCAAGGGCTTCGGCGGAGTCCTCGCGGTGGGCAATGGCTCCACGCGTCCGCCTCGCCTGATCCAGTTGGTGTGGGACCCAGAAGAAGTAGGCAAGAAGCGCCGCCGCAACACCGTGCTGTTGGTGGGCAAGGGTGTCACTTTCGACACTGGCGGAATTAGCATCAAGCCTGCGTCGGGAATGGATACGATGCGCACCGACATGACCGGCGGTGCATCCGTGATTGCCGCATTCAAACTGCTGGCGGAACGCCAAGTTCCTCGCAAGATCGTGGCGCTGATTCCGGCTGCGGAAAACATGGTGGACGGCAATTCCTACCGTCCGGGCGATGTGGTGGAGCACTACGGTGGAATCACCACTGAGGTGGCCAATACGGATGCAGAAGGCCGGATGATTCTTGCCGATGCGTTGAGTTACGGATGCAAGAAGTTCCGCCCGTCAACCGTGGTGACGGTAGCTACGCTCACAGGTGCGGCCAAGGTGGCGCTGGGAACCCGCACGGGCGCTGTTTTCGCACCGACGTGGTCGCGAGCCGTGAAAGTTGCGCGCCGAGGCGCTGCAGTGGGCGAGCGCTGGTGGCCGATGCCGATGCTGGACTACCTCGAGGACAACGTGGACTCCCAGGTCGCGGACGTTAAGCAGGCGCCAAGTGGTCCAGGGGCTGTCACGGCGGCGATGTTCCTGCGCCGGTTTACCCGCAATTCGCCACTGATCCACCTGGATATCGCCGGCCCCGGGCGGGCGGAATCTACCTTCGATGAGGTTAACCCAGTGGGAACCGGATTCGCCGCGCGCACTCTTGTACAGTGGTTGTCACATTAGAGGCTCTTCACCAGCGCCCCATCATTACTACTTTCTAAGGAGTGCAGCCGGTGCTTTCGGATGTCATTGACTTGCTTGCCGATCCAGTGGATGGAACGGATTTGTCTGCTGGCGATGAGCAATGGCGCACGGTGGTCTCTGAATCAGGACATAGCTACGACGTCGCCCGCCAAGGCTATGTCACGTTGGTTGGCGGATCCGGGCTGCGCTACTCGGGCGACGATGCCTCGATGATCGATGCCCGCGAGACCTTCCTGTCTGGCGGTCACTTCGCGCCGTTCGTGGAGAGCGTGACGCACAACGTGGAAGCGGTGCTGGACGATGCTGCCCTCGGCGCCGATGCTCGCCCTGCGATCGTGGAGGTGGGCGCAGGTACTGGCTACTACCTCTCGCACACTCTGGATACGGTGGAGAACTCTCGCGGCGTGGGCTTGGATGTCTCCACTGCGGCGGCGAAGCGTTTAGCCTCGGCGCATCCTCGGGTCGGTGCCGTTGTTGCCGACGCATGGTCTCAGCTGCCTCTGCGTGATTCCAGCACCGACGCGATCATGGTAGTCTTCGCTCCGCGTAACGCCGCTGAGTTCGCGCGCGTGCTCTCGCCGAAGGGCGAGGTGGTGGTGCTAACTGCGGATGCCGGCCACCTGGCTGAGCTGCGCGAGCCTTTGGGCATCATCGACGTGGAAAAGGGCAAGGTGGAGCGCATGATTGCCCAGGCATCTGGCCACTTGGAGCCCGTGGCGTCCTCACAGATCGTTGAGTTCACGATGAACTTGGATCAGGCATCCATCGCCGCGCAGATTGGGATGAGCCCTTCGGCCCGTCACATCCATCCGGACGTGCTGCGCGAGCGCATCGCGGAGCTGCCGGACTCGATGGAAGTCACGGCGCGCGCCGCGATTACGCGCTTGAAGCCGCTGCGCTAGTCGTCTTCGGAGAACAAGCCTTCAGCAACTTCGCGGTCGGCGACCAGCGCTTCTGCCATGAATCGTTCCTGGGCTTCGGGGGAATCCAAGCCCACCCGGGTGAGCAGCAGCTCTTGCCCCACGGTGACCATGGAATTGATGATGCTGGCTTCACCGGAGACTTCTACCTGCACGTCCGTCGCTCCCTCGGGGATGGTGCTGGTGAGGGAGGTGGCGCCGCCATCCACGAAGACTTCGCACAGTGGGCCATCCACGAAGATAGCCAAGCTGGAGGAGCTGGTATCACCAAGCTGAGCGGTTACAGTATCGTCCTCGCCGCGGGTGACGGAGACAGACGATTGGTCGTGCGTGATGTGCACGAGGGCATTGCCTTCCTTGTCCACCACGTCCGCAGTCACTGATCCATCGGTGCAATCCAACTGGCCGGTCCAAATGACCGCGCGATCGGAGTATCCCTTGACTGCGCGAGGTGCTCCCACGATGTCTTGGTAGACGTGACCGTCCACCAAGCTCAAATAGCGCGGGGAGGTCAGGCAGTTAGCCCACAAGCTATCCAGATTTGGATGCGCGCCCACCAGTCCGAAGAGGAGCGGTTGGTCGCCGGAAATGACGCGGGGCCGAGTGAAATTGTGACCGTGATCCAGCACCGTGTACGCAGTGGACACCGTGAATTCCGCTTCCTGGAGCGTGCCCACAACATAGCCGGTGGACTCAGACGACCCACTGGTTTCTGGGTATGTCACAAACAGCACGTCGCGAACCTCGCCCGTGGACTCGTCCGTCATGGAGACCATGCGGGGTGAGAATGGCCGCACCGCCGGGAGATTGGCCTCACCAGCAATCTGCAGCGGGCCCACTACCTTCCAGTGCTGACGGTCAGTTGAGCGAAGTACTACGATCTCGGCATCGGTCTCGCCGGACAGGCTCAGTGCGATCATTAGCCAGGATCCCTCGTGAAAGAGGACGTTTGGAGTCACCAAGTCCTCGATGGGGTAGGCGCTGTCATCGATATCGATAGCACCCAAGCGCTCCACCCGGCTATCCGCCTCGGTCGGATCATCAGACACATCCAGCATGTCTGCGACATCGGGGATGTAAGCGCGCTGAATCTGGAATGAACGATCGCCCCGATCCCCGTGGTGGATGCGATTGCCCAAGAGATCAGGGGAAGCGGAACCGGTTGATTTTGGCGTCGACGTCACGAAGAACAGTTCCACCGCATTGTTGTCCTCGGCGCCTGCCGCCTGAGGGTCTGCGGACAACAAAACGGACGAACCGGCGAGGACATCCACCTCGTTGCCTGCAGGAGTGAGCACGTCATCGCAAACATCCCAGTCATAAGGAACCTCGGAGGCCACTTGGTGAGCCCAACGGGATCCTTCGTCCGCGCGGGGGCGGAACTGGTGGAAGACGTGGAGGTTTCCATCGGCAACTATCGCTCCAGCGGGTGCTTCCAAAACACCCAGCTCCGCGGTGACGTGAAGTTCCGGACGGCTGGTGGAGGTTTCTGCTTGGGGCTGAACAGAGGAAGTTGACATACCGTCTTTTGTACCAGCGAAATTTACATCAGGGAGCGGTAGACCTCGATGGTTTGCTCAGCGATGTTCTCCCAAGAGAACGTGGTGACGGCTCGCTCGCGCCCCGCCTCGCCGAATGCCTTGGCCTTGGCAGAGTCCCCGACGAGGGCGTTGGTGGCTTCGGCGAGACTGCGTTCGAACCCTTCAGGATCGGATTCTTCGTAGTGGCAGAGGATTCCTGTCTGCCCGTCCACGACAACCTCGGGAATACCGCCGACGTCCGAGGCGATAACAGCAGTGCCACAAGCCATGGCCTCCAGGTTGACGATGCCCAGCGGTTCGTAGATCGACGGGCACAAAAACGCATCTGAGGCCGTGAGGATCTCTTGCAAGTAGCGCTTGTCCAGCATGTTCTTAACCCAGTGAACGCCGTCACGCTCGGCCTGCAGCGTTTGTACCAGCTCGGTGACCTCGGCCTCGATCTCCGGGGTATCAGGAGCACCGGCACACAGCACCACCTGAATCTCCGGATCCATCTGCCGGATTGCTTTGAGAAGGTGGGGCACACCTTTCTGGCGAGTAATGCGGCCAACAAAGCTGATCAGGGGACGGTTCGGATCCACGCCGAGCTCACCTAAGACACTTCGTCCGGTTTCTTCAGCAGCGACAGCAAAGGTAGGCCGCGGCTGCCAGAGCTGAGAATCGATGCCGTTGAGCACTACGTGAATGCGCTCCGGATCGATTGCCGGGTAGGCATCCAAGATGGCGTGCTTCATCTTGGCGGATACCGCGATGACCGCATCCGCGTGTTCCATGGCGTTCTTCTCTGACCACGAAGACACCTCGTAACCGCCACCCAATTGTTCGCGCTTCCACGGGCGATGCGGCTCCAACGAATGCGCAGTAGCAACGTGTGGGATTCCCCACAGTTTTCCGCCCACATGGCCACCCAAGCCGGTGTACCACGTGTGGGAGTGAACAACGTCTACATCGCCCAAGGAATTGGCCATACGCAGACCGGTAGACAGTGTCTTCAGGGATGCATTCGCCTCCTCCAAAGCCGGATCCACACCGTGCACGTAAACGTTGGGCTCATCGCGAGGTGCGCCCATACAATGCACGTCAACGGGCTCGAGTTCTCGCATGAAACGAGTCAACTCTGTGACGTGTACGCCAGCGCCACCGTAGATCTCTGGGGGATATTCCTTGGTCAGCATCGCGATTCGCATAAAACCCACAGTAGTGCGCGGGCGCAGACCTGTCCGTGCAATCAGTGCTGGGGTAGATCGGGGAGAGCAGCCCGAAAAGTTGTCCGGCGAACGTCACTGATTCTCACTACCGTAGGAGGTGTGAAGACTACTCCGAACGTTCTGTCCATTGTCCTTGCGGGCGGCGAGGGAAAGCGTCTGTATCCCTTCACCGCAGACCGCGCCAAGCCAGCCGTGCCTTTCGGCGGCAACTACCGCCTCATTGACTTTGTCTTGTCCAACCTGGTCAACGCGGGCTACCACAAGATTTGCGTGCTCACCCAGTACAAGAGTCACTCGCTGGACCGCCACATCTCCCAGTCCTGGCAGTTGTCTGGCTTGACCGGGCAGTACATCACCCCAGTTCCAGCACAGCAACGGTTGGGACGCCGCTGGTTCACCGGTTCCGCAGATGCCATCCTGCAGTCCTTGAACTTGGTATACGACGAACAGCCGGAATACATCATCGTCTTTGGTGCGGATCACGTCTACCGCATGGATCCAGAGCAGATGGTCGAGGCACACATCGCCTCGGGCGCCGGAGTCACCGTCGCGGGCCTGCGCGTTCCTCGCGTGGAAGCCACGGCGTTTGGAGTGATCCAAGCAGGTGAGGACAACCGCATCGAGCAATTCCTGGAAAAACCTGCCGACCCTCCGAGCGTTCCGGATGATGAGAACGTGGCCTTTGCTTCCATGGGCAACTACGTGTTCACCGCGCAGACGCTGATTGACGCGCTCAAGGAGGACTCGGAAAATGAAAGCTCCAACCACGATATGGGTGGAGACATCATTCCGATGCTCGTGGACCGCGGAGAGGCCTACGTTTACGATTTCTCAGACAACTACGTGCCGGGCGAGACGGAACGCGATAAGGGCTATTGGCGCGATGTGGGAACCGTGGATGCCTTCTACGAGGCGCATATGGACCTGATCTCCGTGCACCCAGTGTTTAACCTCTACAACCTGAAGTGGCCGATTCACACCGCAGAGACGGGTAATTTGCCTCCCGCCAAGTTCGTCAAGGGTGGTATCGCCCAGTCCTCCATGGTGGCTGCAGGATCGATCATCTCTGCAGGTACCGTGCGCAACAGCGTGATCTCAGAGAACGTGATCGTGGAGGACAGTGCGACCGTCGAAGGCTGCGTACTCATGCCGGGCGTACGCGTGGGTAAGGGCGCGGTGGTTCGCCACGCCATCATCGACAAGAACGTGCAGATCACCGACGGGCAGATCGTGGGCGTGGATCGTCAACTCGACGAGCAGCGCTTCACCGTCTCCCAAGGCGGAGTGGTGTGCGTGGGCAAGAACGAAGTGGTCTAGCCTGACTTAAGCTGACTTGGTGATCAGCGTCAGGCCTGCGCCAAGTGGCAGGCGGCTGACGCTGATGCCATCCATCTCCTGCAGTGCAGCATCGGCCTCGCGGGCAGCGGTGGTCTGCCGATCAGTGCGCGATTCATCCGCGATCAGGCCATCCAAGAGAGAGTCCAGCAGCACCAAAATGCCACCGGGGCGCAGTGCGGGGAGGGTGGATTCTACGGTGCGCAGGAGATCTTCTTCCGCGGCGTCGGCGATGGCGATGTCGTAGCTATCCTGCGCTAGGCGCCCAACGACATCCAGGGGAGCGCTGGGCAGGAAGCGGAACATGTTCGCGCGCACACCGGCGGACTGGAAAGCATTGCGCGCCAGCTGCTGGTGCTGCACCTCCGGCTCAATGCACGTTACGTGGCCAGCGCCGAGACCGCGGAACAAATGTAGTCCGATCACTCCGCACGCTGGAGACATCACGATTGCGGTAGGGGTGTGCCCCGTCTGCGTACTCGTTCCCGCAGCGCGCGCTGCCAAGAAGGTGAGAAATTCAGTGGTCATCGTGTCCGGGGTGGACAGTCCGAATTCCGCAGCGGCTTCGTTAGCAGCATCGATGTTCTCATCGTTGGGCGCAGTGCGGTCGACGAAAGAGCGGATCGCATCGAGGGGAGAGTTCTGAGCAGCATTCACAACGGCAACCATAGGGGAATACCTGCTGCATGTGGGGGTGGTGAGCCGGAGTGTCAGGGGTGGCGTCGAAAAAAAGAAACGAGAGTAAACGCGTGTGAAAGCAGTGACCAAAAACACGACGGTTCACGTGGCAAAATCATTCACAGCAAACGTACAGCGGAAAGAGAGAACAACCGCACATGTGTGGTTCAATATGATGAGTATGTCCTCACACGAACCTGCCTCCACCGCTGAATTCGACGCCGGAAACGGCGCGATGCCTTCATGGAGCGAGCTGGTGGAGCAGCACGCAGATAGCGTGTACCGCTTGGCCTACCGGCTGTCCGGAAATCAGCACGATGCCGAAGACCTCACTCAAGACACATTCATGCGCGTGTTCCGCAGCCTCAAGAACTACCGCCCCGGAACGTTCGAGGGATGGCTGCACCGCATTACCACAAACCTCTTTTTGGACATGGTGCGCCACCGCTCCTCCATTCGGATGGAAGCGCTGCCCGAGGATTACGACCGGATCGAAGGCAACCTGGCCGATCCCGAACAGCACTTCGCGATGAGCCACCTGGACCCGGCGCTAGAGAAGGCGCTGGACCAACTCGCGCCCGATTTCCGCGTCGCCGTGGTGCTCTGTGACGTGCTCGGCATGACTTACGATGAAATTGCCCAGACACTCGGTGTAAAAATGGGAACTGTGCGTTCCCGAATCCACCGAGCACGAGCACAACTGCGCGACATGCTGGAGCGGGACGTTGAGCTTGGACACCTGAGCTACATCGGAAGCTGAACGGAAGGAGAGCATCGGAAACCATGACATCTCATGTAGAAAATCCAGATACTCAGTTATCCGTGGAGCACCTGTCATGCGAGGCGATCGCCGCACTGGCCGATGGTGAGCTGTCCCGCCGCGCTGAGCATCGAGCCAAGGTGCACCTCGTGCACTGCGTGACTTGCCGAGAAGAAGTGACCAGGCAGCGAGAGGCCTCTGAAAGGTTGCGCGATAACTGCGAAGTCAAGGCCTCTGGGAGCCTGATCGAAAGACTGTCCCGAATTCCAGAAGCGGCCGGGGAATCGCCTCGCTCACGAGACTTCGGTGTAGACGGGTGCCGTCACCCGGAAACGTTTGTGGACAGCGTGGATCTTTGGGTGCGCAAGCTGCAACGCTTGCCACGACGTTCGAAGTAACCTGACCGCCCCGATGGGGCCTAAGTGCGATAAGGTAAACGGGTGTTTTCAAGTGTCGGATGGGGAGAAGTTCTTGTTCTCCTAGTGGTGGGCTTGCTGGTCATTGGACCAGAGCGGCTGCCCGGTCTCATCAACGAAGCGCGCGCTGTGTTGCTCGCAATCCGCAACGCGGTAGGCGAAGCCAAAGAGCAGCTGGACGGCGAATTTGGTGATGAACTCAAGCAATTTTCCAAGCCCATCTCAGAGCTCAACAGCGTGCGCCAAATGGGTGCGCGTGGATTCATCACCAAGACGTTGCTAGACGGAGATGATTCCTTCCTGACCAGCTTCGATTCCACGAAGAATGACGTGAAGAGCACCGTCGATGGCGTACGCAAGAAGAACCTGCGGGACGCTCTGCGCAGCCCACAAAATAGCAGCTCCGATGGCGCAGTGCCCGTCCAGCAGCAAGCCGCCGCGGGCGAATCTCAAGCAGCGGACCGTCCCATTCAGTCCGCAGCGCAGGATATGACACAGGATCTCTCGTCCGCCGAAGGCCAAGGAAGAATCGCCGGCAACTGGGACGATGTCACCTAGGCCAGCAATCTTCTAGTTGTTTGTCACGCCCAAGTTCAGCGACTTACCTGCCAAAGAATCCCGGCGCTTGGCCAGCTGATCCGCGATCTTTCCGAAGGCACTAGTGACCTCCGCCTGCGGTTCAGCCTTGACGATGGGGTTACCCACATCTCCGCCGACGCGCAGATTAGGATCCAGCGGAATCTGTCCCAGCAGGGGAATCTCCGAGCCAGTCAGCTGGCTCAAGCGATCCGCCACGAACTGTCCACCACCAGAGCCAAAAGGCTCCATGCGGGAGCCGTCCGGCAGATCCATCCAGCTCATGTTTTCAATCACGCCACCGATGCGCTGGCGAGTCTGCTGAGAAATTGAACCAGCGCGCTCCGCCACCTCAGCCGCGGCCACCTGCGGGGTCGTCACAATCAGCAGCTCCGCGTTCGGAACCAGCTGAGCCACGGAGATGGCAACATCGCCGGTTCCCGGTGGAAGATCCAGCAGCAGGATGTCTAGATCGCCCCAGAACACATCGCCCAAGAACTGCTGAATCGCGCGGTGCAGCATCGGACCGCGCCACACCACCGGGGAGTTATCGTCCACAAAGTGGCCGATGGAAATCAGCTTCACGCCGTGCGCCTGCAGCGGCATGATCATCTCGTCCACCTGATGAGGCTTGTCCGTAGAACCCATGAGGTGGGGAACGGAATGTCCGTAGATGTCTGCGTCGACAATTCCCACATTCAACCCCCGCTGCGCCAGCGCAACGGCCAGGTTCACGGTGACGCTCGACTTGCCCACGCCACCCTTGCCGGAGGCCACGGCGTAGACGCGCGTGGTGGAGTCCGGCTGTGCGAAAGGGATCACTGGCTCGGCGGATTCGCCACGCACCTTGATGCGGATTTCGCGGCGCTGCTCGTCGCTCATGACATCCGTGGTGACAGTGACGTCCTCCACGCCTTCCACGCCGAGGGCTGCCTCGCGCGTGGATTCCGTGAGGTGCGTTTTCATCGGGCAACCAGCGATGGTCAGGTAGATCTCTACGGCGACCGACGAGCCGTCGATGTCAATGGATTTTACCATTCCCAGATCGGTGATGGAGCGGTTGAGCTCGGGATCCTCTACGCGGGACAGCGCGCTGCGGACAGCGGATTCAGTGACAACAGACATGATGAATCCATCCTAACGCAGCCCCAGAGCGTGCTTAAACTTCCGTGGCGACCCTTATCGTTGCCGGTCGTCGGCCTGCGGTGGATCCTGCAGCGAGGCTTCGTCGTGGCGCGTGTCCTCGAGCTTGTCCTCGATGCGGTGCATCAGGTCCGTGAGTTCTTCCAATTCTCGACGCAGGTAGTCGCGGGTCACCGTCTCACCCACGGAGATGCGCACGCCGGCGAGCTCGCGGGCGAGGAATTCTGTATCGGCCTTTGTCTCTGCGGCGCGTCGGCGGTCTTCGTCCAGGGAGACGCGGTCGCGGTCATCCTGGCGGTTCTGGGCTAGCAGGATCAGCGGTGCGGCGTAAGCAGCCTGGGTGGAAAACGCCAAGTTCAACAGGATGAACGGGTACGGATCCCAGGCAAACGCGAACATTCCTGCGTTGAGCAGCACCCACACGATCACGAAGATGGACTGCCACGCCAGATACTGGCCGGTGCCGAGGAAGCGGGCTACTTTTTCTGCAGAACGTCCCACGCTGTCGCCATTGAGGCTGAATTTCTTGCGCCGTACAGACTGAACCGGTGTGTCCAGATCGGCCTTCTTGTAGTTGTTGGCCATAGGGGACTAGGCCTCCTTTCGCATCTGGTCGGTGGTGTCCACGCGCCAATCTTGCTGGCGCCAGTCCTCAGGCAGCAAGTGATCCAGCAGGTCGTCCACAGCCACAGCACCCAGTAGGTGGTTGTCCTGATCCAGCACGGGGCCGCACACCAGGTTGTACGTGGCGAAGTACCGAGCCGCTGTCTCCTGGTTGTCCTCGGCGTAGAGGGCGGGAAGCTCGAGGTCCAGGATGCCGCCGATCTGCGTGGATGGGGGTTCGCGCAGCAGCTTCTGGAGGTGGACACAGCCGAGGTATTTGCCGGTGGGCGTGGCCTGCGGAGGACGCGCGACGAAAATCATCGAGGACAGAGAAGTAGGAAGCTCGGGGTTGCGGGCGTGCGCCAGCGCCTCTGCCACAGTGGCCCGCGGCATCAAGATGATGGGCTCCGGGGTCATCAAAGCACCTACCGTGTCCGGGGAGAACGTCATCAATCGGCGCACCGGTTCGGAATCCTCGGGATTCATCAGCTCCAGCAGCACGTCCGATTTATCCTCACCCAGCTCGGCCAGGACGTCTGCCGCGTCATCCGGATCCATTTCTTCCAGCACGTCGGCGGCGCGCTCGATATTCAGCTGGCTGAGGATGTCCGCCTGGTAATCGTCTGGCATCTCGGCCAGCACGTCCGCCAGGCGCTCATCGTCGAGCTCTTGGGCGATCTTCACGCGGCGATCTTCGGGGAGATCGTGCAGAGTGTTTGCCACGTCTGCGTTGCGCATCTCGTTGAAGGAGGCGATCAGCTCCGCATCAGGGTTGACCGTGCCCGTACCCGAGGCATGCAGACCCTGGATACGATCCAAAGGAATAATCGTCACGCGTGTGCGTCGACCCAAACGAGAACGCTGCGCCACCGCAACGCGGCGAATACGCCAATCCCTGGTGCGGTTGCGCTCCATCTCCACGTCCACGATTTCCACGGCCTTGCCGTGTAGTTCAGGGTGCTCGGGATCGTCAGTATGCACCTTCGCACCCATGAGGTCATCCATGAGGGAGACTTCGCCGGAACGGGGTTTGAAGGGACGAAGATTGACCGTACTGCTGACCGTGGTCAGCTCGTTTTCCGTTATGGCCGCGATGCGCAGCATGGGAAGGAAAATCTTCCTCTTTGTGGCCAGCTCTACGACAACCCCCAAGGCAGTGGCCTTGTCTTCGTAGATGGAAACGGCCATGTCACGCACGCGTCCGACGGAATCGCCATCGGGTCCTAACACCACCATGCCGGCAAGCCGGCCGGCAAACACACGCATACCAGTCATAACGCTCAAGACTACTGCACGCGGGTAATGTGGTTGTGTCGTAGGTTTGATGGAGGTTGGTACGCATGGAGGTCGGTGCGCGATGAAGATTCTCAGCAGATTGATCACCGGTGGATTAGTCGGTTTTGCGTGCGTGCTGGCAGTGCTTGGCCATTCCATGTGGATCGCCCATGCGGTGGCTGCGGCCGTGTCCTTTGTTGCCGTGATGATTGCCGCTGTGGGGGAGCGGCAGGGCCGTAGTTCCCGCCTGTGGTTGGTGGTGCCGGTGATCGCTCTGATTGCGGTGTATTTCTATGCGTGGTTCTAAGCTCTACGTGTGCAGCGCCGTCGTTGCGGTCAGCGTTCATGGACTCGCGGGGTGCGGCATGCAGATGGCCGACGACACCGCGCCTGATCCCAAAGCCGGTCTAATCCTCGGAGTGCCTGATTCGGACACCATCGAGCCGTCACTGTTGCCGGGCATCCGCGCCACCTACGTGGAGAAGTTGGAAGGCACAGACCATCCGGTTCGTTCCATGGCGGTCACTGATGCCAAGCGCATCGAGGACGTCCGTAACGGGCAGGTGGATGTGACCTTCGGGTGTGTGGGTGAGTTGTTAGATCTTGCCGACGCCAATGCGGCCGATCGTCTCCGCTCCGAGTACGCCGCCGAGGAGGATCCGGATCCAGTGACCTGGCGCGACGCCGTCCATTCCACGCTGTTGGGCACGATGCCAGGCGGTGTGACGCTGTCCAATCCAGGTATCGCCGAAGTGTGTGAAGACGAGACTCTGCCGCAGAATATCGTTGCGGTGTATCGCGCGGTGGATATTGATCGCGAGGACACTCAAGCCCTGAACAACGTGGCGGGCGGCACATCTGAGGAAGCGTTTGCGGACAAGGGCTAGCTTCCTAAAGGCAAAGGAAAAACCCGCTTGCTGGAGAACCAGCAAGCGGGTGAGGGGGCGGGGTATTAGTCCTCGAAGGCCTCTTCCATCAGCGCCTTCTGCTCCATCTGGTGGACCTTGGCCACACCAGTTGCAGTGGAAGACTGAGCGCGACGGGATACGCGCTTGAGCTGAATGCCAGGCAGGTACTCAGGCAACTGCAGAGCCAGGAATGGCCATGCGCCCTGGTTTGCTGGCTCATCCTGTACCCAGCGGATTTCCGTGGCGTTCGGGTAGTTGCCCAGCGCGTCGCGGATCCGGTTGTAAGGAACAGGGTGCAGCATCTCCACGCGGACGATGGCGACATCGTCGCGGCCATCGGCCTCGCGCTTCTTCTCGAGGTCGTAGTAGACCTTGCCGGAGCACATTAGGACGGTCTTGATGTCCTTATTGACGCCGTTCTGGTTTGGATCATCGATCACCGACTGGAACTTCTTGACCTCGGTGAAGTCCTCGATGGAAGACACCGCGGCTTTGTTGCGCAGCATGGACTTCGGGGTGAAGACGATAAGTGGGCGCTTCAGGCCACCCAGCGCGTGACGGCGCAACAGGTGGAAGTAGTTCGCGGGGGTGGTGGGCTGAGCCACCGTCCACGAACCCTCGGCGGACATCTGCAGGAAGCGCTCGATGCGAGCAGAGGAGTGGTCTGGTCCCTGTCCCTCGTAACCGTGTGGTAGCAGCAGGATCAGGGAGGACTTCTGTCCCCACTTGGCCTCGCCGGAGGAGATGTACTCATCGACGATGGTCTGGGCACCGTTGATGAAGTCGCCGAACTGAGCTTCCCATGCCACCACGGCATCCGGGTTACCCACGGTGTAGCCGTATTCGAATCCCACGGCAGCGAACTCGCTGAGTGCGGAGTTGTAGGCCCGGAAGGATCCGCCGTTGCCGGCCTCTTCGGCCAGGGTCTGCAGTGGGTTGTAGCTATCCAGATCTTCGTGGTCGAACAGCACGGCGTGGCGCTGGGTGAAGGTTCCGCGCAGCGTATCCTCACCGATCAGGCGGACCAACCTGCCACGCTCTACGAGCGAACCAAAGGCGATGAGTTCGCCGAAAGCCCAGTCGATATTGCCCTTTTCGGACATCTCCTTACGCTTCTTAATTACCGGAGCCACGCGAGGGTGGATCTTGAGGTAATCAGGCGTGTTGTAGAACTTGTCACCGATCTCGGCGATCAGGTCCTTGGAGATGGACGTGTCCAAGCCGTGCGGGAGTTCCTGCGAGCCGGTGATGCCGGTTTGTTCCTTGGGCTTTGCACCCTTTTCCGCCTGGCGAACGTCGTTGAACACTGTCTCCAGCTGCTCGTGGAAGTCTCGCTGGACGCGCTCGGCATCTTCTTCGGACAGATCGCCGCGACCGATGAGGGTTTCCGTGTACTGCGCGCGGGAGGTCGGCAGTTCGGAGATGATCTTGTACATCAGCGGCTGGGTCATCGATGGGTCGTCGGCCTCGTTGTGGCCGCGACGACGGTAGGCCACAAGGTCGATGAACACATCTTTGCCGTAGCGGTTGCGATAGTCCACAGCCAGCTGAGCAACCCAGACTACGGCTTCGGCATCGTCGCCGTTGACGTGGAAGACAGGGGAATCAAAGCCCTTGGCCAGGTCGGTGGCGTAGTGGGTGGAGCGGCCAGCATCTGGGGTGGTGGTGAAGCCGATCTGGTTGTTCACCACGATGTGCACGGTGCCGCCCACTTCGTAAGCGTCCAGCTTGGCCAGGTTCAGGGTTTCCTGCACGATGCCCAAGCCAGTGAAGGAGGCATCGCCGTGCAGCATGATAGGCAGCACGGTGCGCTCGTCGTCTCGATCAATTTGATCTTGACGGGCGCGGGCGATGCCCTCCATGACTGGGTCGACAGCCTCGAGGTGGGATGGGTTGGCTGCCAGGTAGACCTCGATGTCTCCCTCGCCGAACATCTGGTGGTAGTGGCCACGGGAGCCCAAGTGGTACTTCACGTCGCCGGAACCGCCAGCCGACGCTGGGTCGATGTTGCCCTCGAACTCGGTGAAGATCTTGGAGTATGGCTTGCCGACGATGTTGGCCAGGACGTTGAGGCGGCCACGGTGTGGCATGCCGATCACAACTTCATCCAAGTCCGCACCAGCGGCGCGGTCGATGGCGGCATCCATCATCGGGATCAGGGTTTCAGCGCCCTCGAGGGAGAAGCGCTTCTGGCCCACGTACTTGGTCTGCAGGAAGTTCTCAAACGCCTCGGCAGAGTTGAGCTTCTGCAGGATGTACTTCTGCTCGGCCTGGGAGTAGCGAGGCTGACCAGCCTCGATGCGCTCGCGCAACCAAGAGCGCTCCTCGGCATCCAGGATGTGCGTGTACTCGTAGCCGACTTTGAGGGTGTAAGCCTTGCGCAGTGCTGCGAGCACCTCGCGCAAGGTCATGGTCTCGCGACCAAGGAATCCGCCCACGTTGAACGTGCGGTCGTAATCCCACAGAGTCAGACCGTGGTTCTCGATGAACAGGTCTGAGTGATCCGGCACAGGCAGACCCGGCTGGGTCCAGTGCAGGGGATCGATATCTGCAATCAGGTGACCACGGGAGCGGTAAGACTCGATCAGCTCCATCACGCGGGTGGACTTGTCCACGCCGGCGTTTGGCAGGTCCTGGCTCCAGCGCACAGGAGCGTAAGGCACCTTCATGGACTTGAAGATGTCATCCCAGAACTCATCGTTGATGAGCAGGCGGCTCATGGTACGCAGGAATTCGCCGGATTCAGCACCCTGAATGATGCGGTGATCGTAGGTAGAGGTGATGGTCACCAGCTTGCCTACACCCATTTCGCCGAGGCGATCCTCGGATGCACCGGCGAATTCGGCTGGGTAATCCATGGAGCCCACGCCGATGATAGCGCCCTGGCCCTTGGTTAGGCGAGGTACGGAGTGACGGGTACCGATGCCACCTGGGTTCGTCAGCGAGATGGTGACTCCGGAGAAGTCGTCCATCGTCAGCTTGCCGTGGCGAGCACGGTCCACGATGTCCTCGTACTTCTCCACGAATTGGGAGAAGCTCAGGGTCTCGGATTCCTTGATGGCTGCCACCACGAGGGAGCGGGTGCCGTTCTTGCCCACCATGTCGATGGCAAGTCCCAGGTTAATGTGCTCCGGGGTCACGAGGGTGGGCTTGCCATCCACGACTTCGTAGGAGTTGTTCATGTCCGGGTGAGCCATGACCGCACGGATGAGCGCGTAGCCGATGATGTGCGTGAAGCTGATCTTTCCGCCGCCGCGTGCACGCAGGGTGTTGTTGATCATCGTGCGGTTTTCGAACATCAGCTTGGCTGGCATGTCACGCACGGAGGTCGCGGTAGGGATCTCCAAAGACAGATCCATATTCTTCACCACGGCCTTGGCAGCACCACGGATGACAGACTTACCAGCCTCCGGAGCATCCACCACGTCCTTAGGTGCAGGTGGTGCCTTGCGTTCTGGAATGACCGAGCGCTTGGTGTGCTCGGGTTGCTGCTTCTTTGAATCTGGAATGACCTCAGAGGCAGCCTGGGCAACTGTTTGTTGCTGTACTGCATCCTCAGAGGACACCCGGCTTCCGGCAGATTCCTTGGGGGTTTCGGCAGAACTGACCTCTGCGTTCCCCTGAGGATTCTTCTTGAAGAAGTCGCGCCATTCTGGATCCACTGATTGTGGGTCTTTGCTGTACTGCTGGTACATCTGATCCACCAGCCATGCATTCTGACCAAAATTCGCGCTGCTCACGGCAGGTCCTCGCCTCTTTTCTTAATGACTTCAGTCTCGTCGCCCCACCCTACTACAAATCAGAGACTCCGCCGCGGGGCAGGGGGCGAGGAATTTATGTATATATGTGCAGATGAATGGCGACTTTTGCTCTCAGAACAAGTCACCTGCGTTAAGACTTAGGTGATGAGTCCCATATGGCTAGCCCAAAGGTCGGCATAGACACCTTTATGCCGCAGCAATTCGCCGTGGGTGCCGGATTCCACGATTTTTCCGCCGTCCATCACCACCACGCGGTCCGCGTGCACCGCCGTGGAGAGTCGGTGGGCAATGATGATGGCCGTTCGTCCTGCCACTGCCTTGGAAATCGCGGAGACCACCGCTCGCTCCACCTCCGAAGGCAGGGTCGAGGTGGCTTCGTCGAGCACCATGATCGATGGCCCCAGCAGTTGGGCGCGAGCCAACGCCACGATCTGTCGCTGTCCGGCCGAAAGGTTGTGCGCTCGTTCGTTCAGCGGCGCCAGGAAGCCCCCGGGGATGCTGGCGAGGATTTCTTGGCCACCAATGTCCTTGACCGCTTGTTCAATCTCCTCGCGGGTGGCATCCGGTCGCCCAAAGGCGATGTTGTGCGCCACCGTGGTGGGGAAGAAGTAGGGTTCCTGCGGCACCGTTCCTATTTCTCGACGCCACTGCCGAATATCCGCCTCTTTCACCGGCAAGACATGCGACTGCCCCGTGTCACGGAACTCCGCCACCACAGCACCTTGTTGTGGGTCGTACCAGCGGGACACCAGCTTGCCCAGCGTGGACTTTCCCGCGCCCGAGGCTCCGACCACCGCCGTGGTACCCGTGAAAGTCGTGTCGATATCCAACTCAGGACGCATATTTGGGGAAGTAGAGGAATACCAGAAGCGCGTGGCGTCGAAACAAAGACGTGGAGCACTGCCGGCAGGAACGGACCGCGGCGAGGAAGAATTGACCACGCGGGGCTCGGTGCGGAGGAAATCACCAATGCGAGACAGGCCCACGGAGGCCTGCTGGAAGCTGTCGAAGATCTGTGACAGCTGCTGAACCGGGCCGAAGAAGATCGACAAGTAAAGGCTGAAAGCCACCACCGCACCCTCGGTGGTGCGGCCCTCGGCGATCAGTGACGTGCCCGCCGCCAAGATGCTGGCCTGAGCAAGTTCTGTGAGCCAGTTGATGCCGGGGAAAAATACGCTCACCGCGGCTTGGGCCTGTGTGCGTAGGCGACGGTAGCCAGCGGATTCGGCATCCAAACGCGATTGTAGCGTGGATCCATAGCCGTAGCCCTGGCTGGTCACCAGGCCGTAAATAGATTCCTGGAAGGTGGCGTTGACTTGGCTGACCTGAGTGCGGGACAACGTGTACAAGCGTGCAGCCGTGCGCTTGAATACCCACGAAGCCACCGCGATGACGGGAAGAAACGCGGCGGTGATCAGCGTGAGCGTGATATCCGTGTACAGCAACATGCCCAGCACGCCGAGCAACACGGTGAGGCTGACGATGGTCTGGGATAGGCCGTTGTAGAGGAATCGGGACAGCGAATCGATGTCCGTGGTCAGGCGTGTCATTATGTGGCCGGAAGAGTTGTTCTCGAACCAACTGATGTCCATGCGATTGAGGTGCCGGTAGCAGCGCAAACGCAGGGCATACAGCAGGCTTTCGCCCGCGCGCATCGTTAGCACGGTGTTGGCGGCCAGGGCAGCCCAACAGAGCAACACCACCAGTAGGGCGACCGCGGCCGTGGAATAGACCACGGATTCGTTGCCCTGAGCGATACCCGCATCGAGTGCGTAGCGAATGAAGCTGGGCAGGGTGATGTCTGCCAGGACGGTGACCAGCAATGTTGCCACCACCGCGATCAGCGGAACGCGGATCAGCGCGATCAACGAGCGCAGACTGAAGGCCGCGGTGTAGTCAGCTACCGCGGGTTCTGAGCCGTGGGGATCGATCTCCGTGGCGCCGGGCGGAATGTCTTGGGCGGGTTCGAGGGGAGCAGGAGGGTCTGCGGGCCAGAGCTCGTGCTCGGCTGCCGGGGAAAGCTGGACAGTGTGCGCGGGAGTAGAGCTGGGGGAGGCCAGAGTTTCCTGACGATGGGTGATCACCACCAGAGTCATCGGGCCAGACTCCGCCACGGCAGCCATGATGCGGCGTTCGGTGACAGTGTCGATGGCGGAGGTGGCGTCGTCGAGAATGAGGAACGACGGCCGGCGCAACACCGCACGCGCTAGAGCGATGCGCTGGCGCTGACCGCCGGACAAGGTGAGCCCGCGCTCGCCAACCACCGTGTCCAGTCCGCCGAGCTCGGCGACGAAATCCAACGCACACGCCACGGCGAGAGCATCCCAAATCTGCTCGTCGGAGGCGGCGAAGCCAAGCGCGACGTTGTCTCGGATGCTGCTGGAAAACAGGAAGGGCTCGTCCACCACCAGTACCGGGCGAGCGGACTCGGGGACGTCCAATAGTGGGGTGCGGGTGCCGTCGGACAAGACTGCCGTGAAGTCCCGTGCGGCCTGCGAATTCAAGCCCGCTAGCGCTTGCGCGAGATACGTCTTTCCCGTTGCCGGATCACCGTTAATGACCGTGGTCTGGCCTGCGGGAACGGAAACCTGAAGGAGGCTGCTATCAAGCCCGTCAAGGCAGCCCTCGATAGCCACCACGCGGTGTGACGTGCCGGACGGAGTGGGACGAGCGTCCATGGCCAACAGATCCTCGATCCGTCGCATCGAGGCGCGAGCCACAAAGACTTCCACCAGCATCGCCGCAGTCATGCGAGTCAACCGTGCGAGCATCGTGACAAACGTCGCGGTGGCAAGGAACTCGCCCACCGACAAATGCCCGCGCATGGCCATCCAACCACCTACCACGATAATTCCCACCAGCATCACGTTGGGCAGCGTATTCAGCAGCGGTTGGAACGTAGCAGTGATACGGCTGACCACCATGCGCAAGCCAAACAACTCCCGCGCGAGCACCGCAAAGCGCTCATACAAGCGCTGCTGCTGGCCAAAGTTCTTCACCACGCGGACGCCCGCCACGGACTGCTCGATGTGGGCGGCGATGTCCGCTGTCTGTTGCTGAGCGCGCCACGTGGCGGGATACAGCCTGCGGCGGGAACGCGCGGCAACCACAAACATGAGCGGCACGTGGGCCAGCACCAGAAGCCCCACAGGGACGGACATCCACAATACGATGCCGATGATCAAGACCACCTCGAAGAGCCCCGAGGCGATGATGGGCAGAGTGGCAAGCATCGACTGGACCTGATTGAGGTCAGAGATCGTCCGCGACACCACATGACCCGTGCGCAGAGACGTTGCCTGGATGGCATCGATGTGTAGAAGCCGACGCATCACGGACATGCGCAGCGTGTGCTGCACACGCACTGAGAGCGTGCCGGCGAGGAAACGCCTCGAACCGTGAACGGCGAAGCGGACGGTAGCTGCGATTAACAGCCCACCGATGGCACCCTGCTTCCCATCGATCGCCGCACCCGCAAACAGTGGCGAGGCCACCGCAGCAATGGGAACCAGTGCGCTGAATATGGTAACGCACGCGAACAGCCACGGATGCTGCTTGAGGTAGTCCAGAAGGGTGCGGGTCACAATGGAAAGACGTTACATGCAGCTCTAGGCAGCAGAGGAGTCCAGCTCGCTCATCAAGCGACGGACCTGGGAAATCATGCCGTCGGCGATCTTACGATTAGCGCGTGCACCCAGCACAGCACCCACACCGAATGGCAGAATCTTGCGCACCAAGGCACCGCCGAAGCGCTTGCGCATCTGCTTGAACGCGATGCGACCGAGCATGGAGTTCACCGCAAGGAGATCCTTGCCCGAGGCGTTCTTCAGTCCGCGCAGCGACTTGATAGAAGTAAGGGCACCGTCCTCCGTGAGCGCCTGGACCAGCTCGTTGCCCGAGGCGCCGGATACTGCGGTGAGGATGATGGTGCGTCGGCGCTGTTCGTCATCGATGTTGATTCCGTGCAGCTGTGCGGAAGCCAGAGCGTAGAGGCCACAGGCCTCCAAAAGAACCACGGACTCGCCAGCGATACTTCCCAGAGAAAGCAGCGTGCCGATTCCCGGCATCGCCGCAAGACCACCCGTGCCCAGGCCAGAACCGGTGGCCAGGGTGCGGAAGTGCTTATCCAGGATCTGCTGCTTTTCCTCTAGCGACTTTGCAGAGTGCTTGGATTCCAGCTTCTTGACATACGAGCGCACGGCAGGACCCTGGACGGACGCCGCGCTATCAACGGCCGAAAAGAAGCGACCGGCGATGGGGCCGCTAGGGTAATCCGAGCGATCCGCCAGGTTCGTCGATTCCTGCTTTTTGTCCTTCTTGGAAAAGATCCCCATGAGTCCTACATTCCTTGTCTTATTGCCAGTGAGCTGACCACCGAATGGTGCTGGTCTATGCATTGCAACACTAATGCAACAATCGAATGCGTGTGAAAAGGCTGAAGATAGCTGCGTTGGAGGCGCGGTGGACTTACTATCGACTCTCATGAACACAGTCGACGGGCGCGCAGAGGGGGATTTTATCGACGCCACCGTGGACGGAGGAGCCCTCCGCGGTCTGGTTACCGAGGGCGTGCGTACCTGGCGGGGCGTGCCCTATGGAGTGGCAGACAGGTGGAAAGCACCGCGCCCCGTGGAGTGGGAGGGGGTGTGGCAGGCAGACGAGTACGGCAACGTGGCACCGCAAACCACTTACACCCTGAAAGATGATGTGGTGGGGGACGAAGACTGCCTGAACCTGGATGTGGTGCGTCCGGACACCGAGGAAACCTTGCCCGTGGTGGTCTACCTGCATGGCGGTGGGTTCTTCGCTGGTGCCAGCCACACAGCCGTGCTGCGGGGCTTTTCTTTTGCCAAGCGAGTCAATGCTGTTTATGTGGCGGTGAACTTTCGCCTGGGTGTGTTTGGGTACCTGGACATGTCTTCACTGGGAGTGGAGGGCGCAGAGGACTATGAGCCAAATCCCGCGTTGCGCGACCAAATGTTGGCGCTGCGCTGGGTGAAGAAGAACATTGCCGCGTTCGGTGGGGATCCGGATAGAGTCACGCTAATGGGAGAGTCCGCTGGGGGCTCGGCCATTGCGGCGCTGATGGCAACTCCTTCCGCGAATGGCCTGTTTCATCGAGCGATCCTGCAATCTGCCCCCGTGCTGACGGTTCACGGCAGAGAACAATCTCGCATTTGGTCTAAGAAGCTGGTGCAGTACGCAGGACTTACTCCCCGCACGGTGAAGGTTCGGGACCTAGAGAGCATGGCGGCAGGAGACTTGGTGCGCGCCGGGCAGCAGATGCTGTGGCGAGGCAGAGGGCTGTGGGAGCTCAACTCTTGTTTCAGCAACGCGGTGGACGGGGATTTGCTTCCGGAACATCCTTTGACCGCGTTTGAAAACGTGCATCAACATCGCGTTCCCATGCTCATTGGTACTAACGACGACGAGCTCAGCGCTGCCCAAGTGTTGTTCTTCTCCAAGGGCAAGCGTGCCAAAGCGGTGCGAAAGATGCTGAGTGCGCACGATCCAGAGCTGGCCGAGAAGGTGGAAGCGGCATACGGCGATGTGGGATCCAGACAGGCATTTGCCCAGCTGATGGCGGATGCAGTCTTTTGGGCGCAGTCGGTGCGGCTAGCAGACTTGCACGCTCGAGCGGGCCTGGACGTGTGGATGTATCGCTTCGATTACGCCCCCGCGTTGCTACGCAGGCTGGGTGTGGGCGCGATGCATTCCATGGAGCTATCCGCGGTATTCGGCGATGCGCATGCCTCCAAGGCCCGGGTGCTGTTGGGCGCGGAGATGGAGCAAGTCACTGAGGAAATGCAGGAAGCATGGGCAGGCTTCATCTGGGGCGACTCTCCAGGTTGGGAGAAGTACACCGAAGATACCCGGGCCACGCGCATCATCGAACGCAGTTCTCACACGGAGAACGATCCGCGCCGGGAACATCGCTTGGCGTGGGAGAGTTTTCGCATGCAGGGTTGGATGGGCACGCCGGAGGGGATCCCGCTGCCTCGTCCTGGCCGGTAGTCATACTCAGGGGCACTAGCAGCGGCGGGCTAGCGCGGTTACGATGAGGTCGTAGCGTCGGTGCTTGCCGGGGTGACTGTCACAACACACGGAATTGACCCGTAGGAAGGGACCTGTTGTGGGTTTCTATGAAGACATTGCTGATGCGCTAGATCTAGAGGGCATCGAGTCCAGGATCGCGGAGGACACGCTGTTCGTCCCGATCGCTCCGGAGTTGGAAATCCAGTTTGTTCAGATTCACGGCGTGGGGGCCGCCCAGTCCATTCAGGCTGCCAATGTTTTTGTGGCCATGGCTGATGTCTCCGATGAGGATGAACAGTTCGATGCCGCGCTGGTGGGCGTGGTCTTTTCCGTGGAATCTGCCATGCAAGAAGTGGCCAGTTACATGGCCACTGACCATGTGATCAGTGTGCTCAACGAGTTGCTGGAGGGCGAGGACGAGCGGCTCGAAGAGCTTGAATTTGAGCAGGATCCGTCTGAACCTTTCGTGGTCTACGCCTCGGTGGGAGAAGGCTCCGTTCTGACGGTGGAATTGGATCCCGAGGGAATCGCTCCCACTGGCAACGTCAGCTTCGTGACCTATGGCGATGATTTCGACGAGCTGCTGGAACAGGCCACTGAAGAGCTGATCGAGGCCGATGATGAAGTCACTGAGAGTGAAAAGCAGGAGATTTTCCGCTCAGCAGTCGCAGACGTGGGGGAGCAGACCCGTGAGGTCTTGGAACTGGGCACTTTCGACGATTTCGAATTGATGTTTGACGCCCTTGCCGTGGCTTCTCAGCAGGCCTACGAGTGGGAGGAGATGCTGGTTCCGTTGGACGACGGCGCGCGTGGCATCGTCTATTTTGACGAGGACCTCGACGAGGAAGATCTCGATGACGATGACTACTTCGAGGACGAATCAGAAGACTAAAACCTGGGTGAGTGACTAAGCGACGTGCGGCTGCGCGTGTTTTGTGTCGGCATCGAGGTCACGTTGTGTCATCAGGCTGTGCCACGTCCACGTCAGGTTGTCTCCCACGTGTTCGCGCTGCGTCCAGCTTTCTCCGGTGACCGCGCGAAACAGAGAATGGATTTCCGACGTCACGCTCGCGAGGCTTCCCGAGACGGAATCCGCATCCACCGTGGCGCTTAGAGTGACCAAAAACATGGGTTGCTCACTGGGGGCTTCAACTCCGTTGAGCTTTTCCCACAACACGGGTGTGACGCGGTGGCGAGATACGTGAACCAGAGCGTCCGCAGAGTTGAGCTCCGCAGAAATATAAGGTGCGCGCCAACCGGGAGTGATCCGGATGCGGCTGCGGGGATGCCGCAACAGCGCCTTCATCTGCTCTCCGTATTCGCTGATCAGCGAAGTAGGTGCCAGGTTGGACAACGGGAAAGCCTTGTGGGACACAGTGGGTATACGAAGGTTCAACATCGGCTATCTCCTATCAATGTAAGTGGTGAGCTAGGCCCGGTAGGCCGAGTGACGAGTGTCAATCTAGGACAGGGGTGAGACAGGGAGAGGGTGGCGTCGGAAAATAAATCGAACAATTGTTCTAAACATACCGGGAGGCAAACAACTACCGCAACCGACTGCGGACAATTAGCATGGCTTATGTTTAAAGCACTAAGAAGCGATCAAGGTGGACAGCAATGAGCGACGTGGCGATCATCGGCGGAGGACTGCCGGGCCTGGCAGCTGCCCGCACACTCCGAAACGCGGGAGTGAGGTGCGCGCTGTTCGAAGCCTCGGATCAATTGGGTGGTCGAGCGCGCTCCCAGCACTTCGGGGACATCACCGTGGACAACGGTTTCCAGCTGTTGAACTCCTGGTATCCGTCCTTGAAAGAATTGCTCAGCAATGGCGAATACGCTGCGCTCAACCAGTGCAACTTCGAATCGGGATTTCAAACGCACACGTCGCAGGGCCAGGTGTTCATTGGTGACCCCGTCCGCACCCCACGTCTACTCGGTGAGCTGCTGAGCAAAAACTCCCGCTCAGCGATGAGCTTCCGAGACATCATGGGTCTGCGCAAGTGGTTCGGTTCCGAGCTGTCCCATCGTTCCTCGTTGGAGATGCGCAAGATCAGTGAAAAGCGGCGAGCCAAGGACTCGAAGGTGTGCGAAAGCCTTGATAAGTCCGGTGTGACCCGCCAGATGCGCACGGCGGCTGCGGACCCTGCGATGCGAGCATTCTTGCTGGACACGGACGGTGAGACCTCCGCGATCACGGCGAAGTGGGTCTTTGCCACCTTGCTGCGTGGAGCACCGACGGTTCCAGCGCAAGGCATGGGCGATGTGGCTAACCTGTTGGGGCGGAACACTGGCGTGATCACGGAGACGAACGCACGGGTAACCGCGCTAAAAACCAATCCGGGAAATTCCACGGAATCCGCTGGGGTGACCCTGCACTTCGGTGAGCATGACCGCACAGAGACCTTCCGCTATGTCGTGTTGGCTCTGCCACAGAAGATGGAAGCAGAATTGCTGGACCGACCAGTATTGCCTGCTCGGGGCATGGAAACGTTTTGGTTTGTCTCCGACGAGCCAATAGGAAAGCGGCCGGTCATCACCGTAGACGGCACCGGCAGGACACCGGTTGCCAGCGTGGCCGAACTCACCGCCGCAGCTCCCTCTTATGCGCCCGGCCGTCACCTCATCCAAGGAACTGTTGCTTTTGGCGGAAGCCAACGTGCGCTGCAGCCGGGAGCGATCCCCAACGAGGTGGAGATGCGCAGGTACATGGGCGAGATTCTGGACGTACCCACCAGTGGATGGGAACTAGTGACTCGTCAAAGAATCACAGATGTTTTCCCCGTGCTGACCCCAGAGCGTGCGGCGCATAGCGCCGAGGAGGATCTGGTGGTGGATGGTGGTGTCATCCTGGCCGGGGCACAACATGCCACTCCGTCCATCGACGGCGCCCTGCGTAGTGGGCAGCGCGCGGCCCAAAAGGTCATTGAATTAATGGGCTCATAGCTTAAGTGATCTAGCACTCACTTGGGGGCTGTGGGATCAGTTTGCTCACTCCCGGACGCTGCAAAATCGCTTTTAGCTGCGCAATCGCGTAGGGTAAGCAGGCAATGAGTGATACTGAAAACGTCGCCGGCGACGTAAACCAGCCGGTGGAAGACGATAAGTCGGTATCTCAGAACAATCTGCACGGTGAGGACAATGGCGCAAAGCCATTGGACGTGGTCGATGTGCTCGGGCGAGAACCCGAAGCAGTTGTGCCTTCTGAGGAAGCACACAGCACCACGGAGCATGTGAACGCAGGAGCATCTGAGAAAGCCGAAGAAGCTGAAGATGTCCAGGAGAAGGCCGATAAGGGCCCTCGTTTCGAGGGTCTGGGTCTTCCTAAGGAAGTCCTGGCAGCGGTGAAGAAGGTTGGATTCGAACAGCCATCACCTATCCAGGCGGAGACCATTCCAGTTTTGATGGATGGTCAGGACGTAGTGGGACTGGCGCAGACCGGTACGGGTAAGACCGCCGCATTCGCACTGCCCATCTTGTCCCAGATCGATCCGAAGGACCGCCACCCGCAAGCGTTGGTGCTGGCCCCAACCCGTGAGCTCGCACTGCAGGTCGCGGAATCTTTCCAGTCATTTTCTGAGCACCTGGGCGGCATTTCTGTGCTGCCTATCTACGGTGGTCAGGCCTACGGCGTGCAGCTGTCCGGGCTGCGCCGTGGCGCTCACATCGTGGTGGGCACCCCGGGCCGTGTCATCGATCACCTGAAGAAGGGCAGCCTGGATATCTCCAAGCTGCGTTTCATGGTGCTGGATGAGGCCGATGAAATGCTCAACATGGGCTTCCAGGAAGACGTGGAGCGCATTCTGGAGGACACGCCAGAGGACAAGCAGGTTGCTCTGTTCTCCGCGACCATGCCTAACGGCATTCGTCGCCTGTCCAAGCAGTACTTGAAGAGCCCCGTGGAAGTCACGGTCAAGGCCACGCAGCGTACCTCGGAGAACATCACGCAGGACTACCTGCTGGTGAATCACCGCGAAAAGCTGGACGCTTTGACCCGTATCCTCGAGGTCACTGAGTTCGACGCGATGATCATGTTCGTGCGTACCAAGAATGAGACCGAAGAGCTGGCAGAACGTCTGCGTGCTCGTGGTTTCAACGCTGCAGCGATCAATGGCGATATTGCCCAGGCGCAGCGCGAGCGCACCGTTGACCAGCTCAAGGATGGCCGTCTGGACATCCTGGTTGCTACCGACGTGGCAGCCCGTGGCTTGGACGTGGATCGCATCACCCATGTGTTCAACTACGACATCCCGCACGATACCGAGTCCTACGTGCACCGCATTGGCCGTACCGGCCGTGCTGGCCGTACCGGTCGCGCCGTGCTGTTCGTTACCCCTCGTGAACGACGCCTGCTCAAGGCTATTGAGCGTGCGACCAAGTCTCGCTTGAACGAGATCCAGCTGCCTTCCGTTGACGAGGTCAACGAGTCGCGCAAGGAAAAGTTCAACGATCAGCTGACTGAGTCCCTCGGTGACCCGCAGATGCAGGTCTTCCGCGAGCTCGTTACTCAGTACGCGGCTGCAAACGACGTGCCGATGGAAGACATCGCTGCAGCGTTGGCTACCCAGTTGCAGGCTGGCGAGAAGTTCCTGATGAAGGAGCAGCCCAAGAGCGAGCGTCCGCAGCGCCGTCGGGACGATGATCGTTACGGCGATGACCGTCGCAACGGTGGTGGATCTGCCCGCGACTTCAAGGAGCGTTTCAACAAGGAAGCTCCTAAGGTTGCGGATCGCAATGGCAACGAACTGGCCGTCTACCGCCTCAGCGTGGGACACCGCCAGCGCGTTCGCCCGGGTGCCATCGTGGGCGCTTTGGCTAACGAAGGTGGCCTGAACTCCCGCGACTTCGGACGTATCAGCATTTTCGCTGAGCACTCACTGGTGGAACTGCCTGCGGATCTGCCGGAAGACGTGTTCCGTCAGCTGGATGACACGCGCGTGTCCGGTCAGCTGATCAACATTGAGCCGGATCCGGGGGCACCGAATGGTCGCCCTGCCAGCCACCGAGATCGTGGTGACCGAGATCGTGGTGACCGAGATCGTGGTGACCGTGGCGGTAAGCGTGGAGATTTCCGCGGCGACCGTCGACGCGATGGCGACCGTAACGATCGTCGTGACGACCGCCGTGGCGGTGGCCGTGGTGGTCGCTTCAACGATCGTGATGACCGTCGCGATGATCGCCGTGGCGGTGGCCGAGGCGGACGTTTCAACGACCGTCAGGACAACTTCCGTGGTGACCGCGGTGGACGCGGCCGTGGAAAGTGGGATCGCTAAACAGCGAGTCCCCGTACAATAAACGCCCCGCACTTGGTGCTCGCTCTCGTGGAGAGTGGCTGCCGGTGCGGGGCGTTTGTGATGAAAGTGGACGCTAGATTACCATCAGGATCGCGATGATGACCCACAGCAGGTTGAAGATGCCACCGAACATTGCTGCTTGACCAGGCAGCTTAGAAGCATCGGTTTTCTGAACCGCGGCAGTTTCCTTCTCCGTGGCGGGGTCGTCAGCTGGCTGCAGCGCGTTGGCAGCAACCAGGCCCAGGCGCTGGCGAGGGATCACCAGGAAGACCAGCAAGCCCCATGCGATGACGGCCAGCAGGATGGAAGCGTGGAAGCGACCGTCCTTCAGGGCACCTTCAGAGGTAAACATGGCGATGACGCCCAGAACGGGCACGATGGCAGAAGCCAAGCCGTAGACGCGAGTGATCTTGTGCAGCAGGCGCAGAGTGCCTGCAGATTCGTTACCTGCGGTGACCTTGCGCAGTTGTGGGGCGAACATTGACGTGGCCACCATCACGGGGCCCATCAACATGATTGCTGCTATAACGTGCAGTCCGACAACAATTGTTTCCATACCCATACTCAATCAGAGTTGCCTGGCTTTGTCAGATCGGCACATCTACAGCCCACAGACATCCCGAGCTACTTGTGCGTCCGCCGAGCTGATGGCGAGGCGGTAGTGCAGCGCCACCGTGAGAAACTGCGAAACGTAGTGGCAGTGCCCGCCCGCTGGGGGAGGCAGCCATAGCCCTGGGGTGCTATCCGATTTGTCCTGGTTAATCGCCCCCGCCGTGGCCACCAAGTTGATGTCGACGTCATTAGCGAACCGGCGCCGCTGCTCTGCCTCCCAACTCCATGCGCCCATGTCCCACGCGGCAGCCAGGGGGTAGACGTGGTCGATCTCCATTGTCGACGCCAATTCCGTGGCTCCCGTGTATCCGTCCGTAGCCTCGGCAGGATTTTGCCTAGGCTGTGCACCCACTGCGGCCTGACGCAGGACGATGTCTCGGGTGTCCAGATAATCGCCGTCTGAGGAAAGCCGCATGGCCCATCCGTTGCCGAACTGATCTCGGGAGTAGCCCAGCACGCGCGGCCGATAGGCCACCACCTGCAGCTGGCTCAAGGCGGAGGCGACGGAGTTGGCGTCGGGAAAAGAGGACAAAGACCACGGCAAACGCACGCACGTAACCAACAACGAGGCGGCGATGACGGCATAGAAAAAGGCCCTCCGGCGATGGGCGCTGACGCTCAATAACAACACATGAGCATCAGACTCCGCCGAGGGGCCGAAGGTTCTTGGGGAGACTAGACGGTGCCAGCCTGGCGAACCTCGTCGGACTTCGCAGCTTCCTCGAAGTCCGTTTCTGGATCCTTCTTCGCAGCGTGGGACAGAGCCACGGCCTTGTCGAAGGTGGAGGTCACTGCCTCAGAAGGCTCCTTGGTGGCGTAGGTGACAATCACCATGGCGATGATGTTTGCTGCCACGCCAGGGATCATCTCGTACAAACCAAATGGCTTGTCAATGATGCCGAAGGTTGGAAGACCGCCCCAGATGAACGCCACGACCGCACCAGCGAACATGCCGGCTGCAGCGCCTGCAGCGTTGAGACGGCGCCAGTACAGCGCTCCGACCACGATAGGACCGAAGGCCGAACCGAAGCCAGCCCATGCGAACTCCACCAGCTTGAGGATGCCGGAATCTGGGTTCCACGCGATCACACCGGCCAGCAGAGCCACGACGATCACGGAGACGCGGGACAGGTTCTTCAGGGAAGAGTCGTCGGCATTCTTGTTGATCAGGCCCTTGTAGATGTCTTCGATCAGCGCGGAGGAAACCACCAGCAGCTGGGAGGAAACGGTGGACATGATCGCAGCCAGCACAGCGGTCAGAACCAGACCAGCAATCAGTGGGTGGAACAGGATGCGTCCCATATCTAGGAAGATTGTCTCGAAATTCTCTTGGTCAGTGATCGCGATGCTTGGATCCATTCCGAAGAATGCAGGTCCGATGATCGCCACGGCGATGGCGCCGATCAGGCACAAGAACATCCAGGTCACGCCGTAGCGCATGCCGGCCTTGGCATCCGATGGGGTACGCAGTGCCATGAAGCGCACGATAATGTGTGGCTGGCCGAAGTAGCCCAAGCCCCATGCGAGGTTGGAAACGATGGCCACGAAGCTCACACCGGTGAACAAGGAGAACCAGTGTGGGTTTGGCTCGATGGTGCCCACGCCGTAGGCATTCTCGGTCTGGTAGGTCCAGATGGCACCGGGATCGCTCATGTGCAGCAGGGCCATGATTGGCACCAAGATCAGCGAGATGAACATGATGATGCCCTGGACGGTATCCGTGTAGGACACAGCCAAGAAGCCGCCCACGAAGGTGTAGGCCACGGTGACCGCAGCCACCACGATCAGGCCGGTGATGTAATCGCCCTCGAACGTGGACTGGAAGTAACGACCGCCAGCTACCATGCCGGAGGAGACGTAGAAGGTGAAGAACACCAGAATCACGATGCCGGCGATGATGCGCAGCGTATGGGTGCGATCGTTAAAGCGGTTCTCGAAGAACGAGGGCAGGGTGATCGAGTTGTTCGCGACCTCGGTGTAGGCGCGCAGACGTGGGGCGGTCAGCCACCAGTTCAGCGTTGCACCCACCAGCAAGCCCAAAGCCATCCAAATCTCAGAGAAGCCGGAGACATACAGGGCACCGGGGAGACCCATGAGGAGCCAGCCGGACATATCCGAGGCTCCGGCCGACAGTGCGGCGGGGAAAGGGTGAAGATTGCGTCCGGCGAGCATGAAATCTTCGTACTCGTCAGTTTGCTTAAAGGAATACAAACCGATGAGGAGCATAGCGATCAGATAGATCACCATGGCTATGACAAACCATGTTAAGTCTGACACGTTCTTGACACTCCTTGAATCGTCAATTGCGCAGCAGCTGAAAATTCCCTGTGTGGGGTTCAGCTAACTCCAATGAATATGTGTGCCATCCCACCGTAGCTAAAAGAGACTGCCGTCACAGCCACATGGTAAAACCGACACATGGAATTCGACTGTCGGCTGCACATCTTGTTGCCGCCTCAAGGCGGCGTGCACTTATGGGTCGAACGAGTGGCCGGACACGTGGTCATCGCTGATGCGGGAGATCTCACTGAAACCGACTTGCCTCGCGAGGTGCTTCGATTGGTGCAGGTCAGGCCTTTTCGTCATCGGGGATCGGTGAGTCTGGCCACGCCGAAGGGCAAGCTGAAGAAGATTTCTGTGCCCACCGTTGCGTATACGCCAGAGCAATCTTTGGCGGTTTTGCATCAGTTAAATGAGTGGGCCGTAGAATCGGTGGAAAATAATTCTGAGAATTTCTCCGATGCGGGCGTGGTGTGGGGCGCAGACGTTCAATTTCTTCTTACTTTGTATCGTTTGGCGTTCGATATTGTCCGCGCCGGCCGTGTGATGCTGCGGATGGATCGGGTGGATCAGGAATGGATGCCGCGATGGATGCCGTCCACCGCAGGCTCCCACCACGGAGTGATCCAGCAGCTCCGGGAACGTGTGCCGCAGGTGCTGGAGCTCAACGGCAGTAGCGATGTGGTGGGGGATGCCGTTGATGAGCTGGTGCATTGGATGACCGTGCGCATCCTCCGTGACCACTTGGGGGCCAGCGACGAGATCGATACTCCGTTCATGCGTGCAATCCTTGCGGGAAAGCCCGCGCGCCGGGTGACAGCAGACACGGTGTCCATGCTGAATCGGTGGCGAGTCTCCGCCGCCGACGCCGCCAGCAACGTGGTCCTTATTCTTTCTTCTCCTTCCGACGCCACACTCGCCTCCTCCGGCCACTCCGAGACCCTCGCCCAGTTGGATGCTGACGAGGTGGACCTAGACGACGTGCGTTGGCGCTTGGACATTGGCCTGAGCATGAATGACGGGCCAGTCGAAGTACTAGTCCCCGCGGAAGTGACAGAAGCACAGTCCACGCGCCTCTACCGCGCGCTGAGCCACATGCGTGCCTCGTGGACGCCGCTGGCGGAGATGATTGCGCCGGTGGAGCAGTGGTTTGCCACCGGCGTGTGGCAGCCGCAGCTCTATGCCACCCGAACGATATCCCTGGCGCTGACGATTCGCCAGGTGGAGCAGCTTCTAGCCGAGGGCGTGCGGACCCTGCGCGGAGCAGGAGTACAAGTGATGGTCCCCCGTGGTTGGACCAGGGCGGTGCCCCGGGTGAACGTAGCGGTCAATCCCGTGGGAACCGGACCGGGCTCGGGCAAGCTGGGGATGGACCAGCTGGTGGACTTCGAATGGGACGTGTCCGTAGAGGGCGCCAGCCTGAGTGAAGAAGAACGACAAGGGCTATTGAATTCCGCAAGCAATATCGTGGCGGTTAACGGGCAATTCGTATTTCTAGACACCAGCTCTCTGACTCGTGCTCGCGGGTGGATCGAAGCAGTGCGGAAAAAGCAGGAAGGGGATAAGGACTCGGAGGAGTCCACCGACGGCGAATCCCAGGTGACACTGCGGGACGTGATGGAGGCGGACGCCTTGGCGTCGGACTTCCAAGAAAAAAACGGCGACCACCACTTCCGAGTGGAGGCTGGCGGATGGATGCAACGGCTGATGTCCGACCAACCCGTAGAGCCACCGCAGTCGGTGACGGTGCCGGACACAGTGGTCACGACGTTGCGCGATCATCAGCAGCGCGGCGTGAATTGGCTGGCGTGGATGAGCCAGCACCAGCTCGGCGCGATTCTGGCCGACGACATGGGTCTGGGTAAAACGCTGCAGATCTTGACACTGCTGGCATGCGAAAAGGCCGCGGGAAAAGCCGTCGACCCCATGTTGGTGATCGCACCGACTAGCGTCTTGGAATCCTGGCGCAGGGAAGTGCAACGGCATACGCCGTCACTGACCGTGCTGGTGGACCACGGTTCCGTTAAGGTCGCCGATGCGGAATTCGAAGAGAATGCGCGGAGCCACGATGTGGTGGTGACCTCGTATGGAACGGTCTCGCGGAATCCGGAGCGCTACCAACAGCTGGAATGGCACCGGGTGGTTGCCGATGAGGCACAGAACATTAAGAATCCGGGAACCAAGCAGTCCAGGGCAGTGCGGAGTTTGCACGCTCGAAATCGGATCGCGCTGACAGGAACGCCTGTAGAAAACCGGCTCTCGGACTTGTACGCGATCATGGACTTCGCCAACCCGGGCATTCTGGGCAGCCCCGCGGCATTCCAAAACCGGTTGGCTATCCCCGTGGAGCGCTACCAAGACGAGGCCGCGCGGGATCGTTTACAGCGCGTGGTGCAGCCGTTTGTATTGCGTCGACTAAAAACCGACGAGGGAGTGGGCCTCAACCTGCCCACCAAGCGCGACCACGTGGAATTGATCCCACTGACCAACGAGCAGGCCGCGCTGTACAAGGCGTACACGGACAACATGGAACAGAAACTGCGGGACCGGGAGGAATCTCGACGCGGGCTAATCCTTGGGGCTTTGGTCAAAATCAAGCAGATTTGCAACCACCCCGCGCACTTCGCCGGGGATGGTTCCGCGCTGTTGCGGTTGGGCAGGCATCGCTCGAACAAGGTCAAGCGGATGTTTGAAATCATCGACGAGGCGCGAGCCTCCGGGCGCAAGGTGCTGGTATTTACGCAGTTCCCGTCCTTTGGGCGGATGCTGATTCCGGAAATGAACCAGCGTTACGAGGTGGACGTGCCCATGCTGCACGGCGGGCTGACACGTACTGCGCGCGTGAAGATGGTGGAGGATTTCCAATCTCCGGAAGGGCCGCCGATCATGGTGCTGTCTGTCCGTGCGGGTGGTACCGGCATCACGCTGACGGAGGCCTCGGTGGTCATCCACATCGACCGCTGGTGGAATCCGGCGGTGGAAGACCAGGCTACGGACCGGGCGTATCGCATCGGGCAGGATAAGGACGTCACCGTTTATAAGTTGGTGTCCAAGGGCACATTGGATGAGCGCATTCATGACATCATCGTGGGTAAACGAGAGCTCGCCGGCGCCGTGATTGGGGCGGGTGAGGGCTGGATCGCCAACCTGGACGATGCCGATCTGCGTGAATTGTGGAGATTGAAGTCCGCATCCGAAGAGGCGAGCGAGGGGCAACCATGAGTGAGAAGAAAAAGGGACGTAAGTACGCCACCTGGGGTGACAACGTTGTCCTCGCAGATTTTGGTGCCCGACGCAGGCGCGAAATGGCCGCAGGAAAAGCCGAACCAAAGTTTCCCCATCGGGACACGGAAAGTTGGGCGGCGAACCTGCTCATGGAAGCAGTGGCGGAGAACGCGGACTCGGGAAGGCTGGCGCGTGGGCGCGAGTACTACCGCGCGGACAAAGTGCTGGGTGTCGAGCTACTGGCCAACATGATTAGCGGGCTGGTGGCGGGCACGCAATTAGAGCCTTTCGATGTCACTGTGCGTCTGCGGCCGTTGGGAGATAGGCAACGGGAGTTTGTGAAGCAAGAACTGCTGATGGATGCCTCGCACATGCGCAGCTTGGCCCGAGGTAGCGCGCCGGGCGATGACGTGGCGTCCATCCTGTTGCGCCGGGATCACATTGGGCAGCTTTCCTGTACCTGTCCGGACAAATCTGCGGTGTGTAAGCACGTGGTCTGTGTGATGTACGCGGTGTCTGCGCGGTTGACTCGCTACCCGTTGCACATTCTGCGTCTGCGGGGGATTGACCCGGCGCCGTTGCTGCAGCAACTGGGGCAGGCAGATCATGCGGCGGGAGTGGTGCCGCTGGCACGCGGTGCGGAGACGGAGAAGCAGCAAGATTCACTGAAGACAGATGCTGCGGATGAAACCCCGGAGATCGTGGACACGAAGGCGTTTTGGGGCGAGGGTGCTGACGATGTGACCTGGGAGCCGTTCGCAGAGGAGTGGGGGATGGAAAAGGGCGACGAGCAGGCGTTAATGGGTGCACTGCGGACTGTGTCCTTCACTGGCGTGGATCAGCTGTATATCCGCCATGAGCTGGAGCGATGCTATGAGACGCTGACTGATTCACAGCTGGTGTTCGATAATCCCCCGTGGAGCGAGGATCCGCTGTCTGGGCTGGATGCTAGAAATGGTCAGCATGACTGAGAACCAAGGCGCTACCGCCACGTTCCGCTTCCTCCACACCTCCGACTGGCAGCTGGGTATGCCCACGAAATACCTAGATCATGAAGCCCGCGCTCGTTTTGCCGAGGCGCGCCTCGCTGCGGTGGAAAAGCTGTTCGCGCTAGCAGTTGAGCGTGAGTGTGAGGCGATTGTGGTGGCAGGGGATGTCTTTGATGACAACCTCCTGCGCCCCGAGGTGTACCGCCGCGCCATGGACGTGCTGCGCCGCAGTCCGGTTCCTGTGTTCTTGTTGCCGGGCAATCATGATCCATTCGACGCCGCCAGCATCTATCGCAAGCCCGAGTTTGCAGAGCTCGCAGAAGGCAGCGGCAACGGTGCTGCCGTGGTGGTGCTGGATGACAGCGCTCCGCGCGTAGTTCGAGACAGTGAGCAGGGTCGCGTAGAGATTGTGGGGGCTCCGTTGTTGACGAAGAAGCCCAACGAGGATTTGGTGGCGAAGGCTATTGCCGAGTGTGCACAACGGGATGATGAAGCTGACATCCGCGTACTGGTGGGACACGGAAATGTGAGTTCCTTCGGCGACGTACTTGACCTGAGCCAGGTTGACGTGGCCGCCGCGGAGCGCGCATGCGCAGACGGAGTCATTGATTACGTGGCCCTCGGGGATACACACTCGGCGATGAAGCTGGGCACCGAAGGGACCGTGTGGTACTCGGGAGCGCCCGAAGTCACGGCGTTTCTGGAGCCACACGGGGGAGGCGAGAACAATTCCGGAAAGGCACTGGTGGTGGATATCACCGCCGGTGATGGCTCCGACGCAGCCGAAGTACAGGTAGAAGAAGTGCATGTGGGCCAGTGGGCGTTTATCGCACTGGAGGCGGAGATCAATTCGCGGGAAGATGCGGAGGCTTTCGTCGAGAAATTGAACGATCTGCCGCACAAGCGCACCACAGTGGCGAAGTACGCGCTGCGGGGGACGGTGGACTTGGACACTGCCGCGTGGATGGACGAGCAATTAGCAGATATTTCACTCGGATTTGCGCGGCTTTACGCGCGGGAACGGCTGATGGACTTGCACGTGGTACCGGAGATGGATGAATTGGCCGAGGCCAATTTTGGTGAAGGATTCGTAGATGCGGCAGCGAGGGAACTGCTGGAACGCGCGCGCAATGAGGAGCAGGCGGCATCGGATGCACTGCGCTTGCTGTACCGGCTGAGCTCATCTGTGCGAAAGGAAGGTGCATGAGGCCATGCTGATCTTGCACAGTTTGACCCTGAAGAATGTGGCAGGAGTGGATGCAGCCCGGATTGAGCTAGCCGAGCGCGGGGTCTCAGTGATCTATGGTCCCAATGAGGCGGGAAAGACCACGCTTCTCAAGGCCTTCGAAACCCTGCTGAGAGACATCAAGGTGGGCAGTAGCGCCAAAGCCGTGCAGTGGATGTATCCCCGGCAAGCAGATGTCTCCCCGGAGATCAGCGCCGAGATGACGGTGGGCGACTATGAGCTGCGGGTAACCAAGATGTATAAGCAGCGTGCGGGGCACGCCACTCTGCAAGTCAGCGCACCGCAGGTGGAAAATCTGACGGGACGCCAAGCAGAGGAACGTTTACAGGAGATCTTGTCCGAAGGGATGGACCGGACGCTGCGCGATGCCCTGACGATCCGGCAGGGCGAAAGCCTGGAGACGTTTGTAGCTGCGGACGTGGACTCCCTTGCACAGGCCTTGGAAGACGATGACGCCGTGGACAGCGCGCCACAGTCTGCCGATGCTTCTTCGGAACTGCTGAACCGGGTGTACAAGGAATACAAACGATATTTCACCGACGGTGGTGCAGAGTCGAATAAGGGCGAGCTGCGGACAGCGCGCCGGGCAGTGGAAGAGGCCCAAGAGGTAGCCGACGTAGCCCAACAAAACTATGCAGCGGCGCAAGGTCACATTGAAGCAATTGATCAACTGACCCAGAGCATCGAAGAGCAAAAGGCTAACATTCCGGCTGCGCACCAGGAGCTGGAAAAGCGGAAGCTGGAACTTGCAGAAGCCGAGGCAGTGGAACAGAAGCGACAGAAGTTGGAAGCTATTGCGCGAGCAGCGGAGAGCCAGCGGGAAGTTGCAGAATCCAGGGTGGTAGCTCGGCGGGAATTGATTGCCGACGTGGGTGCACTCGGCGAGAAGATCAGCGAGTTGGAATCTGGGCTCGTCGCTTCGCGAGAAAGGTTTGATTTTGAACAACAATCAGCTCGCGAGCAGGCGCAACGGCGCGAGGCTAAGATGCGTGAGCTGGATGAGTCCGAGCTCCTGCTAGCAGTGGTATCTGGTGTGGAGGAAGTGCAGGAGCGCGCGCACCAGGCGATTGCAGCGCATCGCCTATCTGTGGAGATTGCCGAACTGATGGAGCAGCGCGCGAAGGTTAAGGAGGCAGTAGACGGAAACCCTGCAACACCCAAGAAGCTGGCGTCTTTCCGGGAAACGGTGGCTCAGCTGCGTACAGCGGAGCGTTTCCGAGATTCTGTGGCCACCAGCGTGCACATTGATGGCCCGTCCGGAGCGACGATCGGCGATGAAGCAGGTGAAGACTTAGAGCTAGCGGAAGATGGAGTGCAGATTCACGTCACTTCTCGGAGAAAGCTCTCGCTGGGCGAATACACCGTGACCGTCACGCCTTCGCAGGACTTGTCTCAGAGCGAGACCGACGTGCAGCGCGCAACAAAGGACGTGGACAAGCTGTGCGCGGAATTGGGGTTGGAATCTCCAGAACTCGGACCGGCGGAAAGCAAAGCTGCGCTCCGAGAAAAGGCAGCCGAAGAGTTACAGCAACTGCAAAACAAGCTGGCTTCGAAGGTCGGTGACCGAGGAGAAGAGAACGTCGGAACTAGGGCTGAGGATGCAGCGGAGTCGATGGCGCGTTCGCTCGATTCACTGCAGGAGTTGGTCACTGAGTATGACGAGCTGGAGGTAGAGAAACCGCACGATCTTCTGAAGCATGCAAGGAAGCTGTACGCCGTAAAGGACACGAACACTGATCCAGTCGAGCGGAGTGCAGCTATCACGCAGCTGTCCGAGGAGTCAGGCTTTGACGTGAACGCGGCTCGCGAGGAGGTTCAGCGATGGAACGTCCAGGTCAAAGACTTTGTGCGGAGCCTTCCAGAACGTGACGGTGGAATGTCCGAAGTGCAAAAGAAGTACTTCTCTTTGGAAGCGGGGTTGGAACAGGTTCAAGCCTCGCACCATTCCAAGGCGGAGACTCTCTCCATTGCACGAGAAGACTCTTCCGACGAGGATCTAGAGCAGGAGCACAAGGCCGCGGCAGAAGCTTTTGGCCAAGCCAAACAGGCACTTGAGCAGGCAGAACAAAGCGGTGGCGCGGACTCTGTGCAATTGGTGCGGGAGAAGTTTGACGGCGCGGAAGCTCGAGTGCAGCAAATCGACAATCGGATTCAGCAGCTGAAGCTGGATCGCGCGCAGCGGGAGGGCCAACTCGAACGCGGTTATGGTGCTGCCTCGGAGAAGGAAGAAGCAGACAGGGAACTGAAAACTCAGGAACTGGCGCTGCAGAAAGTTCAAGCTCAGGGGGCGGCGGCGAAGTTACTCCACGAGACCATCGAGGGCGCGCGGGCAGCTCTTCGCGCGCAGTACGAAAAGCCCTTCAAGCAGGCCTTCGAGAGCTTGGCTGGAGCGGTGTTCGGCAATGGCACAAGCTTCACTTTTGGCACGGATCTGAGCATTGAGAAGCGCGTGCGAGGCGGCGTGGACATCGAGGCGGACGCGTTGTCCGGCGGTGCCCAAGAGCAGATGATGATGCTGGCGCGCCTCGCTGTGGCGACCCTGGTTGGTGGGGGAGACAGCGTGCCGATATTCATCGACGACGCGCTCGGCTTCTCGGATCCACACCGTATGAAGAGCATGAACGCGGTGCTGGGACGCCTAGGCAGAGATCATCAGATCATTGTGTTGACCTGCGATGTTGATCGCTTCGATAGTATCGCCGGGGCTGCCCAGCACTCTATCGAGAGCGTGAAGTCCGTCTAGGAGACGCACGCATAAAAATGTGCCCTCGAGAGGATTCGAACCTCCGACCCCTGGTACCGGAAACCAGTGCTCTATCCCCTGAGCTACGAGGGCGCGCACCCACATCCAAGTGAGTACGAGGGCAAAGTCTAGCACTCGGGCGCGGGCCGCCAATAAATCGCCATCCGCTATCCCAAACCGCCGTGCATATACCTGCCTTGGCGCTTGCTAGGCTAGCCCGTGTGACTCCTGCAGAACTTTCCTCACTGATTACCGATGTTGCCCGTAACGTGCTCGAAGCCCAAGGGCTGGATAGTGACGTCGTCGAAAAAACGGCCACCGTAGAGCGTCCCCGCAACTCTGAGCACGGCGATTACGCCACCAACATCGCCATGCAGGTAGCCAAGCGCGCCGGAACGAATCCGCGGCAGCTGGGAACCTGGCTGGCAGAGGCCCTCGCCGAAGAAGAGGCCATCGACGAGGCCAGCGTGGCTGGACCCGGCTTCATCAATATCCGTTTGGCCGCTGCGGCGCAGGGCAAGATCGTCGCAGAGATCCTCGCCGCCGGTGCGGACTTCGGTAAGGGTGAGGAGCTCGCAGGACAGAAGATCAACCTGGAGTTCGTCTCCGCCAACCCCACCGGCCCCATCCACTTGGGCGGCACCCGCTGGGCTGCCGTGGGTGATTCCCTCGGCCGCGTGCTGGGACACCGGGGCGCAGACGTGACCCGCGAGTACTACTTCAATGATCACGGCACCCAGATCGACCGTTTCGCCAACTCTCTAATCGCCGCAGCCAAGGGCGAGCCCACCCCAGAAGACGGCTACGGCGGCGCCTACATCCACGATATCGCCCAGCAGGTCACCACCGCGAACCCGCAGTGGAGTGAACTGCCGGAAGAGAAGCTTCGGGAATTGTTCCGCTCCGAGGGCGTGGAGTTGATGTTCGCGCACATCAAGCGCACGCTCGCTGAGTTCGGCACGGAGTTTGACGTGTACTTCCACGAAAACTCGCTGTTCGAGTCCGGGGCAGTGGACAAGGCGATCAACACTCTCAAGTCCAACGGCAACCTCTACGAGGCCGACGGCGCGTGGTGGTTGAAGTCTTCCGAGTATGGAGACGACAAGGACCGGGTGGTTATTAAGTCCGACGGCAATGCCGCCTATATTGCGGGTGATATCGCTTACATCGTGGACAAGATCGAGCGCGGGCATAACCTCTGCATCTACATGCTCGGAGCCGACCACCACGGATACATCGCCCGCCTACGCGCAGCTGCCGCTGCCTTGGGATATGACCCGAACCAGGTCGAGGTTCTCATCGGACAGATGGTCAACCTCGTGCAGCACGGCAAGGCCGTGCGCATGTCCAAGCGCGCAGGAAACGTCATCACTCTCGATGACCTGGTGGAAGCCATCGGTGTGGACGCGGCTCGCTACGCGCTGATCCGCTCTTCTGTGGATTCTTCGCTAGATATCGACATGGCTCTCTGGTCTTCCAAGACTTCTGACAACCCGGTGTTCTACGTCCAGTACGGTCACGCCCGCCTCGCGTCTATCGGCCGCAAGGCCGCAGAGCTGGGCGTGACCTATTCCGATCCAGATCTGTCACTGCTCACCGATGGGCGCGAAGGTGATCTGATCCGCACCCTGGGTGAGTTCCCGAAGGTGGTGGGAACCGCAGCTGAACTGCGCGAACCACACCGCATTGCTCGCTACACCGAGGAGCTGGCAGGCACGTTCCACCGTTTCTACGATGCGTGCCAGATCCTGCCGAAGGGCGAGGAACCCACCGGGGAGCAGGCCGATCCACTGTTCCGGGCTCGCCTTGCTCTGGCGGCTGCTACCAAGCAGACTCTGGCCAACGCGTTGCAGCTGGTGGGCGTCAGCGCACCGGAGAGGATGTAATTCCGCATGGATATTGAAACCAGCCTCCGCCCCGTCCCGTTGCGTCACCGCACGGAGACCACCGCGGAGTTCAACCAGATTCCGGCACACGTGTTCTCGGAGCACACCACCCGCGAGGATGACGGCGCCGTATCTATTGCTGGCGTGAAGCTGACGGACATTGCGCAGCAATACGGCACCGCCGCGTTTGTACTGGATGAAGCTGATTTTCGAAATCGCTGTCGTCGGCTCGCTACCGCGTTTGGCGGCGGAGAACGCGTCCACTATGCGTCCAAGGCGTTTCTCTCCAAGACCGTGTGCAAGTGGGTCGAGGATGAGGGCCTGTCCCTAGACGTCGCGAGCCACGGCGAGCTGCAGGTCGCTCTGGCGGCTGGGTTCCCTGCCAACCGCATCACCGTGCACGGCAACAACAAGTCCCGCGAGTTTCTTACCGCCGCCGTCGAGGCCGAGGTTGAGCTGATCGTCGTAGATTCCCTGCAGGAAATCGGCACGCTTTCTGAAGTGGCGACCAGCTGCGGTCGCACGCAAGATGTGCTGGTGCGCGTCACCCCGGGCGTGCACGTGGATACGCACGAGTTCATCGCGACCAGCCACGAGGACCAGAAGTTCGGTTTCTCTTTGGCCTCCGGCGCCGCGCGTCGTGCTGCTCTTTCGTGTGTCGACGCCACCTCTGTCACCTTGCGCGGATTGCATTGCCACGTGGGTTCCCAAGTCTTCGAGGCCGATGGCTTTGTTCTGGCAGCGGAGCGTTTGCTTAGCCTGTGGGCGGGGCTGCTTCAGGAATTGCAGGGGGAGCAGGCCAAGGCCTTGGACACTCTGGACTTGGGTGGCGGTTACGGCATCGCGTACATGCCGGATCACGAAGCGCTTGATGTGGAAGCTGTCGCTGCAGAACTGCTGGAAAAGGTCGCCGAGGCCGCGTACAAGATGGGCGTTCCTCGCCCCGTGGTGAACGTGGAGCCTGGCCGGGCAATTGCTGGCCCATCGATGGTCACGTTGTACACAGTGGGCACGGTCAAGGACGTAGAAACGTCGGATCGTGCAGTGCGGCGGTACGTCTCGGTAGACGGAGGTATGGCGGATAACATCCGACCAGCTCTCTACCAGGCGGAATACGACGTGCGCGTGGTTAACCGTGAGCTAGCTGGCGAATTGGTGCCCTCCCGAGTTGTGGGATCGCACTGTGAGTCCGGCGATGTTTTGGTCAATGACGTTCCGCTGCCGAATGACCTCGTGCCCGGCGATCTGCTGGCCATTCCAGCCACGGGTGCGTACTGCTATTCCATGGCGTCGCGCTACAACATGATGCTGCGTCCGCCCGTGATTGTGGTTTCCGAAGGGCAGTCGCGCGTGATGATTCGTCGCGAGACGATCGAAGATGCTCTGGCACTGGAGGAGTAGCGCGCCCCTCCCGCTTGACTGCATGAGATGGGGATCACGCTAGACTACGGAAAGCACCTGCTTAACAAACTCTCAAAGAAAACGGAGAAGAAACATGACTGAAGCGTCGACTTATTCTTTCCGCCCAGGCAAGGGCGCAGGCTCCACCGTTGGTGTGGCTCTGCTGGGTATGGGCACTGTCGGCGCGGAAGTCATGCGCTTGATCGAAGAGCGCGGCGATGAGTTTGCCGCCCGCATTGGCGGCCGTTTGGAAGTTCGCGGCGTGGCCGTTGGCGATATCAATAAGCCTCGTCCAGGCGTTTCTCCTGATCTGCTCACCGACGATGCCCTGAGCTTGGCGCAGCGCGATGACATTGATTTGGTCATCGAAGTTATCGGTGGCATTGATTACCCGCGCGAGGTCGTGCTTGCTGCTCTGCAAGCCGGTAAGTCCGTAGTGACCGCGAACAAGGCGTTGATTGCAGCACACGCAGACGAGCTCTCGGCTGCCGCCGATGAGTCCGGAGTAGACCTATTCTTCGAGGCTGCTGTGGCCGCGGCGATCCCACTAGTCGGTCCGCTGCGTCGTTCGCTGGCTGGCGACAAGGTGGACGCCGTGATGGGTATCGTCAACGGAACCACCAACTTCATCTTGGATGCCATGTACAACCGTGGCGCTTCCTATGACGAGATGCTCGCCGAGGCCACGGAGCTGGGCTACGCGGAAGCGGATCCCACCGCCGACGTGGACGGCTTCGACGCTGCCAGCAAGGCAGCAATCCTGGCCTCCATCGCCTTCCACACTCGTGTGTCCAGCGACGATGTCCACACCGAGGGTATCCGTGAGATCTCTATCGATGACATCAAGGCGGCCAAGGCAGCGAACTCCACGATCAAGCTGCTGGCCATCTGCGAGCGTCTCAAGGACGAGTCCGGACAGGAATCTGTGTCCGCTCGAGTGTACCCCGCTCTCGTTCCTCTTTCTCATCCACTGGCTTCCGTCTCCGAGTCCTACAATGCGGTATTCGTTGAAGCCGAATCTGCAGGCGGTCTCATGTTCTACGGAAATGGTGCCGGTGGAGGCCCAACTGCCTCTGCCGTGCTCGGCGATGTTGTTGCCGTGTCTCGAAACATTGTCTTGGGCGGACGCGGCCCCGGTGAATCCACGTACGCCGAGCTGCCGATTGCGGACTTCGGCGAAGTAGAAACTGCCTACCACGTGGACATGGAAGTCGAAGACCGCGTGGGCGTTTTGGCTGAGGTGGCAAACGCCTTCTCGGATAATGGTGTCTCTCTCAAGACGGTTCGCCAGGAGGGTCTGGCAGACGGCGCTCGCCTCGTGGTGATCACGCATGTGGCCAAGGAGCGCAACTTGGAAGAAACGGTCGCGCACCTGAAGGAACTGGATGCGGTGAAGTCCGTACGTTCCGTCATCCGCATGGAAGGCTAGGAAGGGCGCGTAAGAACCATGAGTGTGGAAATTCCAGTCGGAAAGTCCGTTCACGTCTCTGTTCCGGCATCGTCTGCCAACCTCGGCCCAGGGTTTGACACTCTCGGGCTGGCAGTTGGCCTCTATGACCACGTTGACGTGGAGGTCATCGAATCTGGCCTGGATATTGAGGTCACCGGTGAGGGCAGCGGGGAAGTTCCACTCGACGAGCGTCACCTTGTGGTCCGCGCGATCCGCGAAGGTCTCCGTGCAGCCGATGTCACCGTGCCTGGATTGCGTGTGCGGTGTAATAACTCCATCCCGCAGTCCCGCGGCCTGGGTTCTTCTGCAGCTGCGGCTGTGGCGGGAGTTGCCGCGGCTAATGGACTGGCAGGTTTTACCTTGACCGATGCGCAGCTTATCCAGCTGGCATCAACGTTCGAAGGCCACCCAGATAATGCGGCGGCCTCGATCCTGGGCAACGCCGTGGTTTCATGGACGAATATCCCCGTCGATGGTCATACTGCCCCTCAGTACGCAGCAGCTCGCATCGATGTGCACAAAGACATTTTGATCACGGCGTTTGTGCCAGATTTCCATGCCTCCACCGAAGCCGTGCGGCGCGTGCTTCCCACAGACATTAGCCACCGGGACGCTCGGTTCAACGTCTCCCGTACTGCTGTCATGACCGTGGCATTGCGCGATAATCCCGAGTTGCTCTGGGAAGGCACCAGGGATCGCATGCACCAGCCGTATCGTGCGGAAGTTCTTCCCGTGACCTCGGAATGGGTCAATCGTCTGCGTAACCAGGGCTATCCCGCCTTCCTTTCCGGAGCGGGCCCTACCATCATGGTTCTGTCCACGGAAAAGGTTGATAAGTCACATGTTGAAGAGGCGAGGGGACGAGGTATCAAAGTGATGGAATTCGAGGTCGCGCAGGCCGTCGAGGTCACTGTCAACTAGACGATGTGATCTGCGACCTTCCGCTGGCTGTTCGCCTATCGCTCAGCTTTACCTCAGTGTAAGCTGAGCCTAAGTTTTCAACTTCTATTTACGTGGCTGTTGCCTTCAGAAGGGCGCTCTCGTGTTCCAGCGGAAACTGCCTTCTGTGGCAGTCAGTGCGGTGATGGTGTTTTCCATCGTCGTGGCTCCGCATGCTACGGCGCAGGAACTTTCGGAGACCACCGCTGATACCACTGCGGAAACCAGCACCCCCGAAGAAGCTGAGCAGCCACCAGAGGTCACGCTCTATCAAACTCCGGAAGAGTCAGAAGACTCGACCGAAGAGACCCCTGTGGATACAACCGAGTCCGAACGTCCAATGGACGAGGAGTATTCGCCCCGGTACTCCAACTCCACGGTGATAGCCGGACAGTCCGCGACGTCCGAGGTGAGGTCCAGTTTTCCTGCAGGAGCCAGGTTCGAATTAGCTTCGCAGCCGCCTGGCGGATGGACCGTATCCATCGATTCGTTTTCAGGCGCCGTCACCGCTTCCACGGATTCCCGGCTCGCTGAAGGAACCTCGCTGAAGCAGCGCATTGACGTGACTTATCCGGATGGCAGCTCGGATACCGCTATCGCCGCCTTTGTGGTGGCCGCTCGTCAGCGGACCGATAGCCAGCGTTTTCAGGCGGCGTACTCTCGGGTGAGTGTTGACCCAGGTCAGGGCACTGAAATCGCCCCGAAGTGGCAAGGGCAATCGGCCCCCGAAGGTGCAACATTTGACCTGCTCAGCGATCCTCCCGCGCTGTGGTCCATCACAGTGGATCAGTCCACCGGTGCCGCACGCATTGGCGCCTCCGATCGCTTGCCCGCGGGCGATGCGGCGTCTGTTCCGGTTCGAGTGACGTTCGCCGATGGCTCGACATCCCGCCTCGAGCTGCATGCCACGGTTTCTACCGCCCCTCCCGCCAAGCCCGGTTCGGTTGCTTCTCGTCTGAATCCCACAGTGCGCGACGTGGTCATGTCACCGGACCATTTGGCGACCGCCCAGGTCAAGGGCGGGCCGTTTCCAACCGGAACGTTCTTCCGTATTATTTCGGATCGCAGAGGTCCGGTTTCTTCTGTTATCGACGCCAACACCGGCCGGCTCACGCTGATCCCCAACTCCTCCGCCAAGCCCGGCCTCCGGAAGCGCGTGATGGTGGAAGTGAGCTACCCCGACGGTTCTGCTGATGTTACTTCGGCACAGGTTTCGATCATTGATCCTTCTCATTCCATCGCGGGGCGGGTGGATCCGTCATACCCGAATGGCTACGTGCCTTTCGGGCAGAAGATCACTCTGCGCACGGAAGAGGACGTCCCGGCGGGAACTGAGTTCTCCGTCGAAGGCGATGCACCTTTGGGCTGGACCTGGACGGTCGATGAAAACTCTGGCGAGTTGGACGTGCGTGTGCACGACAATATCGTGGACGTCTCCACCGAAATTCCAGTGAAAGCCACCTATTCGGACGACAGTACGGATACGGTCTACGTGCACGTCGAGGTCACGGACCTCGCGGGACATATGCGTTTGCGCTATCCGTCCACCGCCATGGAATTCGGCGAGCAGGCACAAGCTCGAATCCAAGGCGCACCCGCGGAAACCACCTTTGACATCGTGGAGCAGCCGGGGGATGGGTGGACTGCGGAGATCGACGAGCACGGACAGCTCACCGTGGCGTCGCCTAAAAACGAGGACGCGGAAGACAACAAGGACATCACCGTACGGGTGATTTTCCCGGACCGCTCGGCAACCACCGTCGAGGCTGAGTTCGCAACGGGCACGCACGCTACGCAGTCAGCGATGGAACTAGAGCCCGCACAGCAACCGGTCGAGCAATCGATGGCGGAGGTCATCGATCGTCTGGGTCTGACTGATTACGTGGATCCAACCACGGGCAAGCTCATCCAAGAACTGCCGGATGACGTGGAAGATCGCATTCACGCGGGCTTCGGTGCTTCGGGCAATGGGCAAGCAGTCAAGCCGGAGGGTGACCGGGTGATCTTGGTGACGCTCGACGGAATGCTGGATCTAGTGGCCACCGGACTGCCGTTTATTCTGGAGCGGATTCGTTCTGGTCAGATTCGCGTCGCCGAATCCTAAGCACGTCGAACTCGCCTTCGGCATAAGCCTGTCGTAGTTCTTTCTTGTCGTATTTATCCACTGAAGTCTTAAAGATTGTCGGTACGAAGACCCAATAGTCAGGGATCATCCACCGCGGAACTTTTGCGCCGACCTCGGCGTGGAGGGACCGTGCAGTCTCCTCGGTGGGCTCGAAGCTCTTGTTGAGGCGAATCACGGCCAGGGGTCGTTGTCCCCACTTGTCGTCTGGGACTCCCACCACTGCGGCTTCCACTACGGCCTCGGATTCCATCAAATAGTTTTCCAGGGCAGGGGAGTAGATCCACTCGCCCCCGCTGCGGATGGAATCGCTGATCCGATCGTGGACGGTGAGGAATCCATCCTCGTTGATCGTGGCCACGTCGCCTGTGCGCAGCCACCCGTCCTCGGTGAAGCGCGCCGGTGCGTCTTCCACTGGTTTGCCGCGGAACTCGGACTGGACCGGGGAGTGGTAGTACTCCGCGGTCACCGCATTGCCGCGCACTTGCAGCTCGCCGGAGTTGCGGTCATTGATCTCCAGTACGTTGTCCTGTGGATCCACCAGTCGGTACTCCAAGGAGGCGGGGAACCTGCCCTGCGAGTAGCGGTAGCGGGCCCTGGCCTCACCGCTGACACCAGCAGGCGGATGGGCAACCGTGCCGAGGGAAGCCGTTTCCGTCATGCCCCACGTGTGAATCATGTCCACGCCGTAGAGCTCCTCCCATCCGTCGATCAGCGACGGGGGAACCTGCTGGCCACCCGAGTAGATTTCCTGCAAGCTCATCTTCTTGGGCGGATGCGTGGAGTAGTACTCCAGCAAGCTCGTCCACACCGCTGGCGAGCCGTGTGCCGCTCGGGGCATCGCGTCCGTGATCACGTGAGCGATGTGTGCCGGTGTTGCCGAGCGCCCGGTGAACACCAACGGCGCGCCACACATGAACGCAGCCAGCGGAACGCCCCAGCTCAAGATGTGATAGATCGGCACGCAGCAGAGAAACTTTTGTCCGTTGCGGATGCCGAACGCATCGGCGGTACGGAGATTTAGTGCATGCAGCCACAACGTGCGGTGGCTGTACACCACGCCCTTGGGTGCGCCTTCCGTGCCGGTGGAATAGCAGATTGCCGCGGGAGCAGTTTCTTCCTGCACCGGCCACGCGTATTCGGTGGAACGGCCGTCCAGCAACTCTTCGTAGGCGCGAACCTGCACGTTATGGCTTAATTCTCGTGCCAGCGCACGGGCCAGTTGTACCGAGCGTACGTCCGAGCCAGTCAGAATCACGGCGCGAACCGTGGGGCAGTGGGTCAGCATGGGGATCAGGCGCTCGCTATACGCCGGATCACAGATGATGACCTTGTCTTCGGCATGGTTGATGACGTGGATGATCTGGTCATTCATCAGATAGCGATTCAGCGGATGGAAGATCGCGCCCATCGAAGGCACCGCCAACATGGATTCCATATGCTCAGCGCAATTGGAGAGAAAGGTGCCCACTCGGTCCCCGATCTCGATGCGGTAGACGTCCCGCAGCGCATTAGCTAGTGCACCCGCGCGGGCGGCGATATGGCCAAACGTGGTGATTTCCGCGTCCTTGCCGAAATACGTGGCCACAGTGGTGTTTCTGTGGGCTGTGGCTCCGAACTCGAGGATGCGAGCTACGGAAAACGGTATCTCCTGCATGGTGGACTTCATGACTCACAAGACTACCGTTGTGATTTTGTTACCGGAGTGGTGTTAGGATGAACGCAACTTCGCAACCTTTCTTTTGGGCGAAGCGTGGCCGTGTGTCTATCTTTCTTTCTTTTTTCGACGCCACCTCTAACGCCACAGGCTCCCATTCCACTTGAGTATGGGGAGCACACAATCTGAAGATTTATCTACTCATCGTGTTGCCACGCGCTGCGACGATTTTCGTCCGCACGTTCATTGACGGCGGCAACGTGAAAGGACTTTCGTGAGCCTGTCCGATATTCTCACCCGGGCTGAAACAGGCGGCTTAGCTTCTCTCAAGTTGCCGGAGCTGCGCCAAGTTGCAGCCGCCCAGGGTCTCAAGGGCACCTCTGGACTGCGCAAGGGGGATCTCATCGCAGCTATTGAAACCGCTGGTGGTCGCAGCCGTTCCCAGCAGGAGCAGCCGCAGCCACCCAAGCAGCAGGAACCTGCGCGCCAGGAGCGTGAGGAGGCAGAAGTGGCGTCGGAAGATAACAAACGCAACATCAACGATCAGCAACGTCGCCACAACGGGGACGACCGGCAGGGAAACAACCGACGGAATCGTCGTAACCGGCGCAATCGCCGAAACCGCAACGACAATCGAGGCGGTAATCGGCACGATAACCGCAACGAGCAGGACGATCGCGGTCACGAGACCAACCACAACAATGAGCAGCAACAGCAGCAGCTGACGAACGTGGCCGGCATCCTGGACTTCGCTGATGCCAACACTGCGTTCATTCGCACCACGGGCTACCACGCGGGAGCCACGGACGTGTACGTGCCAATCAACATGGTGCGCAAGTTCGGTATGCGCCACGGAGATGCCATCGTGGGAACTATCCGCCCGCGCGGTAATGAGAACAACAATAATCACCACAACAACCGCGGCAACCGCGGTCGTAACCGGCAGAAGTACACGCCGCTGCACTCCGTGGAGTCCGTCAACGGACTGTCCCCGCAGGAGGCGAACCAGCGTCCGCAGTTCACCAAGCTCACCCCGCTGTACCCGAACCAGCGACTGCGTTTGGAGACGGAACCCAAGGTCCTCACCACTCGTGTGATCGATCTGGTGATGCCGATTGGTAAGGGTCAGCGCGCGCTGATCGTGTCTCCGCCCAAGGCCGGTAAGACCACGATCATGCAGGACATTGCGAACGCCATCGCGGTCAACAACCCCGAGTGCTACCTGATGGTGGTGCTGGTGGACGAGCGTCCCGAGGAAGTTACGGACATGCAGCGCAGCGTGAAGGGCGAGGTCATTGCCTCTACCTTCGACCGCCCGCCAGGGGAGCACACCGCCGTGGCTGAGCTGGCCGTGGAGCGCGCAAAGCGCCTGGTGGAGCAAGGCAAGGACGTGGTCTTGCTGCTGGATTCCATCACTCGCCTGGGACGTGCCTACAACAACTCCTCGCCAGCATCCGGTCGCATCCTGTCCGGTGGCGTGGATTCCAACGCACTGTACCCACCGAAGAAGTTCCTCGGTGCGGCGCGAAACATCGAAAATGGAGGCTCGCTGACCATCATCGCCACCGCCATGGTGGAGACTGGTTCCGCCGGTGACACAGTGATCTTCGAAGAGTTCAAGGGCACGGGCAACGCGGAGCTGAAGCTGGATCGCAAGATCTCCGAGCGTCGCGTATTCCCTGCCGTGGACGTCAACCCGTCCGGCACCCGCAAGGACGAGCTACTGCTCGGTCCGGACGAGGCGCGCATCCTGCACAAGCTGCGCCGTATCTTGTCCGCCCTGGATTCCCAGGCGGCCATCGATCTGCTGATCAAGCAGCTGCGTAAGAACAAGACCAATCGCGATTTCATGTTGCAGATTGCTAGCTCCGCACCGCTCGCCGGTGAGGACGAGGACGAGTAAGGAGCTGCTGAAGAGCAATGGCTGATTCACCATCAATGGTCGATGACATCCTGTCCGAGTACCAAGGACTGGAAATGCAGTTGAGTGATCCTGAACTGCACAATGATCCCGCCGCCGCGCGAAAGGTTGGCAAGCGCTTTTCCGAGTTGCAGCCGATCATCCAGACTCACCAGCGCCTGACTCAGGCCAAGGACGACCGCGAAGCTGCCCTGGAAATGGCCAGCGAAGACGCGGAATTTGCGGAAGAGGCCAAGCGCCTCGAGCCGGAGATCGAGCAGTTGGAAGAGCAGCTCGCTGACCTACTGGCACCTCGAGATCCTCATGATGGCGAGGACATCGTCATGGAAATCAAGTCCGGTGCAGGCGGCGAAGAAGCGGCACTGTTCGCAGGAGAGCTGGCGCGCATGTACCAGCGCTACGCCGAGCGCCACGGCTACGCCACCGAGATCCTCGGCCTCAACGAGACCGATCTGGGCGGCGTGAAGGACATGACCTTGTCCATCCGCTCCAAGCAGCCGTCCCGCGACGGCGCCTGGTCCGAGTTTAAGTTCGAAGGTGGCGTGCACCGCGTGCAGCGCGTGCCCGTGACCGAGTCACAGGGACGCATCCAGACTTCTGCCGCTGGCGTGCTGGTCTACCCAGAGCCGGATGAAGTAGAAGACGTGCAGATCGATGACAAGGATCTGCGCGTGGACGTTTACCGATCCTCCGGCAAGGGCGGACAGGGCGTGAACACCACGGACTCTGCCGTGCGCATCACCCACCTGCCCACGGGCGTGGTGGTCACGTGTCAGAAGGAGCGTTCCCAGATTCAGAATAAGGCCCGCGCCATGCAGGTGCTGGCCGCTCGTCTACAGCAGATGAAGGAAGAAGAAGTAGAGGCCGAGGCCGCCGAGGGTCGCGCCGCGCAGATCCGCACCATGGACCGTTCGGAGCGCATCCGCACCTACAACTTCCCGGAGTCTCGCGTATCCGATCATCGCATCGGCTACAAGGCGAACAACCTGGACGCCGTGCTGGGTGGAGACCTGGAGGCGCTGCTCGGGGCGCTAAAGGATTCCGAGCGCGCACGTCGTTTGGAAGCGGAAGACTAGACACCGCGTTTATGACTAGCGAAAACACCCGCCTCACGGTCTCCATGGCCGTGCGTGCGGGTGCTCAACTTTTGGGTGACGCGGGGATTAAAACCGCGGCAGTGGAGGCGAAAGCGCTGATGGGCTACGCCTTGGCGTCGGAACCAAAACTCGGTGACCCACGCGTCCCAGTGAGCTCGACCGACTTGTTCATGCGAGCCGACGAACCTGCTCCCGAGCAATACCAACAGTGGCTGCGCAGGCGCATCGACCGCGAACCGATGCAGCACATCGTGGGTTCGGCCAGCTTCGATGGGCTGGATTTCCTGTCCTCGCCGGCTGGATTCATTCCCCGCCCGGAGACAGAATTGCTGGTGGAGTGGGCGGACCACTGGTTGCGTGGCTTTGAACACCCCGTCACGGTGGTGGACGTGTGCAGCGGGCCGGGAACCATCGCGCTGGCACTGGCGCACCGTCTTTCTTCCTTGTCGACGCCACCAGTGACCATCATCGGAATCGAAAAAGATCCAGCGGCGATCCAACTGGCGCGGGATAACGAAGCTCAGCTGCGGCGCCGGGGTTTGCTCGCGGACTCTGTCGTGGTGAAATTTCTGCGCATGGATGTGCGGGAGCCAGTAATGCTGGGACGTCACGGTCTGGTTGCTACGGCTGATCTGGTGCTGAGCAACCCGCCGTACGTGCCGGAGACGGCGCTGGACGAGGGGCACATCAGCGTGGAAGTGCGGCAAGATCCCCACGATGCCGTGTTCGGCGGCGCGGACGGGATGAGCTTGATGCCGGACCTCGCGCGTTTCATCGACCTGCTGGCGCGGGTAGGCGCGGGCGTGGCCGTGGAGCACGATGATGCGACCGGCCCGCAGGTACAAAAGGTACTGCGCGAGGCAGGAATGGTGGAGGTAGCTCAAGACCACGACTTTGCGGACCGGGACCGCTTTGTCACCGCAACCATTAGGCGAGACCCAGGTCATATCCCCACTTACGACCCATGGGCACAGCGCAACGATAGAGTGAATACAGCAACAACAGATCGTGAAGGGGCTTAGAGGCACAACATGGCGCAACGCGTAGACGCAACGAATCCGCAGGATCGGGATGCGGCCATCGCCACAGCAGAAAGTGCGGTCAAGGGTGGCCGCTTGGTGGTGATCCCCACCGATACTGTTTACGGCATTGGCTGTGATGCCTTCGATAACCAGGCCGTGGAAGCACTGCTGCGCGCCAAGCACCGGGGCCCGGACATGCCGGTGCCCGTGCTGGTGGGTAGCTGGAACACCGTCCAAGGGCTGGTGCGGGACTACAGCTTCAACATGCGCCGCCTGGTGGAGGCTTTTTGGCCAGGTGGACTGTCCGTGGTGGTCCACCAAGCTCCGAGCCTGCCGTGGAACCTGGGCGATACCCGGGGAACGGTAATGCTGCGCATGCCGATGCACCCGGTGGCCCTCGAACTCTTGGACAAGACCGGCCCCATGGCCGTGAGCTCGGCCAATATTTCCGGTCAGCCCCCTGCGACCACCGTGGATATGGCCATGGAACAGCTCGGCGAGACAGTTGGCGTGTATGTGGATGGGGGAGAAGCCACCATTGGTGAGGCCTCGACCATCGTGGACTTGTCCAGCGGCAAGCCACGCATCCTTCGTGAGGGCGCGACCACCGCCGAGAAGATCGGGGAAGTGCTCGGCATGTCCGCAGCTCAATTGCGAGGACAGATCTAGTACCCGTGTCCACCCCTGACGTTACGTACCTCGCCCAGTCCGGCGCCGGCGCTGGTGTGCCTTTGCGCGAGCTGGCTCTGGTTCTGTTCGTGGGGTGTGCCATCACGTATTTGGCCACGGGAATTGTGCGCACGATCATGATGCGCTTTGGTCAGGTCAATGCGCCGCGTGAGCGCGACGTGCACCAGGTCCCCACGCCTCGGCTTGGTGGGGTGGCGATGTTTACGGGCATGATTATTGCGATCATCACCGCTAGTCAGCTGCCCGCATTGACTCGCGGTTTTCCGCCAATCACTCCGGATATGGCTGCGGTGGTGGCCGCGGCGTTCATCATTGTGGTGGTGGGTGTGATCGATGACCTCTATGACATTTCGTGGATGTTGAAGCTGGGCGGCCAGGTGGGTGGTGCCGTGGTGATGAGCCTGATGGGGCTCTCGTGGTATCTCGTGAGCGTGCCGGTAGGCGGTGGTAGCACGTTGATTCTGGATCAAGTCCAGTCCACTGTCTTGACTGCGCTGCTGACCGTGACCATTGTCAACGCGATGAACTTCGTCGATGGCCTCGACGGCTTGGCTGCCGGTCTGGGTGCGATCGCGGCAGGGACCATCCTGATTTATTCGCTGACGATCCTGCACGATCAAGGTGGCACGGTCTCTGCGTACCCGCCCGCTATCATTTCCGCGGTGTTGCTGGGCATGTGTGCGGGCTTTTTGCCGCACAATTTCTCGCCTGCGCGAATCTTCATGGGGGATTCGGGTTCTATGCTCATTGGCCTGCTGCTTTCGGCTGCGTGCGTGTCCGCGTCCGGCCGCATCAACATGTCTCTGTATGGCACTGCGGACATGTTCGCTTTGCTTTCTCCGATGATCGTGGTGCTGGCCGCGCTGTCCATCCCGTTGTTGGATTTGTTGTTGGCTGTTGTTCGACGCCTAGCTAACGGCAAATCTCCCTTCGCCCCCGACAAAAAGCACCTCCATCACCGGCTGCTTGGTTTGGGGCATACCCATAAGCGCGTGGTTCTGGTTCTCTACAGCTGGGTGGCTGTGGTTGCCTTCGGTGCTGTCGGTTCCACTGTTCTTCCGCCGCAGTTGACGCTGCTTTTGCTGGGCCTGGCGCTGGTGATCGTCACGGCGGTGACGGTGGTGCCAATGTGGAAAGACCACTCGTGGAAGAACTTTTGAGTTTCGCGCTTTGTTGGTGCTGACCGATACACTGGTTGGCCGTGACTAGTGATCAAAACGAACTCCCAGAGCTAAACGACGTCTCCCACGCTGATGACCACAACTGGCCGCTGCGCCGAGCATTGCGCATTAGCGCGATTGCTCTGGTCATCATCGGTATCGGTTCCCTGGCTGTGTGGGGATGGGCCAAGGACACTGAGGGTATTTGGGGAGCCCTGTTGGGGCTGGCCATCGGTGGCGCATTCATGCTGATCACCGTGGTGGTCACGCTCATGACGTCGAATTCCAGCCCGGCTACCACCATGGCCGTGGTGCTGGGTAGCTGGCTGGCAAAGATCGCCGTGGTCTTGGTGATCCTGCTGTCCATTAAGAACCTGGATTTTTATGATCCAATGGCCCTTGCATGCACCGTTGTGATCAGCCTGATTGTGCTTCTAGCTGCCGAAACGTGGTCCGTGACCAAGGCACAGAGCGTCTATGTGTAGCGATCCGCAGTGCCTCTCCTTGTAGGAAGGTGGCACGAGCGTGAAAAAGTCGGGGGGACTGGCTGAAAGTCGCTTAGCGACAATAGATCAAGAACTGATAAAGTGCATGAGGGCCATCTAGGTGGATTAGAGCCACCAAGAGCGGCGCCTATTGGCATGACACAGGGACGTGCGACGGAGTCCCATTAATGCCGATAGATATCTCGACTTCAGACCTCCATCGCACCGCTTGACATAACCCATGTCCCGCGGCCCTATCACGGGAGAGAACGCTGAGCGTAACAACCTTGGCCATGAAGGGTGAGTTTCACAGCCCTTCATTGGAACACGAATTCTTCCCGGGGCAAGTGAATCCGGATAGCCTCTGGTTCGACGAGTTTCTCGGTGGAGCGTTCGCGCTTGACCGTCTGATGCTCATTCGTATCCTGATGATTCTTGTTGTCACTGCATTCTTCTTCTTTGCTATGCGCAAGCCGAAGTTGATCCCTAGTGGCGTACAGAACTTCGCAGAGCTCGCTCTGGATTTCGTCCGCATTCACATCGCGGAGGACATTTTGGGGAAGAAGGAAGGACGTCGCTTCCTTCCAATCATCGCGGCGATCTTCTTCACCGTTCTCGCAGTAAACCTGCCTACTATCATACCGTTTTTGAATATCTCGCCTAGTGCGCGAATCGGCCTGCCATTGGTGCTGGCCCTCGTCGCTTACGTGGCATTCATCTACGCCGGTGTGAAGCGTCACGGTTTCGGCAAGTTCGTGAAGTCCTCGTTGATTATTCCTGGGCTGCCCACCTTCCTTCACTTCTTGGTGGCACCCATCGAATTCTTCTCTACTTTCGTCCTTCGTCCGCTCACGTTGACCATCCGTTTGATGGCCAACATGCTGGCTGGACACCTCATCCTCGTCATGCTGTTTAGCGCCACGAACTTCTTCTTCTGGCAGCTCAACGGCTGGACATTGCTGGCTGGCGGCACAATCCTCTTTGCGATTGCATTCTCCTTCTTCGAGCTCATGGTCATTTTCCTGCAGGCATACATCTTTGCTCTGCTGGCGGCCGTGTACATCGAGTTGTCTTTGCACGCAGACGATCACTAAGCCACCGGGTAACTATCAACCACATAACGCTCGACCAGGAACCTAACTTGACTACATATTCATCCTGGTCGGTCACCAGAAAGGTAATGTAAAACTCATGAACGACCTCATTCTTCTGGCACAGGAGTCCTCCACCACCACCCTGACCGGTCTCGGCTCCATCGGCTACGGCCTGGCAGCTATCGGCCCAGGCATCGGTGTGGGTCTGGTCGCAGGTAAGACCGCTGAAGCTATGGCACGCCAGCCAGAGATGGCCGGCCAGCTGCGTACCACCATGTTCCTGGGTATCGCCTTCACCGAGGCGCTCGCCCTGATCGGTCTCGTCGCCGGCTTCCTGTTCGGCTAATCGTGTTGTGCGCGGTGGTGGGAAATTCCACGTTCCGTGCGAATGAATTCACGACCGCATTACAACTACGACACACGCATAAGAGCGAAAGCTGGAGACTATGACGAATACGTTTTTGCTGGCAGCCGAAGGTGGCTTGCCAATGGAGGAGCAGATTAATCCGCTCATTCCGCCGCTGTACGACGTCGTCTGGTCCCTCATCCCGTTCGCAGTCATCCTGATCGTCTTCTGGAAGTTCATTCTTCCGAAGTTCCAGGAAGTTCTGCACCAGCGCGAGGACCAGATCGAAGGCGGCATCCAGCGCGCCGAGGCCGCACAGGCTGAGGCCAAGGCTGCACTGGAAAAGTACAACGCCCAACTCGCAGAGGCTCGCACTGAAGCCGCTCAGATCCGCGACGATGCTCGTTCTCAGGGACAGAAGATCATCGCTGATATGAAGGCTCAGGCTACTGACGAGTCCAACCGGATCGTGGAATCCGGAAACAAGCAGCTGGAGGCACAGCGTGCCGCAGTTGTATCTGATCTCCGTAAGGACATGGGCGAAAACTCCATTTCCTTGGCTGAGCGCCTGCTGGGCGAGCAGCTTTCGGACGATGTGAAGCGTTCGGGCACCATCGATTCCTTCCTGGCCGATCTCGATCGAGTCGGCACCTCTAGGAAGTGATTGGTATGCACGCAGCGAGCCGAGAGGCATTGGAACGACTCAACGAGACCCTGGATCAGGGCCTTCGCGAGTCTGACAACACGGTTGAAATCGGAGCAACGACGGGAACTGAATTGTTTGACGTCGTGGACGTTCTCGATTCCGATCGCAGCCTGCGCGTCGCATTAGTCGATGCTGCAGCTGAGCCGGAGCAGCGCGTTGCTCTGATTAAGGGCCTGTTGGCCGGCAAGGTATCTGCCTCTACCGAGGAGATCGTGTCCGCTGCTGTGACCCAGACCTGGTCTGACACTCGTGACTTCCGCAATGGATTGATTGCTTTGGGCCGTCGTGCCCTGCTTCGTTCTGCGGAAGCTCAGGGTCAGCTCGATCGTGTCGAGGATGAGCTTTACCAACTCGCACGCATCGTGGAGCGCGAACCACAACTTGAACTGCTGCTGGCTGACAAGGCCGTATCTTCTGATGCGCGCCGAGATCTGCTAGCAAAGGTGCTGTACGGCAAGGTCACCTCTGTGACCGAGGCGTTGTCACTGCAGGCCGTGGGTCGCGTGCAGAAGCGTCCGGTGGAAGATTTGGATGCACTCTGCGACGAGGTTGCCGCACTGGGTGGTCGCGAGGTTGCTCGCGTTCGCAGTGCTGCACCGCTAGGTGATGAGCAGCAGTCCAGTCTGGCGGACAAGCTGGAAAAGATTTACGGCCGTAAGATTGCGGTGCATTCCGAGGTTGACTCCAGCCTCCTCGGTGGCGCCGTGATCCGCGTTGGTGACGAAGTGATCGACGGAAGCACCGCAGGTAAACTGCGCAGGCTTCGTCGCTCCCTCGTCTAAGACGGGCTGAACTGTTAGTAGCAATGCTGGAAGACAACACCGAGAGCAGGAACAACATGGCGGAGCTGACGATCTCCTCCGACGAGATCCGTAGCGCGATTGCGAACTACACCTCGAGCTACTCCCCGGAGGCCTCCCGTGAGGAGGTCGGCGTGGTTACGACGGCAGCAGACGGTATCGCCCAGGTGAGCGGAATGCCTTCTGTGATGGCCAACGAGCTGCTCGAGTTCCCAGGCGGCATCATTGGTGTCGCGCAGAACCTCGATACCGACAAGGTCGGCGTCGTGGTCCTGGGTAACTACGAGTCCCTCAAGGAGGGCGACGAGGTCAAGCGGACCGGCGAGGTTCTATCCATTCCGGTTGGGGACAACTTCCTCGGCCGCGTTATCAACCCATTGGGCAAGCCCATCGATGGTCTCGGCGCTATTGAAGCCGATTCCGACCGCGTGCTGGAGCTGCAGGCTCCCTCTGTGCTGCAGCGTCAGCCAGTGGAAGAGCCAATGCAGACCGGCATCAAGGCTATCGATGCAATGACCCCTATCGGCCGTGGTCAGCGCCAGCTGATCATTGGCGACCGTAAGACCGGTAAGACCTCGGTCTGTATCGATACCATTCTGAACCAGCGTGCCAACTGGGAGACTGGTGATCCCACCCAGCAGGTACGTTGTATCTACGTTGCGATTGGTCAGAAGGGCTCGACCATCGCTTCCATCCGCAAGACCCTCGAGGAAAACGGCGCGCTGGAGTACACCACCATCGTGGCTGCGCCAGCATCCGATTCCGCTGGCTTCAAGTGGCTCGCACCCTTCGCAGGTGCAGCACTGGGTCAGCAGTGGATGTACGAGGGCAAGCACGTTCTGGTGATCTACGATGATCTGACCAAGCAGGCTGAGGCCTACCGTGCGATCTCCCTGTTGCTGCGTCGCCCACCGGGCCGCGAAGCATACCCAGGCGATGTGTTCTACCTGCACTCCCGTCTTCTGGAGCGCGCTGCAAAGCTCTCCGATGAGCTCGGTGGCGGTTCTTTGACCGCACTGCCGATCATCGAGACCAAGGCAAACGACGTGTCTGCCTTCATTCCAACCAACGTGATTTCTATTACCGACGGCCAGGTCTTCTTGGAGTCCGACCTGTTCAACCAGGGCGTCCGTCCGGCAATTAACGTCGGTGTGTCCGTGTCTCGCGTGGGTGGTGCTGCACAGACCAAGGGCATGAAGAAGGTCGCAGGTTCCCTGCGTCTGGACTTGGCTGCATACCGTGACCTGGAGGCCTTCGCCGCCTTCGCTTCTGACTTGGACTCCGCTTCCAAGGCTCAGCTGGAGCGCGGTAAGCGCCTGGTGGAGCTGCTGAAGCAGACCGAGACCAAGCCACAGTCCGTCGAGGATCAGATGGTCTCCATCTACTTGGCTGGCGAGGGTGAGTTCGACGACGTTCCAGTTGAGGACGTCCGTCGGTTCGAGGCCGAGCTGTGGGAGGATCTGCATGCCAACCACGCTGGTGTCTACGAGCAGATTGATGGCGGAAAGGCATTCAGCGACGAGTCTAAGTCTGAGCTGAAGAACGCCATTGCTGACTTCAAGCGCTCTTTCCAGACCACCGAGGGCCACACCATCGTCAACGAGCCTGAGGCTGACGCCCTGGGTGAGGACGAGGTCAAGAAGTCCCAGATCACTGTCTCTCGCAAGGTCAAGTAAGCGAAAAGACAGGGATTGTGACCACAATGACCATTAACGGACAAGAAGGGAGGCGATAGCGATGGCTAATCTTCGCGAACTGAGAACACGCATTAAGTCTGTGAACTCAACCAAGAAGATCACCAAGGCCCAAGAGCTGATCGCCACCTCGAGGATCACGAAGGCGCAAGCTCGCGTTGCTGAATCCCAGCCATACGCTGATGAGATCACCCAGGTGATCCAGCGTCTGGCCTCCGTCAGCACCTTGCAGCACAAGATGCTGCAGGAGCAGGAGGACGCACAGCGAGCTGCAATCCTCGTGATTTCGAGTGACCGTGGCATGTGCGGTGGCTACAACAACAACGTGTTCAAGAAGACCGCCGAGCTCCGCAAGTTGCTTGAGGAGCAGGGCAAAGAGGTCGTCTTGTACGTCTCCGGCAGCAAGGGAATTACCTACTACAACTTCCGTGAGGAGCCTCTCGGAGGATCGTGGTCTGGTTATTCTCAGGACCCTGATTACGCTGCCATCTCTGATCTTCGTCATCATCTCATCGAAGGCTTTTTGGCTGGCTCCGAAGGATCCACCGAGTGGCGCGAAGGCGTCGCTGGTTCCGAGGGAGACAGCATCCAGGGCTTCGACGAGGTTCACATGGTGTACACGGAGTTCGAGTCCATGCTGACTCAGAAGGCCCATGCCACCCGCCTGCTGCCAATTGAGACTGTTGTGGAAGAGGAGAAGATCGAATCCGGCGATGACCTGGTCAGCGATAAGGTTGATCACGTTGGAGCTGAATACGATTTCGAGCCAGATCCAGACAAGCTGCTTGAGGCATTGTTGCCGCAGTACGTTTCCCGTGGCATCTTTGCTGCCATGTTGGAAGCTGCAGCTTCCGAGTCTGCTGCTCGACGCACCGCAATGAGCGCCGCAACTGACAACGCGACTGACCTGGTTAAGCAGCTCTCTCGCGTGGCCAACCAGGCTCGTCAGGCACAGATTACCCAGGAAATCACAGAGATCGTCGGTGGTGCTTCGGCACTCGGCGATAGCGGAGAAAGTGACTAATTATGACTACAGCAACTCAGGAGCAGAGCACCGCTGCGCCGACTGCTGCGGGCCGCGTCGTCCGAGTGATCGGCCCGGTTGTCGACGTGGAGTTCCCACGCGGCGAGCAGCCGGCTCTGTTTAACGCCCTGCAGGTCGAGGTAACCCTCGAAGCAGTGGCTAAGACCATCACGCTCGAGGTTGCACAGCACCTTGGTGACAACCTCGTGCGCGCCGTGTCCATGGCTCCTACCGACGGCCTTGTCCGCGGTGCGGAGGTCAAGGACACCGGCAAGCCAATTTCCGTCCCAGTGGGCGATGTCGTGAAGGGCCACGTGTTCAACGCACTGGGCGACTGCATCGACGAGCCAGGCTTGGGCCGCGACGGCGAGCAGTGGAGCATCCACCGCGAGCCGCCAGCCTTCGACCAGCTCGAGGGCAAGACCGAGATTCTGGAAACCGGTATTAAGGTCATCGACCTGCTCACCCCGTACGTGAAGGGCGGCAAGATCGGCCTCTTCGGCGGCGCAGGTGTGGGTAAGACCGTGCTGATCCAGGAAATGATCACCCGTATCGCTCGCGAGTTCTCCGGTACTTCCGTGTTCGCAGGTGTTGGTGAGCGTACCCGTGAGGGCACCGACCTCTTCCTGGAAATGGAAGAGATGGGCGTGCTGCAAGATACCGCCCTCGTGTTCGGCCAGATGGACGAGCCACCAGGGGTTCGTATGCGCGTGGCTCTGTCCGGCCTGACCATGGCGGAATACTTCCGCGATGTGCAGAGCCAGGACGTGCTGCTGTTCATCGACAACATCTTCCGTTTCACCCAGGCTGGCTCTGAGGTTTCCACGCTGCTGGGACGCATGCCGTCCGCAGTGGGTTACCAGCCAACCCTGGCTGACGAGATGGGTGTTCTGCAGGAGCGCATTACCTCTACCAAGGGTAAGTCCATTACGTCTCTGCAGGCCGTTTACGTGCCTGCCGATGACTACACGGACCCTGCTCCGGCAACCACCTTCGCCCACTTGGACGCAACCACCGAGCTCAACCGTGCGATTGCTTCCAAGGGTATTTACCCTGCAGTGGACCCACTGACCTCTACCTCTCGTATCCTCGAGCCAGGTATCGTCGGCGACCGCCACTATGAGATCGCTCAGCGAGTGATCAACATCCTGCAGAAGAACAAGGAACTGCAGGACATCATCGCCATCCTGGGTATGGACGAGCTGTCCGAGGAAGACAAGGTCACCGTGCAGCGTGCACGTCGTATCGAGCGCTTCCTGGGCCAGAACTTCTTCGTCGCAGAGAAGTTCACCGGCATTCCGGGCTCCTACGTCCCACTGAAGGACACCGTTGACGCTTTCGAGCGCATCTGCAACGGCGACTTCGACCACTACCCAGAGCAGGCCTTCAACGGCCTCGGTGGTCTGGATGACGTTGAGGCTGCCTACAAGAAGCTCAACGAAAAGTAAGGGGAGACGCACATGGCTGAGATTGCCGCTCAATTGGTCGCTGTGGAGCGTGCGCTGTGGTCTGGTACCGCAACGTCCGTTACCGCGCAGACGACCGAAGGCGAGATCGGCGTGCTCCCCGGTCACGAGCCTCTGCTCGGCCAGTTGGTCGAGAACGGCGTAGTGGTCATTCGGACCAGCGAGGGTGAGAAGAAGGTGGCGTCGGTAAAGGGAGGTTTCCTTTCCGTCTCGCCGGACAAGATCACCATCTTGGCGGACTCCGCGATTTGGGCCGATGAGGTCGATTCCGCGGACGCTGAGTCTCGTGTACAGAGTGCTGAAAATGAGCACGATAAGGCACAGGCTGAGTCCGAGTTGCGCGCTGTGAAGCGACTTCAGGACTAGTAGCTCGCGCTACTTGACTGGTGGTTAAGCCCGCCGCTGTGATTCCTTGCAAAAGGATGAACGGCGGCGGGCTTTGCTTGTACCCCCTTGCCGTTTGCAATATGCGAGCGGGCGCGTAGATTTACTTTCACTGGATGCTTTTGGGACCCGATGGAGGGAGGCGTACCTGTGGAGATCGTTATGGCGATTCTGACCGTGATGGTTTTGCTTGTCTGCGCCTTGGGTCTGTGGCGATTTTTCACGCTCCGTTCTCAGGGTTACCCCGTGGTGATGCGTCCGGCTGATAGTAAAGATGGCCGGCACTGGCGCCACGGGGTTTTGGTTTATAGTGCCACGTCCGCGAAGTTTTATAAGCTGCGCAGCATTCGTCCGGAGTCGAATGTGACGTTGACTCGTTTGGGTACAGAGATTGTGCAGCGTAGGGAGATCTCTGAGCGCGAGACGCAGTTTCTGGAGCGGTCGATGCACGTGATTCGCGTACGTCATCGGGACCGTGAGTGGGAGCTGGCGCTGGATAGTGCGGGGGATACTGCGCTGGTGGCGTGGTTGGAATCGGGTCCTTCGGCACGCCGCGATAGTCATTCGGCGTACAACCGTCCGCGCCCGATCTAGCGAGCGGTATCCTGAGGTAATGCGTTTAGTAATTGCTCGTTGCAGTGTGGATTACATGGGCCGGTTGGAGGCCCATTTGCCGGAAGCTGACCGTTTGGTCATGGTCAAGGCGGATGGTTCTGTGTCGATTCATGCCGACGACCGTGCGTACAAGCCGTTGAATTGGATGACCTCGCCGTGTTCTTTAACGGAGCTGACGCCTTCGTCGCCCGACGCAAGCACGCATCCCGAGTTCGAGGATGAGCGTGTCGAGCGCTTGTGGATCGTGGAGAACAAAGCTGCGGAGCAGTTGCGCATCCGGCTTTTCGCGGTGCACTCGGACTTCGAGCACGAGCTGGGGGAGGACCCAGGCTTGGTGAAGGACGGTGTGGAGGCGCATCTGCAGGAGCTACTGGCGGAGCAGATTGAGCTGCTGGGAAATGGTTATACCTTGGTCAGTCGCGAGTATCCCACGCCTATTGGCCCTGTTGATCTGCTTTCCCGCGATGCGGATGGCACGACGGTGGCCGTGGAGATCAAGCGTCGCGGTGGCATCGATGGTGTGGAGCAGCTGACCCGCTATGTGGATTTGCTGAACCGTGATGAGTTGCTCAGTCCCGTCACGGGAATTTTTGCCGCCCAGGAGATCAAGCCGCAGGCTCGCACTCTGGCCGAGGATCGCGGAATCCGCTGCGTGACCTTGGATTATGCAGCGATGCGCGGCACGGATGATTCCGAGTTCCGCCTGTTCTAGCCGGCTGGTTAGGATGGGGGCATGACTTCTCCGCAGAATCCTCAGAACTCTGGCCCTAGCTTTGTTGGAGGCGCGATTGACCTCGGCGAGCTGAAGAACCGTCCGCAGCCGAATCAGACCGAGGACAGCGGTGACGTGGCTCGCTTTGCCGAGGTGACGCCGGTGACCTTCGAGCAGGATCTGGTGGTCCGTTCCACTCAGGTGGCCGTGGTCTTGTTGCTGGGTACCGCGCGTTCGGAGTCCAGTGAGCAGCTGAAGTCCACGCTGGGCCGGTTGGCGCAGATGCAGCAGGAGCCGGTGCAGTGGGTGGCGCGCTATGTGGATGTGGACACCAACGGCGAGATTGCCCAAGCGCTTCAGGTCAAGGCCGTGCCGACCGTGGTAGCGTTGGCTGCCGGTCGCCCGTTGGCGCAGTTTGAGGGTGGTCAGCCGGAGGATCAGGTGCAGCAGTGGATCGACGCCGTGCTCGAGGCCACCGAGGGCAAGCTTGCCGGACTGCCGGGCAGCGGCGAAGCTCCTGCGGATCCGCGCATGGTGGAAGAGGAAGCCCACTTGGAGGCTGGCGATCTGGATGCGGCCATCGCGGCGTATGACGAGATTTTGGCGGAGGATCCAAGCCATGCAGAGGCCAAGGCGGCCCGCGCCAACGCGTTACTGTTGCAGCGTGCGCAGGATCCGCAGGCTCACGATGCGGACAAGTTGCTCCTAGAGGGCCGCAACGCGGAAGCGTTTGACCTGTTGATCGAGGAGATCAAGAATTCCACGGGCGACGAACGCGAGGAAGCCAAGAAGCGGCTGTTCGATCTGTTCGCGATGTTCGATGCCGGGGATCCGGACGTGATCGCCGCCCGCACAAAGCTTTCCAGCGCACTGTTCTAGTTGCGGGGCTGCCCGTGGTGTGACAACTTGGGTTTACGAACAAAACCAAACGCTTCGCAGCCTCCGCAGCGCTCGCCACTGTCCTGTGTTCCACTTCTCCCGCCGTTGCCAACGCTGATGCAGTTGACCGTGCGCTCAATGCTCTTCCGGCCGGACAGATCAGCTGCCAGCAAGCCCGCAGCTACTGGACGAATACTGCGGACTATAACAACAAGGTGGCTCAGGCCCGCGCCCTCGCGCTGGTGGATCCTCGTGGTCCGCGCATTTTGGCTGCTCTTGCCCGCATCGATGAGGCCGCTAACCGTTGCGGTCTCAAGGGCGGTGGTGCCCCAGCAACCAATCCAGCATCAGCTCCTCTCGCCGTGCAGGTCATCCCTGGAGCTCCCGTGGCTCAGGTAGTCAACGTTCCTGCCGTGGGAACCGTGGCGGTACCGGATCTATTCAAGATGTTGCAGACCTGGCTGGCAGGCTTCGGTATCCGCATCTAGGCGTCGAAAATAAACAACTGAGCGCTGTGCGCTGGCACGGTGAGCACGGCGGATTGGGCGAACCCATGCGAGCCTTGCGTGGCCGTGATGAGGTTGCACTGAGCGCGGTCGGCGCCTTCGAAGCGGGCGGCGTCTGTGCTTAAGGCTTGCCGCCAGGTGCCGGCTGCCGGTAGGCCGATGCGGTAGTTGTCGATAGTGGAGCCGGAGAAGTTGATCACGCAGGCCATCCATTGGCTGCCGTCGGCGCTGCGGCGGAGGTAGCTCAGCACGTTGTTGGCGGCATCGTCGGCGGCGATCCAGCGGAAGCCGTCGGGGGAGTGGTCGTCGGTGCCCACCGCGGGCTTGTCGGTGTACAGCGCGTTGAGCTCCGCGGTCAGTTGGCTCAAGCCCCGGTGGTATTCGCCTTCCCAGCCGTCCTGATCTGCCCAGTCCACGCCGCGGGATTCGTTCCATTCTTGGATCTGGCCAAATTCTTGGCCTTGGAACAGGAGCTTCTTGCCGGGGTGGGTCCACATGTATGCCAGCAGGGTGCGCAGCATCGCGGCTTTGTCCCATGAAGAGTCCGCGGGCATGCGCTGCCAGAGCGAGCCCTTGCCGTGCACCACTTCATCGTGGCTGATGGGTAGCACGTAGTTCTCGGAGTAGGCGTAGACCATGGAGAAGGTGATCTCGCCGTGGTGGTGGCTGCGGTGAGCGGGGTCGCGCTGGATGTACTCGAGGGTGTCGTGCATCCATCCCATGTTCCACTTCAGGGAAAAGCCCAGGCCATCCTCGCTGGTGGGCTTGGTCACGCCCGGCCAGGAGGTGGATTCTTCGGCGATGGTCAGCACGCCCGGCACATCGCGCTGCACGGTGGCGTTCATCTCCTGCAGGAATGCCACTGCGTCCAGGTTTTCGCGGCCTCCGTAGATGTTCGGCAGCCATTCGCCCTCGTTGCGGGAGTAATCCAGATAGAGCATAGAGGCTACTGCGTCCACGCGCAGGCCATCGATGTGGAACTCGCGGCACCAATACAGCGCGTTGGCCACCAGGAAATTACGCACTTCGTTGCGTCCAAAGTTGAACACGTGCGTGCCCCAGTCCGGCTGATCTCCGCGGCGGGGATCCGGGTGCTCGTAGCAGGCCTGTCCATCGAAGCGGGCCAGTGCCCACGCATCGCGGGGGAAGTGACCGGGCACCCAGTCCATGATCACGCCGATGTTCGCGGCGTGGAGGGCGTCGATAAAGGCACGGAAATGATCCGGGGAGCCGTAGCGATTGTTCGGCGCGTAATACGAGGTGACCTGATATCCCCAGGAGGGCTCGTAGGGGTGCTCGGAGACTCCCATGAGCTCCACATGGGTAAAGCCTTTCTCCGTAACGTATTCCACCAGTTCAGTGGCCAATTCTTGGTAGGTCAGACCCTTGCGCCAGCTGCCCAGGTGCACTTCGTAGACGCTCATGGGCTGGTGCAGGATGTCCTGGGATTCGCGGTGTGCGATCCACGCGGAGTCTTGCCACGCGTAGGAATCTCGTTCCACCACGATCGAGGCGGTCGCAGGTGCCGGTTCTGCGAAACGCGCCATGGGATCGGCCTTGTCTAACTGCACGCCGTCGCCGGTGGTGATTGCGAACTTATAGTGCGCGCCTGCCCGTTGCCCAGGGATGAACAGCTCCCAAATCCCCGTGGATCCCAGGGAGCGCATGGGGTGCTGGCGGGGGTTCCACCCGTTGAAGTCCGCAATCACGGACACGCCCGCAGCGTTGGGTGCCCACACGGAAAATGCGATGCCGCCGTCCATGACGCGCGCGCCGAGTGCTTCCCACAGACGCTCGTGGCGACCTTCGCCAATCAGGTGCAGATCCAACTCGCCTACGGTGGGCCAGTGGCTATATGGATCCTGCACCTCGGCGGAGTGCTGTCCCCACGTCACGCGGAAGGAGTATTTGCCCTCGGAGGCGGGCGTGACCAGCTCAAAGATGTCATCCCCGATGTTGTGCATGAGGATGGATTGTCCACCAGTGACAACCTCTACCGAGTCTGCTCCGCACTGCACCGTGCGGAAAACGGAGTGCCCATCAGCAGAGTGCCTGCCCAAGACATCGTGCGGCGCATAGTGCCTGCGCTGCACCAGGCGAGCGCGGTCGAAGACATCCAGCAGGGGTTGGTGGGTTTCGATCATGCCCACCAGCCTAGTCCGGAATGTTTAGCCTCGCGGGTCGTAGTCTTCGTCGCGGAAGGCCAGGGCAGCGCGGCGGGATTCGTGTACATCCGGCAGGCGCAGGATGTGTGCCACCTGGAAGTCCGGATCCAGGCGCACGTAGTTTTCCTCGCTCCACTGGAAGATCTGGTTGGTGGGCAGATCCAGCACCTCGTAGTTCGCGCCTTGATCCAATCCCACGACCTCCAGATCCACCGTGATCGTGCCTTCCTGGACGTTATGCGGATCTAGGTTGACCACTACCAGCACGGCGTTGCCGCTGACGGCATCGATGCGGGAATAGGCCAGCACGTTCTCGTTGGTGGTCTCGTGCAGGTGCAGATTTCGCTGCTGTTGCAGAGCCGGGTTGGTCTTGCGCCAGTTGTTCAGCGACGTGATCCACGGCTCTAGGGAATCGCCATCGGCCGCGGCCTGCGCAAAATTGCGCGGGCGGAGCTGGTACTTCTCTGAATCAATGTACTCCTCCGAGCCCTCGTGCACGGGGACGTGCTCGAACAGCTCGTAGCCGGAGTACACGCCCCACAGCGGAGACATGGTGGCCGCCAGCGCAGCGCGAATAGCGAACACCGCGCGCCCGCCCGTCTGCAAGGATTCGTGCAGGATGTCCGGAGTATTGACGAACAAGTTGGGGCGGAACACGTCCGCGCCCTCGGCCACGTCCGTGGCGAACTCCTCCAGCTCTTCCTTGCTGGTCTTCCACGTGAAGTAGCTGTAGGACTGCGTGAATCCGGCCTTCGCCAAGCCGTACAAGCGTGGCGGCCGGGTGAATGCCTCGGCGAGGAACACCACGTCTGGGTCCGTGCGGTGGATGTCGTTGATCAGCCAGTGCCAGAACTCCGTGGGTTTAGTGTGAGGGTTGTCCACGCGGAACACGCGCACGCCCCGCTGGATCCACAGACGCACCACGTCGCGCACTGCCAGGTACAGGCCGTCTGGGTCGTTATCGAAGTTCAGCGGGTAGATGTCCTGGTACTTCTTCGGCGGGTTCTCCGCGTAGGCGATGCTGCCGTCAGGCAGAACCGTGAACCACTCCGGGTGCTCCTTGGCCCACGGGTGATCCGGCGCGCACTGCAGCGCCAAGTCCAGCGCCACCTTCAGGCCCAGCTCTTCGGCGGTTTTCACGAAGTGCGCGAAGTCCTCCACGGTTCCCAGCTCCGTGTGGATCGCCTCGTGACCACCTTCGTCCGAGCCAATGGCCCACGGCGAGCCCACATCTTCCTTGGTGGGCGTGAGGGTGTTGTTCTTACCCTTGCGGTTGATCTTGCCGATCGGGTGGATGGGAGGAAGGTAGATGGTATCGAACCCCATCGCCGCGATGCGTGGGAGGTCTTTTTCCGACGTCAGGAACGTGCCGTGAAGGGGATTCCCCGCGTGATCAGTTCCGCCTGTCGAGCGCGGAAAGAATTCATACCAGGAGCCGAATGCCGATTCCAGCGGTTCCACCAGCACCTGGAATTCCTGACCGCGGGTGAGCATATCGCGCACTGGGCGGCGCTCCAGCGCCGCGCGAACCTGCGGGGACAAAGCTTGCTCGATGCGGCTTTCCAGGGGGAGGGACTCGTCTCGCAGCGCGGCGATGACACTGTCGATGGTGGCGACGTGCCCACGGGAGACCTTCTCCTTGGCCCGCTCAAACAGACGGGCGCCGGTCTCTAGATCGTTGGCCAACAAGGCAGCGTCCTGCCCCGCGTCGACCTTCTTAGTGATGGCATTGAACCAGGTGGCGAAAGGATCGGACCAGGCGTCGACACGAAAGGTCCACAACCCCGGCACATCAGGAACGAACAGCGCGTGCCGCACGTCCACGTTGTCGCCTTCCTCGGCGGTCATCGTGATCTTGGCGCGCCCGCCCTCGCTGCCAGCGGGGCGGCGGACGACGAGGGTGGCGGAGATGGCGTCATGGCCTTCTCGCCAGACCTGCGCGGAGACGGGGAAGACCTGCCCCACGGTTGCTTTGGCGGGAACCTGGCCGAGGGAAATAACGGGGGAGACGTTGTCAACGCCAAGACGTCCGAGCATGGAAGGGTGGCTCCTCAAACAAGAAATGGATGGACAGCTACCCCCAAGATTAAAGGCGTGGCGTGTTTTCTGCAGGTGGTGCAACATGGAGTGCGTGACGCATCCCAACAACCCTCTGATTTCTGCACCCGCAACCGCGCCCGCCGTGGCCGAAGATCTCATCATCGACATGGCCGGGGTCTCCGTAGTGCGCGAAGGACGGACCATCCTCGGGCCGGTGGATTGGCAGGTTGAGCTGGACGAACGATGGATCATCATCGGCCCGAATGGGGCCGGCAAGACCACGCTGATGAGGCTGGCCGCCGCGCAAATGTTCCCCACCACCGGCACCGTAACGCTGATCGGCGAGCAGATGGGGCGCGTGGATCTGCGCGAGATTAGGACGTCGATCGGCATGTCCTCCTCCGCGCTGGCGCAGCGCATTCCGAACGACGAGATGGTTTCGGACATCGTGATCTCTGCTGGCTACGACGTGCTGGGGCGCTGGCGCGAGGAATACGCGGACATGGACCGCGAGCGCGTCATTGAGATCCTGGAGCAGGTGGGTGCCTACCACCTGGCTGATCAGAAGTGGGGCACCTTGAGTGAGGGCGAGCGCAAGCGCACCCTCATTGCCCGCGCGCTGATGACGGATCCAGAGCTGTTGCTGCTGGACGAGCCCGGCGCTGGCTTGGACTTGGGTGGGCGCGAGGACTTGATCCACCTGCTGAGCCAGCTGGCCGAGGATCCGGATTCGCCCGCCATCGTGATGATTACGCACCACGTGGAGGAGATCCCGCCCGGCTTTACGCACGGCATGCTGCTGGATGAAGGCGGAGTAGTGGCGCAGGGGGTGCTGGAGGACGTGATGACCTCCGAGCACCTAACCAAGGCCTTCCACCAGCCAATTAGCGTAACCCAGGACGACGGACGGTGGTTCGCCCGCCGCACCCGACGAGGCGGATCCCACCGCAGCAGGAGGAGCGCCCGATGAACATGCTTGGCCCCGTGGAGCCCCGCCATGCCTCCACCGTGATCCTGCTGCGCGATACGCTCTCCGGCCCGGAGGTCTACGTGCAAGAGCGTGCGTCCACCATGTCCTTTTGCGCGGAGATGACCGTGTTTCCCGGCGGCGGAGTGGATGCCCGCGATATGCCCGGCGACGTGGATCAGGACGGACACAATTCCCCCGGCCTGCAGTGGCAAGGCCCTAACCTGCAGTGGTGGAGCCAGCGCCTGCTAAAGGATCCCGCGATGGCACGCGCGTTGGTGTGTGCTGCGGTGCGGGAGACGTTCGAGGAGTCCGGAACGTTGCTGGCCGGCACACCCGACGGCAAGGTCGTGGCGGATACCGCTGTGTTCCAGCAGGAGCGCAAGCAGCTGGAGAACCACCAGCTGTCCTTCTCTGACTTCATGGATGCCAATGATCTGGTGCTGCGCGCGGACCTGCTGCGCCCCTGGGCCAACTGGGTGACCCCCAAGGAGCAGCCTATCCGCTACGACACGGCATTCTTTGTGGCCCAGCTGCCCCAGGGACAGATCACCACCGGAGACACCCGCGAGGCCACCTCCACCGGATGGTTCCGCCCCGCCACGCTGCTGGACGGATGGCGCAGCCGGAAGATCAACCTCATGCCACCCACCTGGGCGCAGCTCAAGCTGCTGGATACCTTCCGCACGGTGGAGGAGATCATGGAGTTCAGCGCGAACCTCTCCGTTGACCCCGTGTTGGAGGAACCCGTGGACGAGCCCTACATGGCCGAGTACTACCTCATGGAAACCAAGATGTTCGGAACCCCGCGCAGGCACTTCGCGCCGGGCATGAAATTCGCGGTGGACCCAGCGGATCTGCCGGAGCATCCCTTCAAGAGCCTTCCTGGCTCCTACCTGCAGTAGGCCATGCCGTATTCCTTAGGCGAGCTGGACTTTCTGCGCAGTCACCCCGAGGCAGTGGCGGACGCGGAACAGTTGGAGCTGAGCAAGAAGACCGAGCTGGCGAACGTGACCAGCCTGCGCAACCAGTACGGAGAGAACGCCCGGGGGTTGGTGGAACTGGTGAAGGCGAGGCGTTTGGCGTCGAAAAAGATCGACGGGGGAGCAGAGTGGCTGCTCGATGGCCCCAGCGCGCAGCAAGCCACGCCCAGCGCGGTGGCTCAGGTGCGCGTGAAGCACCTGCAGCAGATGGGCGCGCGCCGGGTGGCGGACGTGACGTGTTCCGTGGGCACCGAGCTGGCGCATCTACAGCGCGCCGGGATCGATGCCGTGGGCGCGGACCTGGACATGGTGCGGCTGCGGATGGCACGGGCCAACGTGCCGGGTGTGCCGGTGGTGTGCGCGGATGCTTTGCGTCCGGTGATCGATGCGGACGTTGTGGTGGCGGATCCGGCGCGTCGAGGCAGTTCGGGGCGGATTCACAACATCAATCAGCTGATGCCGCCGCTGCCCGAGCTGGTTCAAGCGCATCGCGGGCGAGAGCTGGCGGTCAAGTGCGCGCCGGGCATCGACTTCGCGGACGTGGCGGACTGGGCCGGGCAGATCGACGTGGTCAGCGTGGACGGCGACGTCAAAGAATCCTGCGTGTATACCCCGGGGCTGTCGGTGGGGAACGTGCGCCGAGCGGTGGTGCTTCGTGGCGCGGAGGAGCTGACGTTGACCTCCGCGATGCCCGATGACGTGGGTGATGGGCCCGCTGGTTCCTTTATTTTCGACGCCGACGGTGCGATAGTCCGCGCGGGACTTGTTCGGCACGTGGCCTACAAGCACGGCCTGTGGCAGCTGGATCCGCGGATCGCCTACCTGACGGGTGATGCCGTGCCCGCGGGGCTGACGGGGCTACGTGCGTTCGAGGTGGTAGAGCAGGCGCAGCTGAAAAAGTTGAAGGCTGCTCTGCACGGGTTGGGGGCCACCAGCGTGGAGATTTTGGTGCGCGGTGTGGACGTGGATCCGGACCAGTTGCGCAAGAAACTCAAGCTCAAAAGTGGGGCAGGACCGAAGCAAGCGTGGTCCGTGGTGATCACCCGGGTGGGATCTAACGCCATGGCCTATGTGTGCCGACCTGTGAATTAGCTGGCGATTATAAAAATATTGCTACTATTGTGGTGGCGGTTACTTAAACATCTATATAGTGGATTGGGAAAAGTAAACCCAAGCAGGAAAGGCCAACGAATGTCGAACATCGTTGTTCTCGTCAAGCAGGTGCCGGACACTTACTCCGAGCGCAAGCTCACCGACGATGACTTCACCCTGGATCGTGACAATGCAGATGCGGTTCTGGATGAAATCAATGAAAACGCCGTGGAAGCAGCCCTCCAGCTGAAGGAAGCAGATAGCTCCCGCAACGTTATCGTTTTGTCCGTCGGCCCATCTCGCGCCACCGAGGCCGTGCGCAAGGCACTGTCTCTCGGCGCTGATGAAGGCATCCTCGTCACCGACGATGCTCTCGCAGGCTCCGACGTTCTGGGCACCGCATGGACCCTGTCCAACGCCCTGAACCAGATCGATGACATCGAGCTCATCATCGCCGGTAATGCATCCACCGATGGTGGCGCCGGTTCCATCCCTGGCCTGCTCTCCGAGTACCGCCAGATCCCTGCCCTGACCCACATGCAGACCCTCAACGTTGAGGGTGGCAAGGTCACCGGCGAGCGCGTTACCGACGAAGGCAAGTTCGGACTGGAAGCTCCACTGCCAGCCATCGTCTCCGTGACGGAGAAGGCCAACACCCCTCGCTTCGCAGCGTTCAAGGGCATCATGGCTGCAAAGAAGAAGAAGATCCAGGAGCTGTCCCTCGCCGACATCGGCGTGGACGCTGCAAACGTGGGCTTGGCAAACGCGGCAACCTCCGTGTCCGCCAACAACCCGAAGCCACCAAAGTCCGCCGGTGAGATCATCACCGACGAAGGCGATGGCGGCAAGAAGCTCGTCGAGTTCCTGGTCAAGGAAAAGCTGGTCTAGGCCAGTTCACCCCCAAGTACACATTCGAAATAGGAGAGGTAAACCTCATGACCAACGTTTTGGTTCTGGTAGACCATGTCGAGGGTGAGCTGAAGAACACCACCCTCGAGCTGATCACCGCAGCTCGTGCTTTCGGCACCGTCGGTGCTGTTGTAGTGGGCAACCCTGGTACCACCGAGAAGCTGCAGTCCGCTCTGGCTGAGGCTGGGGCTGAGACCATCTACGCAGCTGAGTCCGACAATGCAGATTCCCTGCTGGTCACCCCATCCGTGGACGCACTGTCCGCCTTGGCTGCTCACCTGCAGGTTCCTGCACTGGTGTCCGCCACCGCCACCGGCAACGAGATCGCTGGTCGTACCGGCGCTCGCGTTGCTTCCGGTGTGATCTACGATGCTTCCTCCGTGGACGCAGACCGCAACGCGCAGGTCAGCATCTTCGGTGGTTCCTACACTGTGACCACCTCCGCTGGTGGCGCATCCCCAATCTTCACCCTGCGCCCAGGCGCTGTGGACCCAGAGCCACAAGCTGCTGCAGGAACCGTGCAGGCTGTGGAGCTGCCAGGTGCAGGCCCAACCGCCGTCACCATCACCTCCTTCTCCCCAGCTGAGGGTGGCGACCGCCCAGAGCTGACCGAGGCGAAGATCGTGGTTTCCGGTGGCCGTGGTGTTGCAGGTGCCGAAGGCTTCGAGACCACCGTCGAGCCTCTGGCCGACGTACTCGGTGCTGCAGTTGGCGCTTCCCGTGCCGCTGTGGATGCCGACTACTACCCAGGCAAGTTCCAGGTTGGACAGACCGGTTCCACCGTGTCTCCAAACCTGTACATCGCACTGGGCATCTCCGGTGCTATCCAGCACAAGGCTGGTATGCAGACCTCGAAGACCATCGTCGCTGTGAACAAGGACGAAGAGGCTTCCATCTTCGAGATCGCCGACTTCGGTGTGGTTGGCGACCTGTTCAAGGTTGCCCCACAGGCTACCGAGGAGCTCAAGGGCCGTAAGTAAGCCCTAGCCTTCTTAAAATTGGAAACCCGCCCTTTGGGGCGGGTTTTTTCGTACTCTTAGTAGGTACGAATTTCAGATTGAGCGAGGTAAAGATGACTACGGACACCGAGAAGCTGCTGCAAAGCCTGGAGCTAGTTCCCAAAGACAACTTCACGAAGTATGGAGGCGGTTGGGAAGGTCGCATTTCTGTTGCGTTGATTGATGCTGTTTTCAGCATGGGCGCGCGTTATGAGACCGCTAATGGCAAGGGCGTTGGTCCACGAGTCGTTGCACTTAGCAACGGGTGGATGGACAACGAAACTGATCCTTCAAACAATCTCGTACGTCTGTTGGAATTGGGAGAAGAGCCTATCCGAGCAGTGATGGGTGAAGGCAAAGTTGTGCCGGGGCATAATGACGAGCGCTTTAAATCCATAGCTGTTTTGGAAGCTGCGCAGAACTTTGTCGATCTAGGAATCGTTAGTGCTGAAGACCTTGAGGCATTTCGTACTAGTAGCGAGGACAACGGCAACAAGTTGATGTCTGCCTATACCGGACCTGTGGGCCTGGGCAAAGTGACTTTCGAATATTTCCTGATGTTGCTGGGAGTCCCCGGGGTCAAGGCGGATCGCATGATCAACCGCTTCGTGGAGCGTTCACTTGGAACCGATAAGGGGGCCCGTGAGCAGATCATTGCCGCTCACGAAGAATGGCTCAAGCAGGACGGCAATACCGCCTCGCTGATCGAGTTCGAGCATGCTATTTGGCGCTATGAGAGCGAACGTATTCATCCAAATACGGAAGAGTAAACCGAACCGCGCCAAAGCCGGCGCTTTCGATCAAGTCCCGATTGATTAGGCGTTGTCGTCGGGCTGAAATACCGTTCGGCGAAGTGCCTAGCGCACGGGCGATCTCCGCGGTTGGCACGTCATCCTCACCGTAATTGGCCATGGCCTGCAGGAACGCGATCTCCCCGTCGGGCACCTGGGTGAGGGCGGGGCGGTGAACTTGGCTCATCATGCGCTTGATGGCGTCCGCCTCGATGGTCTGAACATGATGGTCGGTGATGGTGTCCGCTTCGTCCAACGATGCCTGCGCCCACGCCAGCGACCCAACCACCTGGATCAAGTATGGGTAGCCCTTGCACAGCGCCGTCGCGCGTGCGAGACCTGCAGGTTCGATGGTCTTGCCGCCGTCGGTGATGGTGGTGTGCAGCGTCTCAGAAACGTCGTCATCGGCCACCGCGTGCAGGTCAATGCGCGTTGCTCGGCGCATGAAGGTGGTGCCTTCGTGTTGCAGTAATTGTTCGACGCCATGTGGCAGACCAGCGCACGCAATAGCTATCTCGTACTCGTCTCGGATCAGGTCCTGCACCGCGGTGGCTAGTTCATGCAGAGGCTCTGGTTGGGCGGCTTGGAGCTCGTCCAAGGTGATGAGTATTCCGGTGCTGTGTTCCGCGAGTTCGCGAAGTCTGGTGATCAGAGTGGGCGCGGACTCCAAGAACTTGGGATTGTCTGACGTGCGAATACCGCCAACGCCCGCGATGCTGCCGCCGGATACCGTCCGCTCCTTTTGTGGATCCAGGGTGGAGATGGTCTGGGGGATGGTGGTGTTGACTAGTTCTTCGATCATGTTGGAGCGCGGGTAGCTGCGCAGCGTGATCCATCCCTGTGCAGCTGCGGTATCTTCGAGCTCATTGAGCAGCACCGTTTTGCCCACGCCACGAACGCCGCTGAGCAGAAGTGCGCGGTTGGGGGAGCCGGGGCCTTCCATGAGGCTCAGCTGGAAGTCTCGCAAAAGTTCTCCGCGACCTGCGAGGAAGTAGGGTGAGGCGCCGAAGCTGGGGCGGAAGGGGTTACGCATGCCCCTCACTCTAGTAGAGATTTGATAGATCTTCGTGGGCGGAGTAGATCTGATAGATCTTCGAGCGGTTGAGCGATTCTGTAGATCCCCCGACTAAGGTGGCAACCGTGAACCGTCTGTACGTAGATAATGCCGCATCCCAGCCACTGCGCCCCGAGGCTCTGGAGGCCATGAACGCCATGGCTGCCCAAGGCAATCCCGCAGGCCAATACGCAACGGGACGTGCCGCGCGCAGCCACCTCGAAGATGCTCGCGAGCAGATCGCCGAGCTGCTCGGCGCCGATGCCGCGGAGGTTATCTTCACTGGATCCGGCACGGAGGCCAACAACATTGCCGTGCAGGGCCTAGCGTTTGGATCCAAGGCGCAACGCGGTGCGTCGGTGATTGCAAGCGCAAATATTGAACATCCCGCGGTCATGGAATCCGTCTCTTGGATATGCGACGGGCCCATCGATTTCGGATTCACACAGCAGCGATTGCCGGTGGATGCCGACGGCCGCGTCCAGCTTCCGAGTGAGCTGGATCCGCAAGAGATTGCCTTGCTGACGTGCATGTGGGCCAATAATGAGACCGGAAATATCCAACCCGTTCAGCAGTTCGCAGACCACGGTATCCTTTTTCACACGGATGCCGTGCAGGCTGTCGGCCACCTGCCCATCGATTTCCACGAGCTCGGCGCGGCAACGCTCGCCGCTAGCGCGCACAAGTTCGGAGGGCCGAAGTCCCTCGGTATTCTGCTGGCCCGCCGCGACGCCACGATTCTCAGTCCAGTCCGCGGAGGTGGGCAAGAGCGCAAGCTACGTTCGGGCACGGTCAACGTGCAGGGAGCGGTGGGAGCTGCGGCAGCCTTGGCGTCGGCATTTAAGAACATGGAGGAAGAAAACAAGAAGATGGCCGCAGCACGCGACCTCGTGCGCACCGCGGCTGAAAACATCCCCGACGTACGGATCTGGACCAACGAGCCCGCCCTGCCTGGCCACCTGCATATGAGCTTCCCCGGCGCGGAGGGCGATAGCCTGATCATGCTTCTGGACGCGGCTGGCGTGGATGCGTCCACCGGGTCGGCGTGCAGCGCGGGGGTGAATCGGGCGTCGCATGTGCTCACAGCAATGGGCGTTGACGTGGATGTGGCGCGCGGGGCGCTGCGCCTGACTTTCGGTCCACACGTGACCCAACAAGAGGCTGCTGAGCTGGCGGAAAAGCTGCCGCGCATCGTGGAGCAAGCCAGGTTGGCCGGTATGGCATCGGGGGCGTAGGGTGCCTCGTATGCGAGTTGTAGCAGCGATGAGTGGCGGGGTTGATTCCGCCGTAGCAGCGGCCCGAGCCTTGGAAGAGGGCCACGAGGTGATCGGCGTGCACTTGGCGCTGTCCCAAAGCCCTGAGGCGGTGCGTGCCGGTTCCCGCGGTTGCTGCAGCCTCGAAGATTCTGCAGATGCCCGCCGCGTGGCCGATAAGCTGGGCATTCCCTTCTACGTGTGGGACTTCTCCGACCGTTTCAAGGCCGACGTGATCGATAATTTCGTGGATTCCTACGCCATCGGCGAGACCCCGAATCCTTGCCTGCGCTGCAACGAGAAGATCAAGTTTGAAGCGTTGCTGGATCGCTCCATCGCGCTGGGTTTCGATGCGGTGGTCACCGGGCATTATGCGCGTCTGGATGGCGGGGTGATGCGTCGTGGGATCGACGCCAACAAGGATCAGTCCTACGTTCTCGGCGTGCTCACTGACGAGCAGCTGGAGCACTGCATGTTCCCCGTGGGCGACACGATCAAGCCAGAGATTCGCGAAGAGGCCAAGGACGCTGGGTTCGGGGTGGCCTCCAAGCCGGATTCTCACGACATCTGCTTCATTCCGGACGGACGCACGCAAGCGTTCCTCGGTAACAAGATCGGCCTGCGACCAGGGCTTATGAAGGACGCATCCGGGGAAACCGTGGCGGAGCACGAGGGCGTGTACGGATTCACCATCGGGCAGCGCAAGGGCTTGGGCCTGCCGCGCGAAGAGCTGGATGGGCAGCCGCGCTTCGTTACGGACATTAACGCGGCCACCGGCACGGTGACGGTTGGACGGCGCGAAGACCTGCAGGTCCGTGAGATTGTGGCGGATCGCCTCAAGCGTCTGGACCCGGCCAAGCACGGCCGCGAGTTCGAGTGTGACGTGCAGGTGCGCGCCCACGGTGGTGTGGTGCCCGCGATAGCTCGGCTGGTGGATGACCCGGAACCAGTCACGGCAGCCGGCCGCGAGAAGAGCGAAGACGAAGCCCCATGGCGCATGGAGCTGGAGCTGCTGGAGCCGTTGGAGGGCGTGGCCCGCGGACAGGCAGCTGTGGTTTACCAACGCGATCCCGAGGGAGACATCCTGCTGGGCTCCGGAACCATCCGCGCCACGGCATGATCCGCTACGGCTGGTGGGAGGATACCGTCACCACCCACACTGACCTGCGGGCTGCCTATGCCAGCGCGCTGACACGCACAGTGGACGTGGATGAAGACATCGGTGTGGCTCCGGCTCTATCGTTGCCGCGGGTCAGTGGTGGCGTCGGAAAACAATTGGCCGCAACCACCGCAGCGATGGCGCAGATTCCGCTGCACACCACCCCGCGTGGGTGGGAGTTATCTGCGCACCCGAGCTTGGAATCGCGGCGGACGGCCGGGTACCTGCGGGAGCAGTGGGACCTGGCGGAGGAAATCCTGCCCGGGCGCGTGGAGCGCGTGCTGGTGCACGTGTTGGGGCCGTGGAGTTTGGGCGCGCAGGTGGAGTACCGCGGGCATTCCGTGATTGCGGACCGGCCGGCGTTTAAGGACATGGCGCTGACTTTGGGCGACGCTGTGCACGAGTACTGCGAGCGCCTGAGCAGGGCCGTTAGCGCGGAAGTGGCGGTTCGGGTTCACGAGCCGGAGGTCAACAATGTGCTGGAGGGCCTGCCAGGGGCTACGCAGTTTCACCAGCTGGATCCGGTGGATCGGGAAATTGTGGAGGCGGTGTGGCGTCGGTTCGATGAGCAGGTTGAGGTGGACGTGTTGCTTTCTCATTCCGACGTCAGCCTCCATTCCTTGCAGGACAGTGCCATCAAGGATGCCGTGGGCGCTCGGCTGGGGGAGGGCAAGCGGCTCGGCGTGAGGGTGCCATCCGGGATGAGCTCTGACGAGCTGGCGAAGTCCATGATGAGCTTGTGGAAGCAGTGGACTTTGCCCGCCGAGCAGCTGCCGGAGCTGGTGAACTTCGTGGTTCCGGAGGCTGTCCGCACGCCTGCAGAAGCGAGTACCTTGGCTGCTATAGCACGACATGCAGCGGCGAAGCTCTGGAGGAACTGATGGCTTTCTACTATGACGGTGATTGCGGATTCTGTCAGTGGTCCGCGCGCAAGCTCACTGGCTTAGCCGATGTGGAGGTCAAACCTGCGCGCCTCGATGACTTTGCTGTCTACGAGAACGGGGATTCCAAGGAGCTTGGCCACAAGGCCATTGGTGCTGTGCTCAAGCAGCACGGGCGGGCTAGATGGTCTCGTGCGGCCGGTACCGTGTTGCTGTTCCGCCCGCTATCCCCGCTGTTCGCCGGTGCGTACCGATTGGTGGCCATCAACCGACACAAGCTGGGGCCTCTGGTGGGCGAGGAATCCTGCGCCATTCGCTAGGCTGGTGCCAATGAACCCCTTGGCTTCATTCATCGACAAGTTTCAGACCGGCCCCATCAAGCAGCGTCGACGTCACCGCACCTTGACCGCGACCGCCTTGGCCATCGCCGCAAACGCGGGCATCGGGATCGTCGCCACCGATCCGAATTCTACGTGGTACCGGAGCCTAATAAAGCCGGCCATCCAGCCGCCGAATTGGGTGTTTCCGCTGGTATGGAACCCCATTTTCCTGGCCACCGGGCATGTTGTGGGGCATAGCCTCGCTGACCTTGAGGAGCGCGAAGGCAAGGCACAGCACTTCACCGAGCTCAAGGAATCTTTCGGCGCGAACATTGCACTGAACGCGGGGTGGAGCTTGCTCTTCTTCCGCGGCCATGCACCGTTTTTGTCCACCATCGAGTCCGCATTGCTCTTCGGCTCGACCGTGGACCTGATGCTGCGCAGCCGCCAGGTGGAGCCCACCCGCGCCTTGGCGCTGGGACCCTATGTGGCGTGGACGGGCTTCGCGACCGTCCTCACTGGGTCCATCTGGTGGCTTAATCGGCCGGAATTCCTTCGGCGAGCAGCTTCTTAAAGCCCTCCTCATCTAGCACCGTCACGCCGAGATCGCGGGCCTTGGTGAGTTTTGAGCCAGCCTTTTCGCCCGCCACTAGGTAGTCCGTGTTCTTCGAAACACTTCCCGATGCCTTTCCGCCCCGCTCCTCAATCGCCTCCTTGGCTTGAGTGCGGTCGAACTCCTCAAGTGAGCCCGTCACCACGATGGTCAAACCTTCTAGGGAGGGGAGATCAGCGGAAGAGTCGGCGTCGGGAACAAACATCTGAACCCCAGCCTCCTCCCATCGATCAACGATCTCCTGGTGCCAATCGACGGTGAACCAATCTGCCACGGATTGGGCGATGATCGGGCCCACGCCCTCGATGCCGGACATGTCCTCAGCGGAGGCGTTGCGGATAGCCTCGATGGAACCGAAGTGCCTGGCCAGGGCTTTTGCTGCGGTGGGACCTGCGTGGCGTATGGATAGTGCTACGATGATGCGCCACAGGTCGACGGTCTTGGCAGCCTCGAGCTTCTCCAGCAGCGTCTCGCCGGACTTGTTGAGGTTGCCAGCCTTGGTGGAGTACGCGGAGGTGCGCTCGAGGTCTTCGCGGGTGAGGCTGAACAGGCGTGATTCGTCGGTGAGCACCCCTGAGTGGATGAGGTCGTACGCGGCCTTTTCTCCCAGCGCATCAATATCGAAAGCGCCACGTCCGGCGAGGTAAGTCAGGCGAGTGTGTAGCTGACCAGGGCAGAAGCGGGTGTTGGGGCAGCGCCAGTCTGCGTCGTCCTCTTTGGTGGGGGCCAGCGAGGTGCCGCATTCTGGGCAGATGCTGGAGAAGACGAACTCCAGTTCGGAGCCGTCGCGGGCATCCTCCACGGGGCCCAGGACCTCCGGGATGACCTCACCAGCTTTGCGGATCATGATGGTATCGCCCAAGCGGATTCCCTTGCGGTGGGCCTCCGTGGGGTTGTGCAGCGTGGCCATGGACACCGTGGAGCCAGCGACGTACTTGGGCTCCATCACGGCATAAGGCGTGGCGCGACCGGTGCGGCCGATGCCGATGCGGATATTGCGCAGGGTGGTCATCGCCTCTTCGGGCGGGTACTTGTAGGCAATCGCCCAGCGTGGAGCGCGGCTAGTGGTACCGAGTTCGAGCTGCTCGTCCAGCGAGTCCACCTTGATGACGAGCCCGTCCATCTCATGGGCGGCGTCGTGGCGGTGCTCGCCCCAGTACGTGACCTGGTCAACGACTTCCTTCGCCGTGTGAACTTGCTTGGTATACGGGCTGACAGGCAGACCCCAGGACTCGATGGCTTTGTACGCCTCGTGCTGGCTGGAGACGTTGAAACCTTCGCGCGCGCCGATGCCATGGCAGATCAATCGCAGTGGGCGCTTGGCAGTATCTTCGGGATTCTTCTGGCGCATCGCACCCGCCGCAGCGTTGCGGGGGTTGGCGAACATCTTGAGGCCCTCGGCCTGGCGCTGGGCGTTCATCGTGGCAAAATCCTCGACCGTGATGAATACCTCGCCACGGATTTCCACGAGTTCGGGGAAGTCGCCACTGAGCTGGTCGGGGATGTCTTTGAGGGTGCGGGCGTTGTGGGTGATGTCTTCGCCGGTGGTGCCATCGCCGCGGGTCAGTGCGAGTTCGAGCGTCCCGTTGACGTAGAGCAGGTTGATGGAGGCGCCGTCGATCTTTAGCTCGGTGAGATACGTTTTCGCCGGGGTTCGCTCAAGCCAACCCTGCAGCGACTCCTTGTCGAAGACGTTGTCCAGGCTGAGCATGCGCTCGCGGTGGTGAACGTTGCGGAACGGGCTGGATTCCGGCGGGGCAGGGGCAACCTCCTCGGTGGGGCTGGTGCCCGTGATAGCTTCGGGGTGCTCTTCCTCTAGCTGCTTGAGCTGGCGCAACAGAGCGTCGAAGTCCTCATCGGTGATCGTGGGGTCACCGTAGTAGTAGCGGTCGCGGTGCGTGCGCACTTCGTCCGCCAACTGCTGCCACTGTTCTGCGTAGTTAGTCACCTTTCTGAGTCTATCCGCAGCTGAATACTCGCTGGAGCTTGGAGGGGAGTGGGCCGTATTTGTCTTCGTACGCGGCGGCGAGAGCATCGATGACCTGGGAAGGCGATGTCTCGTCTGCCTTTGCATCCAACTTTGCCGCCATCCGGGCAGCACACGCCGCCCGAGAATTCCACTCCTCATTGATGACCCGCTGTTGGTTGTAATCCGCGAGTACCTTGGTGCGGCGAACCGCTCGGTGTTCAAAGGTTTCGCGTTGCAGCACGCCACCTGGCTCGGTAATGACTGTGTGTCCATCGCCGTGCGACGTCCATTCTTCCGTACCGTCCCGGCGGAGCGTGACATCCCATTGACCAGCCGTTTTAAGCCGGTGGTGGGTGCGACAAAGGCAGTGAAGATTGTCGGTTGAGGTAACGGACTCCCAGCGCTGCACGTGGTCGAGGTCGCAGCGCTCCGCGGGGACGTCACAGCCGGGGAAGCGGCAGTGTCCGTCGCGTCCCATGACCGACGCCCGGATGCCCGGCGTGGGTTGGTAACCCTCGCATCGTGCCCAGCCAGGTGCGAAAACGTGGGTGACCCGACGCATCCAGTCTTGGGAGATAAGCGGGTGCAGCCAGTGCCCAGCGATTTGAATCTGTCCGTCTTCGCTGTCTGCGGAGCGGTAGATGTTGAGCGTGATCTCCGGGCGGGACTCTCCGCGTAGCAAGCGCATGAAGGCTTCGCCGCGGTCGCAAAACTGCTCGCGGCAGACGTAGTCCAGCATGAGGGTGACCTCGTGCGCCTCGGCTTTGTTGAGACGAAGGATGAAATCCGTGACCGTGTCCTTGCGGGCATCGACGTGCAGAAGCGGATCTCGCTCATCCGGAGGTGGAGGTGGCGAATCCTTCTCCTCCTTGGGGCGCGCAGGTGGGCAACGTTTGTCCATGATCCGCTGGCAAATTGCACGCAAGCGGCGGCCGGTGGGGACGGACTGCTGAGGTTTCTTCGGCGCGATTTCCTTGAGTAGGTCCTCTTCAACCGTAGAAATGAGCTCGTCAGGCACGGCTTCGAGATACTCGGCTAGCCGCCGCACGGAGTCAAAGCACATGTGCCCATCAGACAGATGCTGGGCGAGGAGGGGAAAGCGGGTGAGCATGAGGCTGGCGTCGACAAAATACATGGCGACTGTTTCCGTCAGACCCATGCGGACGGCGAGACGGGAGCGCACGTCATCGACACATTCTTCCCAATCGGGAAGGCAGCTTGAGGCGATGGCGAGGTCGAGTATGTTGCGTTGGACGGTGGCGAGGCTGAGTGGATCGGTGGCATCGCAGACGCGCCACGACGGTTGTTCTGTGTTCACGAGTCCCCCGAGGACGTGATGTGGTGGTGAATGAAGTGTTGAAAAACAGAGTATTTGGGAGCGAGACAAGTTCTGAAAATCCCCCGCTAGATTAGATCATATGTTCGATTATAGTACATGGGGAGGGGCTGTCAAGAGGAACGTCAAAACTGGAAAATTCTAGCGAGATAACCATGAAAACAGGAGTTCACCAGCGGTTAAATGTGTGCGCTGCGCCACAATAGGGGGAGTGGGTGATTCGGAAAAATATAACAACTGGGGTGTCGATGATCTGGCGTGAGCTGCAAAAATGGTACTCTACTGATGAAATTACATGGGGGTCCAGGGTCGACGTGCGCCGTCAGTTGGTTTTAGCGTGAAAACCGTCCAACTGACACCAACCCAAACAAGGAGCACCACAATGTTTCTCTTCCCAGACACCTCCGCAAACAACTACCTCTTCGGCGACGACGAAGCACTGTTCATCGAAGCGGACAACACTGATCGTATTGCCGACGACATGCTTGTCTAAGCCCCATATAGAGTGGGGGACATGAACGGGCATTTTGATCCAAGCCACATGCTGAGCTTCGACCTCGAAACCACGGGAGTCGATCCACAAACGGCAAAAATCGTCACCAGTGCCCTGGTGAGTATTCGCGGTAAAGAGCGCGATGACCTGGAAATGCTCGCAGATCCCGGGATCGAAATCCCGAAACAAGCCTCCGCCGTGCATGGCATCACCACGGAATACGCCAGAGAGCATGGCAAGCCGCACGATGAAGTGCTCGCCGAAACCATCCGCCGCATCCGCCAAGGGTGGGAGGGC